>JALYZG010000308.1 GCA_030948965.1 Candidatus Dormiibacterota bacterium | reverse complement strand
TGGGTCGCCGGCTGCCCCAGGCGGATGTAGCCCAGGCCCACGTCACGCAGGGTGCGCAGCTTGGTCAGGATCTTGGGCACGTTCTCGAAGACCTCGATGGCCTCGTCGACGGTCATGCTCAGTACCTCGGAGATCGAGTGGCCGCGGAACTTGACCTCCTGCACCTCGCGCGTGTAGCGGCTGCCGTGGCAGACCTCGCACTGCACATAGACGTCGGGCAGGAACTGCATCTCGATCTGGATGATGCCGTCGCCCTGGCAGCTCTCGCAGCGCCCACCTTTGACGTTGAAGGAAAAGCGGCCGGGTCCGTAGCCGCGCATCTTGGCCTCCGGCATCGAGGCGTAGAGGTCGCGGATGTGGGTGAACATGCCGGTGTAGGTGGCCGGGTTCGAGCGCGGCGTGCGCCCGATCGGGGACTGGTCGATCTCGATCGCCTTGTCCAGGTGCTGCAGGCCGTCCAGGCCCGCGTGCGGGCCCGGCCGTTCCTTGGCCCGATAGAAGTGCTGGGCCAGGCGCCGCGAGACGATATCGGTGACCAGCGAGGACTTGCCGCTGCCGCTCACCCCGGACACACAGACAAAGCAGCCGAGCGGAATGGAGACGTCGATCCCGTGCAGGTTGTTGGCGGCCGCGCCGCGAACCCGGAGCTGGTGGCCGTTGCCCGGCCGCCGCTCGGGCGGGATAGGGATCTGGCGGTCGCCCCGGAGAAACTGGGCGGTGAGTGAGTCAGGGTCGCGGATCACATCGGCCACGGGCCCGGAGGCGACGATGTGGCCGCCGTGCTCGCCCGCGCCCGGGCCGATGTCCACCATCCAGTCGGCGGCCCTGATCGTTTCCTCGTCGTGCTCGACCACGATCAGCGTGTTGCCCAGGTCGCGGAGCTGCACCAGCGTGTCGATCAGACGCCGGTTGTCGCGCTGGTGAAGGCCGATCGAGGGCTCATCGAGGATGTAGAGGACGCCCATCAGCTTGGAGCCGATCTGGGTCGCCAGGCGGATGCGCTGCGACTCCCCGCCCGAGAGGGTCGTGGCCGAGCGGGCCAGCGTCAGGTAGTCGAGGCCCACGTCGACCATGAATTGGAGCCGCTCCAGGATCTCCTTCAGGATGCCGCGGGCGATCGTACGCTCCCGTTCGCTCAGGTCCAGGTTCTGCATGAGCTCGATCGCGTCTGTGACCGAGAGCTCGGTGACCTGGAAGACGTTGCGGCCGCCGACGCTGAACGCCAGAGACTCCGGCTTCAGTCGCGCCCCGTGACAGACGGGGCAGGGCTTCAGGGCCATGTACTTCTCCAGCTCCTGCTTGACGAACTCCGACTCGGTCTCGTCGTAGCGCCGCTGGAGGTTCCGGAGCACGCCTTCGAACGGGGCCTCGTAGTGGCGTCGGGCTCGGTACTGGTTGCGGTAGGCGAACTTGATCTTCTGCTTGCCGGAGCCGTTCAGGATCAGCTCCCGCTCCTTTTGGGGCAGGTCCCGGAACGGCACGTGCATGTCGATGCCGGCCGCCTCGCAGACCGCCTGCAGCATCTCCGGGTAGAAGAACTGGGACTTGCTCCAGGGCGCGATGGCGCCGTCAGCCAGCGCCAGTGAGGGGTCGGAGATGACAAGCTCCGGGTCCACCACCTGCTGCGTGCCCAGGCCGGTGCACGTGGGGCAGGCGCCGTGCGGCGTGTTGAAGGAGAAGTTGCGCGGCTCCGGCTCGGGGATGTGGACGTCGTGACCAACCGGGCAGGCGAAGTCCTGTGAGACCAGCATCTCGCCTTCCTCACCCTGGTCGACGGGCACCGCGAGCGCTGTGCCCTGGCCCAGCTTGACCGCAGTCTCCAGCGAGTCGACCAGGCGCGTCCGCTGCTCGGGATCGACCACGATCCGGTCCACGACCACCTCGACGGTGTGGTTCTTGTAGCGCTCCAGCGCCGGGATCGGCTCCGACAGCTCGTAGATCGTGGCGTCAACCCGCACGCGGCTGAAGCCCTGTTTGCGGATGTCCTCGAAGAGCCTCTCGAACTCGCCCTTCCGGCCGCGCACGACCGGGCCCAGGATCATGAGGCGCGTCCGCTCCGGCAAGCGCAGGACCTGGTCCGCCATCTGGTCGATGGTCTGCTTGAAAAGCGGGCGGCCACAGACCGGACAGTGCGGGCGCCCGACACGGGCGAAGAGCAGGCGCAGGTAGTCGTAGACCTCGGTCACTGTGCCCACCGTCGAGCGCGGGTTGCGCGAGGTGCCCTTCTGGTCGATGGAGATGGCCGGTGAAAGCCCGTCGATGGCGTCCACGTCCGGCTTCTCCATCTGGCCCAGGAACTGGCGGGCGTAGGCGGAGAGCGACTCGACATACCGCCGCTGGCCCTCCGCATAGATGGTGTCGAAGGCGAGTGAGGACTTGCCCGAGCCCGATAGCCCGGTGAACACGACCAGCCGGTCGCGGGGGATCGCGAGCGTCACGTCCTTGAGGTTGTGCTCCCTCGCGCCGTGCACGACGATGTTGTCGAACGGCATCAGCTGGGCGGCCCGTCCGGCGCGTGGGGCTCCGGCATGTAGATCATGAACGTACCCGTCGCGGTGGCCACCAAACGTCCGTTCCCAGCCTCGACCCGGCACTCGGCCAGCCCGGTGCGGCGACCGGCGTGGATCACCCGGGCCGAGGCCCGCAGCCTCTCCCCCACGCTGCCCGAGGCGACGAAGTTGAGCTTCAGGTCGAAGGAGAACATTCGCTCCGCTTCCGGTCGGGCGGCGTGCATGGCCCGGCCCATGGCCGTGTCCGCGAGGAGCGCGATGAAGCCGCCGTGAACAACGCCGCCGCGGTTGCCCATCTCAGCGCGCGTGGGCAGGTCGAGGACGGCTTCGGCCGCCCCGGCAGAGATCTCCTCGATGCCCAACCAGGCGGCGGCCGGCGAGAACAGGTGGGTCTGCGATTGGGTCAACCGGTCTCGGCCTTGCGCCAGCCCTGGCGGGGGATGGCAAGACAGGTCGAGGAGGCGCGGGCCACCAGCCGCTGCTGCTCGTCGTAGACGTCGGCTTCGCTGAAGAGGAGGGAGCGGCGCAGTTCCACGACCCGCCCGACGGCCTTCATCCGGCCCTCGACGACCGGGCGGACGAAGTTGATCTTCAGCTCGATCGTGGTGTTGGACTGATCGTCGGGCTGGAGCGTGAGAAGGGACATGCCCATGGCCGCGTCGGCGATCTGGGTGATGATGCCGCCCTGGACCACGCCGCCCTCGTGCCGATGCCCCGCGTGGGCGTCCAGCTCCACCACCACCTGGCCCGCCTCGACCTCGGCGATGCGTGCCCCGATGGTCTCCCGCCAGCCGGCCCGGGGCCCGTCGCCGACCATGCCCCGGCGCAGGGCCTCGAGGTTCGTCACCGCTCCATTGTCGGGCGCTGGCGGAGGCCGCCGCCCACCGCCGGCTACCGGAGTGGGTTGCGCTGCGTTCCGGCCTTCATCCCGGCCTTCATCTCCCGCTTGACGGCGCGCGCCTCTGCCATCGTCTCCGGCGAGTCCACGTCGGCGACGGTGTGCCAGTTCGCGGCGTGCGCCTCCCAGCCCTTCGGCTTGACGTCGAACTTCTTGGCCAGGATCGACACGGTGATCCGAGTCTTCTGCTCGCCGAAGCCGGGCAGCGCAGCGATGCGCGCGGCCAGCTCCTCCCCGCTCTTGACGCCCGTCCAGACCGCCGCCGCGTCGCCCTCATAGCGCTCGACCAGCACCTGGCAGAGCAGTTGCACCCGCCGCGCCATGTTGCCGGGGAAGCGATGGAGCGCGGGCCGCTCGCGAAACACCCGGTCCAGCTCCGCCGGGTCGAGTTCCGCGATCCGCCGGGCGTCGAGACTGCCGAGGCGCTGCTTCAGGTCGTACGGCCCGGAAAACGCCTTCTCCATCTTCACCTGCTGGTCCAGCACCAGGCCGATCAGCAGGGCCAGCGGCTCCGTCTCCAACAGATGGTCGGCCTCCGCCGACCCGGTCCAACTGATCTTCTCCATCTCGCCACAATGATCGTGCATGCCGTCCGCCGACGTCGGGTTCGCCACCATCGCCGCCATACAGTCCGCCGTCGCGAGTGGAGAGCTGCGGCCGGAGGAGGTGGCCAGGGTCCACCTGGAGCGGATCGCGCGCCTGGACCCGGCGCTCCGGGCGTACGTGCACGTCGATTTGGGCGCACGGCCGGGTGCCGGCCCGCTGTCAGGGGTGACCCTCGCGGTCAAAGACACCCAGCCGGTGGCGGGGATGCCCTGGACGTACGGCTCCCGCCGCTTCGCGGATCGCGTCGCGGAGTCGGACGCGCTGGTGGTGGCCCGAGCCCGCGACGCGGGTGTCGCCGTCCTGGGCAAGACCAACCTGCCCGAGCTGGCGGCCGCGGTGGGGACCGCCAACGAGCTGTTCGGAGCCACGCGCAATCCGTGGCGCGAGGGCGTCACCCCTGGCGGGTCCAGCGGCGGCAGTGGGGCAGCCGTCGCCGCCGGGCTCTGCACCATCGCGTACGGCGACGACATGGGCGGCTCCATCCGCGTCCCGGCCTCCTGCTGTGGCGTCCTCGGCCTGCGACCGTCCGCCGGCCGGGTGCCGGAGGAACACCCCGACCCCACGAACCTCAGCGTGCGCGGGCCGTTGGCGCGCTCGGTCGCGGATCTGCGGTCGGCCTTCGCATTGATGACGGCGGAGGCGATCCCGCCGACCGGCCCGCACAGAGTGCTGCGGATCGGGTTGGTGGGGTCGAGCCCGCTGACCGTGGCGCCGGCGTGCGCCGCCGCGGTCCGGGCCGCGGCGGCCGCGCTGACCGTGGCCGGGCACAGCCTGGAACCCGTGACCTGGAACCCGTTGCCGGTGGCTCACGCCTACCAGGTCGTGCGCCCCTGCAGCGTGGCCGACCAGCCCGGCGAACCGGACGAGTATGGCGCCGCGGTGCGGAACTTGATCGCCCGCGGGCGGGCGACGACGGTGCGCGACTACCTGGCCGCGTTGGGGTCGGGCCTGGAGGCGGCGGCGCCACTTCGGCGCACGCTCGAGAGCTGCGACGCGATCCTCAGCCCGACCCTGGGCCGGCCGCCGATGGCGATCGCCGACGTGCCCCCCTTCCTCTCCGAGGAATGGCTGGCCTACACGCAGTTCGTGCTGCCCGTGAGCTTCTCCGGCCTGCCTGCCGTGTCGGTACCGGCGGGTCTGGCCGAGGGCCTGCCGGTGGGCGTGCAACTGACCGGCCGGCCGTTTGGCGAATGGGCTCTGCTGGACCTGGCCGCGGAGCTGGAGGCTGCGCCCGGCTTCGGCTACCTGCGCCCGCCGGGACTGGACTGAGCCGGCCGCCGGGCGACCGTCGCTACTGTCCGCCGCTCCCGCCCAGGAGCAGGTCGGACCGGGCGCCCCAGAGGTCCCGCAGGCGGTAGAAGTTGCGGCGGGAGAGGCGCTCCCGCTCGGTCTCGTCCAGCGCCTCCCAGAGCCGGTGCTCGTGCTTTTCGACCGGCAGTTTAGGGACCACCACGGCGCGACCGCCAGAGTGGGCGCGGAGGCGGAGGCACAGCTCGAAGTCCGCTAGCCGGTAGAAGCGGAAGCGGCGGTCGAAGCCGCCGGCCGCCAGCGCCTCGGCGGTCCGGACCGCGAGCACGTAGCCCTCCAACGCGTCGACGTCGGGCCCGGGATGGGTGTGGAAGTGGCCGACGCTGCCCGCGGCCCGGACCCCAAACGCCCCCGCCACCACCACTTCGGGGTCCGCTAGCGCCGCCAGGAGCGGGCCGGCCACGTCCCCGGTGACCTCCACGCCAGGGTCGAAGAGGACGGTCACGGCGCCGGCGGCCGCCTCCAGGCCCGCGTTCGCCGCCTCCGCCCAGCCGGTCGGTGGCGCCTCGGCCAGCACGCGCACCCGCTCGGCCGCCAGGGCCGTGACCCGCTTCGCGACATCCGGTGTGTCCGTGTTGACCACGAGCAGCGCCTCCCAGTCGGGGGCCGTGGCGGCGGTCACGCCGCCCAGCCAGCGCTCCACGTCGTCCGGCCAGCCGTGCACCAGGGTCAGCATCGTCACCGCCCGGGCCGGCGGCGGCGCCGGCACCTCGCGCAGACCGCTGCCCTCGGGCCGGTCCACGACCTCCCAACCACCCAGCCGCAGCCGTTCGCGGATGGCGTCGGCGCCGCCATAGTCCCGGACCTCGCGGCGGCCAGCGCGTTCCTCGAGGAGCGCCTCCGCCTCTTTCCGATCCGTCTCGCGCGCCTCGCCTACCGCCCGGTTTTGGCCCGCACCGCCTCGGTCAGCTTGGGCAGGATCTTGAGCGCATCGCCCACCACCCCGAGGTCCGCCATCTTGAGGATCGGGGCGTCCGCATCCTTGTTGATAGCGACGATCACCTTGGCCCCCTTCATGCCCACCGTGTGCTGCATGGCACCGGAGATGCCGGCGGCGATGTAGACGCCGGGCCGGACCGTCTTCCCCGTCTGGCCGACCTGCATCGCGTACGGCACCCAGCCGGCGTCCACGATCGCCCGGCTGGCCCCGGCCGCGCCGCCCAGGGCGCCAGCGAGGTCCTCGACCAGCTTGAAGTTCTCGGCCCCGCCGAGGCCTCGGCCGCCGGAGACCACGACCGCCGCCTCCTCCAGCTTGACCTGGTCGCCGGCCTCCGCCTTGCGCTCCAGGATGCGGGCCCGCCTGGAGCCCTCGCCGATCGCTGCCTCTATCTCAACCACCTCTCCGGCCCCGGGAGCCTCCGAGGCCTCGAAAGACTTGGGCCGCACGAGCACGACCGTGGGCGAGTTGTTGGCCCGATACGACGCCACCTTGGCGCCCCCGAAGTAGGGCACCTGGGCCACGTAGCCCTTGCCGTCGGCGCTCACGTCCATCGCGTTGGAGATGACCCCGGTCCCGAGCCGCGCGCCCAGCCGGGCGGCCACCTCGCGGCTGTCGGCCGTGAAGCCGAAGAGGATCAGGTCCGGCGCGTCCGCTGCCACCAGCGCGGCCAGGCAGTCGGCCGCGGGCTCCGCCACGTACTCGCCGAAAGCCGGGTCCTCGTTGACCAGCACGCGTGCGGCACCGTGGGCGCCCAGCGCCGGCGCCGCCGCCCTCGCCCCAGGACCGAGTGCGACCGCGTCGACCTCGCCGAGGCTCCTGGCCTTGGCCAGCAGCTCCAGGCCGATGCTGGCCGCGCCGCTCTCGTTCAGCTCCGCATACACCCAGATCTTGGCCACGCTCAAACGACCTTCGCCGCCGACAGGACGGCCATGATCCGTTCCACGCCGCTCCCCCCGTCGTCCTCCACGATCTCGCCCGACTGCCGCGCCGGCGCGTCGGCCACGCCTTCGATCGTTTCCACCGGAGTGCCGGGGCTGACGCCCAGCTCGGCCAGCGACAGCTGCTTCACCTCTTTGGAGCGGGCGGCCATGATGCCTTTGAGCGAGGCGTAACGGGGCTCGGCGATGCCCGCCGTCACGGTCACCAGGCAGGGCGTTGGCGCCTCCACGACCTGGAAGCCGTCCTCCGTCTGGCGGTGGACGGTGACCTTGCCCGCGCCGTCCATCGCGATCTCCTTCGCGAACGTGAGCTGGGGCACGTCCAACAGCTCGGCCAGCATCGGCGGGACCATGCCCGTCGAGCCGTCGTAGGACTCGGTGGCGCAGATGACGAGGTCCGGCGATTCATTCGTGAGAGCCGCCGCCAGGACCCGGGCCGTGAGCAGCGCGTCCGCTCCGGACAAGCCCTCGTCCGTGACCAGGATGCCGCGGTCGGCGCCCATGGAGAGGCCTTTGCGGATCGCGTCGCGCGCCTTCTCCGGGCCCACGGACAGGAGCACCACCTCGCCGCCCTGCGCCTCCTTCAGCTGCAGGCCCTCCTCGATGCCCACCTCGTCGCCGGGGTCGAGGACGACCTCTCGGTCGCGCGCGATGGTGTTGTCCCCCTCCAGCGCCTGGGCGGCGTTGGGATCGGGGACCTGCTTCACGGTCACGACTATCTTCAAATCAGCTCCTCACTGGTGACGGGGATTCCGGTCGATTATCCCCAATAACGCAATGCGTCGAGAAAGGCCGAGTAGTCGGCCGGCGTGTTGAGGCTGCGCAGCTGGCCCGCGTCCACGTCTTGCAGCCAGGCCACGTCCAGGTCCCCCAGGGGCGCCGCCGCACGCCTCTCGCCAGCGCCCAGCGAGGCTGCGACGGCGCCGGCGGCGGAGAGCCGGTAGGCGGCGCAGACAGGTTCGGGGCGGCCGGCCGCCAGGGGCACCGCGGCGTCATGGCCGAGGGCGGCCTGGCGCAGGCGCAGGAGCAGCTCGGGGCTGACGTAGGGCATGTCGCAGGCGACGGCGACCAGCACCGGCTGGCGGCTGGCGGCCAGGCCTGCCTCTATGCCGGCCAGCGGCCCGGCCCCGGCGTGGAGGTCGAGAACGCCGTGGGGGCGCAGAGCGGACGGGAGCTGGACGGCCTCAGCCACAGAGACGAGGAGCTGGTCGAAGCCCGGCGCGAGGCGCGCTGCCAGCCACTCGACCAGGCTGACTTCGCCGACGCGGAGGAGCGCTTTCGGCTGCCCCATGCGCCGGCTCCGACCGCCGGCGAGCAGCAGCAGCGCGGCCGCCTCCGGCGCCTCCTGGACCACCGCGGTCAATGATGGCCGGAGCTGCACACCTGGCTTGTAAAGAAGGGGTTTACTCGGCAGCGGATCGGCCCTAGCCTGCCCGCATGGGGGCGGTTCTGGTCGAGCCGAACGCGGCCGCGGCGGAGGCCGATCGGTGCGAGCTGATGGCCGAGGCGGACCGGCTGCTGGAGCGCGTCGAGCACCTGCGGCTGATGGAGCTGAACCTGCTGCCGCGCACCTTGGCCGCCTCGATCGGCGCCCTGCAGGCCCGCGCCGGCGGCCGGGAGCGGGCGCTGCCGCGCGGCCTGCGCGGCGCCCACAACCAACTCTTCGCCATCCAGCAGCGGCTGATGGC
>JALYZG010000277.1 GCA_030948965.1 Candidatus Dormiibacterota bacterium | reverse complement strand
CCGTGTGCGCAGCTCCCGGCCTGCGCCTCGCCGGCTTCTATTCGCATTTCGCCGCCGCTGAGTCGGACCCGGCCTTCACGCGGGAGCAGTTCGGGCTTTTTTCCCGGGTTGCAGCCGATCTCGGCGTGGATCCCGGGCTCCGCCACATGGCGAACTCGGCCGCGGCGCTGCGTCACCCGGAGATGGCGCTGGACGCGGTTCGCTGCGGCATCGCGCTGTACGGCTGCGAGGACGACGGCCTGCGTCCGGCTCTTTCCCTGTCGGCCCCGATCACGCAGGTCACGGACGTCGCCCCCGGCGCCACGGTCGGCTACGGGAGGACCTGGAGGGCGGGTCGTCCCTCGCGGGTGGCCACGGTGGGCATCGGCTACGAGGACGGCGTCCTGCGCCGGCGCTCTGGCCGGGGATACGTGCTCATCTCTGGGCACCGGGCGCCGGTGGTGGGCTCGGTCAGCATGGACCAGCTCACGGTCGACGCCACCGACGTGCCCGGCGTCGCCCCCGGGATGCGGGCAACCCTGATCGGCGAGGGCCTCCGCGCCGAGGAGGTGGCGGCGTGGAGCGAGACCATCTCCTACGAGGTCCTGACGGCGCTGGGCCGCCGGGTGGAGCGAGCCTACCGGAATACCTGAGCGCCGCCGGACGGTTGCGCTCAGCGTGGTGGCTACACTGGTGGCGGTGGCCGAAAAGCCTGTGGAGGCGTCCCCGGCGCCCCCGCCGTCCACACCCGACCGTGGCCTCACCCCCGAGCAGCGAAGCGCGTTCGCGGAAGAGGCGATCGGCTACGTGGACACGCTCTACCGCGCGGCGCTGCGCCTGACCCGGGATCCCGCCCGCGCCGAGGACCTGGTCCAGGACACCTACGTCCGCGCGCTCCGCTACCAGCACAGCTACCAGACCGGCACCAACATGAAGGCCTGGCTGTTCGCGATCATGCGCAACCTCTTCTGGGACCGCTTCAAGGGCGGCCGGCCGGAGGATCTGAGCTTGGACGGCGACGCCGATTCGTCACTCTATGACACCCTTAGAGACCCGACGGCAGTGCCCGAGGCCGAGGTCCTGGACCGTATCGCCACCAGCGAGGTGGTGGATGCCGTCGAACAGCTCCCGGAGCTGCACCGCGAGGTGGTGCTCCTGGTGGACGTCGAAGGCTTCTCCTACAAGGACGCGGCCAACGTGCTCGGGGTCCCCATCGGCACGGTCATGTCGCGCCTTCACCGTGCTCGCCGCCAGTTGCAGAAGTCGCTGCACGACTACGCCGAGGAATCCGGCATCGTCCGCGAAGGGAGGGCATCGTGAACTGCGACGACTGTCTGCAGAATCTGGACCGCTACGTCGACCGAGAGTTGACGGACGGTGAGCTGGCGCAGGTCCAGCGGCACATGGCGGATTGCCCGCCCTGTGAAGACCTGTACGAGCTCCAGGTGGGCTACAAACGGCTGGTCAAGCACTGCTGCGACCAGGGCGAGGCCCCAGCCGCCCTCAAGACCAGACTCCAACAAATTCTGTTTTAGAATCACGGAGGGAACCCAGGTTCCCCCCGTGGGCCCGCCCTCCTACGCTTGCGCGCGCGTGACGTTGAGCGGCAGGAGGAAACAACTCAATCGGCCCAGCAAAGCCGGGCCTACGCCTGTCGCATGGGCGGAGAAGGATGGGATTAACAATCTGTGAAGTCCTGGGTGAACATCTCCTCGTAGCCGCCCTGGCCTTGGTAGGCGCCGATCCCTACGCAGCGGAAGTCCGGGTTCAGGATGTTGGCCCGATGGTCGGGACTGTGCAGAAGAGAGTCCCAGGCCTGGCCCACGTCCGGAGCGAAAGCCAGGTTCTCGCCGGCCGTGAGGTAGTGGACCTTGAGGGCCTGCAGACGGTCGTACGGCGTCTTGCCGTCGGGCGTCTGATGTGAGAAGTAGTCGCGCGCGTACATGTCCCAGCTGTGGGCCCTGGCCACCTGGCGCAGGGTCGGGTCCATGCGCAGCGGGGAGAGGCCGTCGCCGGCGCGGGCGTCGTTGATCTTCTGTAGCATCGCGTCCTCGTCGGCGGGAGCGGACTGGGGCTGCAGGTTGGCGGGGAATGTGAGCTTGTAGAACGCGTCCTGTCCGGGATTGCTCGCGGGCGAGCTGACCAGGATGCTCTGGTTGGCCGGGGTGGGGGGCACGATCAGGAGGCGCAGGCGCGCGTCGAGCGGCGCGCCCCGCCCGGTCACGGCCCGGCCCACGAGGGAGCCGGCGACAAGGCCCTGCGCGCTCTCGGCCGGGATCACGGCCAGTACGCCCACCGCACCGGCGCAGACCACCGCGGCCAGCCCTGCGGCCGAAATGCCGCCGATGCCCCCGGCCACCCGCGGCTGGACCCGCTGGACGCGGCTCGAGGCCCAGGCCACAGCTCGGTATGCGATCGCGACGACGATGCCGTGGCCCGCCGCGAGGAGGGCGATGAACGCGCCGAAGCCGGCCAGGGTCGAGCTCACGCCCAGAAGCCGGTGCAGCAGCGCGCCGAGCGGCTCGAAGAGCCAAAGGGCCAGCCCGAGGCCGGCCGCGAGGGCGGCGAGCTCGGTGAGGTAGGCGGCGAACCCGCGCCGCAGGCCGTCCACGGTCGCGACCGCGAGCACGGCCACGACGGCCAGATCCAGCAGGTTGAAGCGCAAGATCTCAAACCGAGTATAGGTGGAGGCGATGCGCGACTCTAAGCGCGAGCGCCTGGAACGGGCGCGCCTCTACGCGATCACCCCGGACCTGGAGCCCGATGCCGTCCTGGAGCTGGCCGGGGCCTGGCTGAGGGGCGGGGCGGACGTGGTCCAGCTGCGTCACAAGTCACTGCCGCGAGGGCGTCTCCTGGAGTTGGGCGCTCGCCTCGCCGCCCTCTGCGCTTCGGCCGGAGCACTGCTCGTGGTCGATGACCACGCCGATGTGGCGGCCCTCTGCGGCGCGGACGGGGTCCACGTCGGTCCTCATGACCTCAGCGTGGCTGCGGCACGCACGGTCCTGGGCCGGGAGGGGCTGGTGGGCGCCTCGGCGGCCAGTCCCGGTGCGGCTCGAGCCGCGGCCCTGGCCGGTGCCGACTACATCGGCTCGGGGCCGGCATATCCGACCCCGCTCAAGCCCGAGAAGACGGTGATCGGCCCGGCGGGGGTGGCCGAAGTGGCGGCGGCGGTCCGGGTCCCGGTGTTCGCCATCGGCGGCATCGACCGCTCCCGCCTCCCGGAGCTGGCGGCCGCGGGCCTGCGCCGCGTCTGCGTCATCCGCGCCCTGGCGGCGGCCGCCGATCCGGAAGCCGAGGCGCGCGCGCTCAGGGCGCGGTTGGGCGACTCCGGCTGATGGACGAGCTGGAGCTCTTCGCGCGTTTGCGGCCGCACCTGGCACCGGCCGGAGGCAGCCTCGTCATCGGCGCCGGCGAAGACGATGCCGCGGTCTGGCGGGAGCCGGACGGCAGCTACACGGTGGCGACGTGCGACACATCGGTCGAGGGCGTGCACTTCGACCTGGCCGTCCAGCAGCCGGAGGACGCGGGCTGGCGCGCGCTCTGCTTCGCGCTCGGCGACCTCGCCGCCAAGGGCGCCCGGCCTGCGTTCGGTCTGGCGGCCCTCTCCATGCCCCGGCGATGGCCGCCAGAAGTGGCGGTGGGGCTGTATCGGGGGCTGGCCGAGCTCGCCGCCGAGGTGGGGCTGAGGCTCGTGGGCGGCGACACCACGCGGGCGCCGCACGACGGTTCGCTGACCCTCTCCCTGCTCGGTTCGACCTGGGCGCGGCCGGTGCCGCGCGCGGGCGTGCGGCCTGGCTGGTGGATTGGGGTCACAGGCCCCGTCGGGGGTGCGACTCCGACCTGGCGCCGGCCCCGACCACGGTTGGAGCTGGGTGCCCGGCTGGCAGCGGCGGGGCTGGCCTGCGGCGACATCTCGGATGGCCTCCTGCGCGAGCTGGACAAGTTCGCGGCCGCGTCCGGCGCCGGCGCCAGGCTGCTGCTCGACCAGGTGCCCTGCGCGCCCGGGATCGCTCCCTTGGACGCGATCGCCAGCGGGGAGGAGGTGGAGCTGGTCTGCTGCGGTCCGGCCCCGGCGCCGTCCGGCTTGACGGTGGTCGGGGAGGTGACCACCCACCCCGAGGTCATGGTCGTGGACGGCCAGGGCCGCAGGGCTCTGATCGAGCGCCGAGGGTACGACCATTTCGGCTGAAGTGGTCAGCGAAACGGAGGCGGCCACGGAGGCCGCCGGCGAGCGGCTCGGCCGCAGCCTCCGCGTAGGCGACCTGCTGCTCTTGGTCGGTCCTCTCGGCGCCGGCAAGACCGCCTTCGTGCGCGGCCTGGCCCGGGGCACAGGCTCGCCGGCGCAGGTGATGAGCCCGACCTTCCAGCTTGTCCGGACCTACCCCGGACGCGTGCAGCTCGGCCACGTCGACCTCTACCGCCTGCCCCTCGGCGCCGACCTCTCCGACCTCGGCCTCGACGATCTCTTGGACGAGGGCGCTGTGGCCATCGAGTGGGGTGACCGCCTGGAGGGGCTGGAAGCGCCGCGGCTCGTGATCGAGGTGGTGCTCGAGGGTCGTCGCAGGCTGCGCCTCGAGGGGGCCCCGCCGCGATGGTGTTGGTGATCGACACCTCCTCCGCCCGCTCGGCCGTCGCTCTCATCAGGGATGGCGCAGTCGTGGCGGAGGAGTCCTTCGAGTCGGGCCGCGACTCCGAGCTCGGCCGCCGAGTGCGTGCTTTGGGCCAAGGTCAGGAGGTGGCCACGGTGCTCGTGGCCACGGGTCCTGGCTCCTTCACCGGGCTCCGCCTGGGCGTGAGCTATGGCATCGGCTTCGCCCTCGGCCGCGAGCTGCCGCTCCTTGGCCTGAGCGGCCTCGAGATCCAGGCTCGGCGCGGCCGCGGCCCGCTGACCGGGCTGGCGGAGGCCGGGCGAGGCCGGGTGTACTGGCTGGCACCGGACCTCGACGCCCCGCGCCACGGGGAGCCCGCGGAGCTGCCCCGGCAATGGCCCGCGGCAGGCTGGCTGCGGCCCGAGACCGTCGCCGCCGTCAGAGCTAGTGGCGTCGACCTGCTTCCGGAATCCGAGCTCGACACCTTCGGCGCGGCGGCGCTGCGGGCGCTGCCCGGGGCGCGACGGCTGGCCTATGGTAGCGTCAGGCTCGAATATATGCACTCGCCGGCGGCCCTGAGGCGCGACCCTTAGTGGTCCAGATCGGGCAGCAGCTCAGTATCGAGCCGATGCGCGAGGCCGACGTACCCGTGATCCAGGAGATCGAGCGCCACATCTTC
This sequence comes from Candidatus Dormiibacterota bacterium, assembly GCA_030948965.1. GTDB lineage: Bacteria > Chloroflexota > Dormibacteria > Dormibacterales > Dormibacteraceae > JALYZG01. The sequence goes on along the minus strand of JALYZG010000277.1, from coordinate 15,233 downwards.
TCCACCCCGTGGCCTCGCAACGCCTACTACCGCGAGCTCGCCTCCCGCAACAGCGCCTACTACATCGTCCTCCGCCGGGAAGGGGAGGAGGGGTCGGCGATCGTGGGCTACGGGGGCATGTGGCGGATGTACGACGAGGCCCACGTGACCACGATCGGAGTGCGCCAGGACCTTCAGCACCAGGGCTACGGCCGCATCGTGTTCGCCGGCCTGGTCCAGGCCGCCCACGACATGGGCGCGAAGTGGGTCACCCTCGAGGTGCGGGCCTCGAACGATGGCGCCATGAAGATGTACGAGACGTTCGGCTTCAAGGTCATCGGCCGCCGCCGCGGCTACTACACCGACAACGGCGAGGACGCCATCGTCATGTGGTCGGACTCGATCTACTCGCCTCGGTTTCGCACTCTCTTCGAGACGAACCTGGCCCGCATCGAGGGGGATGTGGGCGGTCTCCGGCGCCACCCCTTCGGGCCTCCCGCCGGCGCCTGAGCGGCGGGCTGAGCCCGGCACGTGCTCGCCCTGGCGCTCGAATCGAGCTGCGACGAGAGCTCGGTCGCTCTGGTGGACGATCGCCGGCGTGTGCTCGGCGCGCTCGTCCACTCCCAGTTGGAGCACTCGCGGTATGGCGGCATCGTCCCCGAGCTCGCGGCCCGCGACCACCTGGAGAAGCTGCCCCAGCTCGTGGCGACGGTGCTGTCGGAGACCGGCCGGCCGGGGTCCGACGTGGACCTGGTGGCGGTGACCCGCGGCCCCGGGCTGGCCGGCTGCCTTCTCGTCGGCGCCGGCCTGGCCGAGGGGCTGGCGGCGGCGTGGGAGCGGCCGCTGGTGGGCGTCAATCACCTCTGGGGCCATGTCTACGCGGCCCTCCTCGCTCGGCCCGAGCTGGAGCCGCCGCTGCTCGCGCTGGTCGTCTCGGGGGCGCACACAGACCTCGTACGCATGCCCGCCCACGGCATCTTCGAGGTGCTCGGCCGGACGCGCGACGACGCCGCCGGCGAGGCCTTCGACAAGGCGGCGCGGATGCTGGGCCTCGGCTACCCGGGAGGCCCGGCCCTCGACCGGGCGGCGCGACTCGGGGATTGGACGCGGCAGCCGCTGCCGGTGCCGTCGCTGCGCGGCCTGGAGTTCAGCTTCAGCGGCCTCAAGACGGCCCTGCTCTACCGCCTCCGCGACCTTGGCGGCCCCGATACCGCAGGCTCGGAGACCGTCCAGGACCTGGCGGCGGCATTCGAACGCTCCGTGGTCGAAGCCCTGGTCGGAAAGCTGGCCGCCGCGCTTCGCGTGCATCCGCATCGCCAGGTAGTGGTCGCCGGCGGCGTTGCCGCCAACACGCTGCTCCGACGCCGGGCCGGGGAGGTGGTGGCGGGACGGGCGCGGCTCACGATCCCACCGCTCGATCTCTGCACGGACAACGCGGCGATGATCGGCGTGGCCGCCTTCCACGTCCCCCGTGGGTCCACCGGCACAGTTGATCCCGGCCTGGGCTGGGCGCCGTGAGCCGGGTGCGCCCAGACGGCCCGGCTTGGGTCGAGGTCTACCACGGGCCCTGCGTCCGTGCCGACGTGCTCCTGGCGGTCTTGGAGGCGAACGGATTCACCGCGCTTAACCGGCGCACGAGCCCGGATGGGCTCTTCTCCGGCCTGGCTTTCGAGCAGTGCCTGATCATGGTTCCGGAGGCCGACGCGGAGCCGGCGCGCTCGCTGGTGGCGAGTGCCGACGCCGATTCGGCCGGCGATCCAGACTGATGGGCGAAGGCGGGCCGACTCGCCTATAATTGGCAGTCGGGGGAGGCGAGTGCCAATCACTCCCCGGGCCTGAGTGCCAGACCAATTTCAGTTCAATTCATTTTGTGCGGAGGGGAAACAGTATGAACCTGAGGCCGTTGGGCGACCGGGTGGTCGTGAAGCCGGTCGAGCGTGAAGAGAAGACCAAGAGCGGCATCGTGCTGCCGGACACCGCCAAGGAGAAGCCGCAGGAGGGCATCATCCAGGCCGTGGGTTCGGGCCGGCTCCTGGACAACGGGACCAAGGTGCCGATGGAGCTCAAGGTGGGGGACAAGGTCCTCTACGCCAAGTACGCGGGCAACGAGTTCAAGCTCGACGAGATCGAGTACCTGATCATCAGCGAGAAGGACGTCCTGGCCGTCGTCGCTGCGAACGGCAAAACCGCAGAAAAGACCAGCAAGAAATAGTTCGGACTCTGAGGAGGATAGATGGCCAAGACGGTCGTATTTGACGTAGAGGCCCGGCAGGGTCTGAAGCGCGGCATCGACATCGTCGCCGAGTCGGTGCGCATCACGCTGGGTCCCAAGGGCCGCAACGTGGTCCTGGAGAAGAAGTTCGGCGCCCCGACCGTGACCAACGACGGCGTCACGATCGTGCGTGAGATCGATCTCAAGGATCCCCAGGAGAACACCGGCGCGCAGCTGCTGCGCGAGGTGGCTACGAAGACCAATGACGTCGCCGGTGACGGCACCACCACCGCCACGATCCTGGCCCAGACCATGATCGGCGAGGGTTTCCGGAACGTGGCCGCGGGCGCCAACCCGATGCTGCTGAAGCAGGGCATCGAGAAGGCCGTGCAGGCGGTTGTGGACGAGATCAAGCGGGTTTCGGTCCCGGTCAAGGGGCATGAGGACGTGGCCCACGTGGCCTCGATCTCGTCCCAGGACGACACCATCGGCGAGCTCATCGCCGATGCCATGGACAAGGTGGGCAAGGACGGCGTGATCACGGTCGAGGACGGCCAGGGCGTCGGCACCGAGCTGGAGACGGTCGAAGGCATGCAGTTCGACCGCGGCTACCTCTCGCCCTACTTCGTGACCAACCCCGACCGCATGGAGGCCGCCCTCGAGGACCCCTTCGTGCTGGTCACCGACCGCAAGATCTCAGCTGTAAGCGACCTCCTGCCGGTTCTGGAGAAGGTCGTGCAGCAGGGCCGGCCCCTGCTGATCGTGGCCGAGGACCTCGAGGGTGAGGCCTTGGCCACATTGATCGTAAACAAGCTCCGCGGCACGTTCGCCGCCATCGCCGTCAAGGCCCCCGGCTTCGGGGACCGGCGCAAGGCGATGCTGGAGGACATGGCTATCCTCACCGGAGGCACGGTCATCTCCGAGGAGCTGGGCCTGAAACTCGACCAGACGCGGGTCGAGCAGCTGGGCCGGGCCCGCCGCGTGACCGTGACCAAGGACGACACCACGATCGTCGAGGGCGCGGGCAAGACCGAGGCCATCCAGGGCCGGATCAAGGCCATCAAGGCTCAGATCGAGGACACCACCTCCGACTTCGACAAGGAGAAGCTGCAGGAGCGTCTGGCCAAGCTGGCCGGGGGCGTGGCGGTGATCAAGGTCGGCGCGGCCACCGAGGTCGAGCAGAAGGAGAAGAAGCACCGCATCGAGGACGCCCTTTCGGCCACCAAGGCGGCCGTCGAGGAGGGCATCGTGGCCGGCGGCGGGACAGTTCTGCTGCAGGCCCAGAAGGCGCTCGACAAGGGCCTCAGCCTCACCGGTGACCAGGCGACGGGCGTGAGCATCGTCCGGCGCGCCCTCGAGGAGCCGGTCCGCCAGATCGCGGCCAACGCCGGTTACGAAGGCTCGGTCATCGTTGAGAGCGTTCGCAAGGGCAAGATCGGCCACGGCTGGGACGCCCTCGCCGGCACGTCAGTGGACATGGTCAAGGCCGGCATCGTCGATCCGGCCAAGGTCACACGCTCGGCGCTGCAGAACGCAGCCTCGATCGCGGCCATGGTGCTCACCACCGAGGCGGTAGTGACGGAGGTGCCGGAGAAGAGAGAATCCTCCGGGCCTTCGATGCCGCCCGACATGATGTAGCCGTCCGGGAACAACGATCGCCCAGGGGCCCCCGCCGATTTGGCGGGGGCCCTTTGCGCACCGCTCGGGGCCCGGCGAGGCCGGTGCATGGAGGACCGAGATGATCAAGCTCGTCTATTGCATCACCCGCAAGCCCGGGCTCAGCCCGGAGGAGTTTTCGCACTACTGGGAGCACGTGCACGGGCCGATCGGGCGCCGGATCCCCGGACTCCGCCGGCTGGTCCAGAGCCATTCCGTGGCCCCCTTGGGCGGGCCCACAGCCGGTTTTGACGGCGTGGCCGAGCTGTGGTTCGACAGCCTTGTCGCGGTCGAGGCCGCGCGACAATCGCCCGAGTGGCGCGTCTCCACGGAGGACGAGACCAATTTTGTCGACCCGACGCGCAGCGCGTCTTTCCTGACCGTCGAGAGGGAGATTCCAGAGAGCGCCACCTGATTGACGCCGCGGCGTCGATCGATGCGGGCCGGTACGTTTTTGGGCCTGATGCCGCGCGCCGTCCAGGAACGCCAGCCTGGGCGAGACGGGCTCGGTCGACCCGAGCGCGGCAACCGCCTGACCCGCCGGCGCCGGGCGGGGCAAAGTCCTACCCGCCCTGAACCCAGGCCGCGGCGCCCGTGACGGCTCGGTCCAGGGCGAGCACCGCCAGCTCGAGGTGCTCGGGCCGCGTGTCCTCCTCCTTGGTGTGGCTCAGGCCGCGCAGGCTCTGGACAAAGATCATGCCCGTCGGCACTCCGGCCACGGCCATCGACGTGGCGTCGTGCAGCGGCCCGCTGGGTAGGCGATGGCAGCGGCCCGCAACTTCCACCGCGGCGGCCTCGCAGAGGTCGACAAGCGCAGGATGAAAGTGAACTGGTCCGACGTGGAATAGGGGCTCCCAGCTGACGTCGACCTTCTCCTCCGACGCGATCCGCCTGCCCGCTGCCCGCGCCCCGGCCAGCATCCCGGCCAGCGCCGCCCGGTCGAGGTGGCGCTGGTCCAGGGTCAGCTCGCAGCTGCCGGCGACGGCCGTGGCGATGCCGGGGCTCGTCACCAGGCGGCCGACGGTGGCGACGCCGCTCGCCTCGCGCGCGCCCTCTCGAACCTCCAGGGCGAAGCGGGCGGCCCCCGCCACCGGGTCGCGGCGGGCGTTCATGGGTGTCGACCCGGCATGCGCGCTCTGGCCGGTGAAGCGGACACCGTGGCGCTCGACGCCGAACGTGCCGAGGACGGCGCCCAGCGGCAGGCCCAGCCGCTCCAACACCGGGCCCTGTTCGATGTGCAGCTCCAGGTAGGCGGCGGCGCTCTCCAGCCTGCGGCCGGCTCGGCCAACGCTGTCCAGGTCGACTCCGCACGCGGACAGCGCCGCGGGCAGGGATATTCCGGCCGGGTCGACCAGGGCCCTGACCTCGTCGGGAGGCAGCCGGCCCGCGGCCGCGCTCGAGCCGAAGAGGCTGCGGCCAAATCGGGCACCCTCCTCGTCGGCCCAGTTGACCAAGCTGACGCTGAGCGGCGGCGGCCCGTCGGCGGCGAGCCGGCGCAGCACCTCCAGGCCGGCGAGGACGCCGAGGCAGCCGTCCAGCCAGCCGCCGGCGGCCACGGAGTCGAGGTGGCCTCCGATCAGCAGCGCCCGCGGCGAGCGGCCGGGCAGCGTGGCCCACTGGTTGCCGGCCTCATCGATGGCCACGTCCACCGGCAGCTGTGCCAGCCGCTCAGCCAGCCACAGGCGGGATCGGAGCCATGTGTCCGTCCAGGCGAGGCGCTGCGCGCCTTCGGCGTCGCCCGTCACGCCCTGCAGCTCCCGCAGCTCCCGCACCGTGCGGTGCGGGTCGAGGCCGGCCACCCGTGCTCCTCAGAGGTTAGTGGAGCACTTAGGGTCGGTTGACGGCCTTGCTGGTCGGGGTGGGGGAAGAGGGCTCGTTCGAGGCCGTTCTGCGGGCATCCAACCGAGCGCCTTTCGAGGTCTCGCGCAACCCCGCGTGCGAGGTATCACGGGGGGTGGCGCCAGACCCGAGGCGTAGGTTCAGGCGCCGGGAGACGAATGTGAGGGCGAAGGGCAGGAGGAGCAGCCAGACCGCGGTGAGCACGGCCCCCAGGCTGGGCAGCCGGCGCGGGTCGGCCATGCTCCAATAGGTCCCCCAGGCGCCGAGCGCCGACCAGGCCAAGACCACCACGACCGCGGCGGCGACGATCCAGACGCGGTACTCCGCAAACAGATGACGGGCGTAGGCGCGGGCTCGATCGAGGGCGGTGTAGGCGCCGAGCCCGTTGAGGCAGAGACCGCTGACCAGGGCGCAGGCGGCGATGCCGACCCGGAACTGGGCGAGGTGAAGCATGACGAAGGCGGAGGCGTTGACGGCCAGGATCAGGATCGGGGTCGTGATCCCGACGATCAGGATCACGATCTCCTGAGGCTGCCAGCGCCGGAGCTGGGACGACATCAGAACAGCATAGGAGCCTCCGGGCGGCCAGAACCGGCGTTGGTCGCCGCGCGACCCTAGCGCCCCGCCTCCGAGCTCCGGCTCAGCTCAGCGTGGTTTCGGGCTCAGCTCCCGCAACCGCAGCCGCTGGCGGTGGTCGCGTCCTCGCCGGTGTCGAACGAGTGCCCGCACGAGCACGACTTCACAGCGTTCGGGTTGTGGACCGTGAAGCCGGCGCCCATCAGGCTGTCGACGTAGTCGATCTCGGAACCCCGGATGTAGGGGGCACTGTAGTCGTCCACGAGGACCCGTACCCCACTGACCTCGACCACCTCGTCGGTGGGCCGGACGTCGTCGTCGAATGCCATGCCGTACTGGAGGCCGGAACAGCCCCCCCCGCTGACGAACACGCGCAGGCCCAGCGCCGGGTTCCCCTCTTTTTCGATGAGGGTGTGGAGCTGCGACAAAGCCTCGCCGGTGAGTGTGACGGTCGCCTGCTCGATCATCTCGGTTACCTCTTTACCTCCTGGGGTTCGGAACTCGCTCCATCCTACCATCCGCCTCCGTCAGCCTCCCGCTGTGGGTGAGGCGGCCGGGTGCGCCGGCGTGGGGGAGGCGGTGACCGCCCCCGTGGGGCTGGGGCTGGGAGTCGGCGTCGCCGACGGCGTCGCTGTCGGAGTCAGGGTGGGGGCTGCGGTGGGTTCGGGGGTCGGCATGGGCGTCGGGGCCGGCGTCGGGCAGCCGACGCCGCCCTGGGTCCCGGCCAGGACGATGTCGGATCCCGAACCCGAGCAGCCGCCGCCGTTCACGATCCCCGCCGGCCGCGCATACCACTCTCTGTCCGCCGCCGGCAGCGAATTGATGAAGGAGGCCAGCAGGCGCGAACCGACGTCCACCCCGAAGGCGGAGATCGACTTGCCGCCGCCGCCGGCCACGGTGTTCCCAGCCCAGGCGCCCACCACGATGTCCGGGTTGTACGCCATCATCCACGCGTCCCGGTGGCCGAACGCCGCGTCGGTGGTCCCCGACTTGCCGGCCATCTGGCGCTGCCAGCCGAGACGCCAGTAGGCCGGGTAGTCCTTCAGAGTGTCGGTGACGAGGTAGCTCTCCGCGGCCGACAGGGGATGGGTGATGCCATCTTGCCGGCCTGGGGTGACGCTGAAGAGGACGTTGCCACCCGAGTCGACGATCTTCGTGATGGCCATGAGGGGCATCAGTGCGCCCTGGTTGGCGAAGACCTGGTAGCCCTGGATGTTGTCCCACATCGTGATCTCAGAGCCCCCGATCGCGGTTGGCAGCGTGGGCTGGAGGTTGCTCTTCACGCCCAACTGGTGGGCGAGGTCGATCACGTTCGAGATGCCCACGTTGTTGGCCACCTCGATCGCGGGCACGTTGCGCGAGAGCAGCAGCGCGTGGCGCGCGGTCATGTCGCCCAGGAAGCGGTTGTCGAAGTCGTGGGGCTTGTAGCCGCCGAAGTCCGTCGGCCGGTCGTGGACCGTGCTGGAGAGGGTGATCGTGTGACTCTTGAGCGCCGCCTCGTAAACGTACGGCTTGAACGACGAGCCCGGCTGGCGGCCGGCCGTGATGACGTCGAACTGGCCCCCGATCGCGTCGTTGGTGTAGTCGGCCGAGCCCACCCAGGCCAGGATCTCGCCCGTTTTCGGGTTGGCTGCCATCAGGTCGCCATTGTTCACCCCGACTCCCTGCAGCTTGGACACGCCGACTGCCACCGCCTGCTGCGCCTTGGCCTGCAGGTCCAGGTCCAGCGTCGTGGTCACCGCGAAGCCGCCGCTCTGGATGGAATCAGCGCCGTACCTCTGCTCCAGCTGGGCGACGATCCAGTCGGAGAAGTGCGGGGCGAGGCTGGCGGCCAGGGTCTGGTCGAACTTGAGCTCGGGCTGGAGGTTTTCGCCGGCAGCCGCATCGGACTGGGCCTGGCTTATCGCGCCCGTCTTGACCATGCCGCCCAAGACGTAGAGCTGCCGGGCCCGGGCCCGGTCGAAGTGGATGGCCGGGTCGAGGTAGGACGGGCCGTTGACGAGACCGGCGAGAAAAGCCGCCTGGCCGATGGAAAGGTCCTGCGGCTGCTTCCCGGGCCCGAAGTAAACGCGCACGGCAGCGCCCAGGCCGTAGGCGTTGTGGCCGTAGAAGACGCGGTTCAGGTACATCTCCAGGATCCGGTCCTTGGAGTAGCGCTGCTCCAGGCCGACTGCCAGCACGGCCTCCTGCGACTTGCGCAGGACCGACCGCTGGGGCGTCAGCACCGAGATCTTGATCAGCTGCTGGGTGATGGTGCTGCCGCCCTGCTCGGCGCCGCCGTGGATGATGTCGGCCGCGGCCGCCCGGGCGGTGCCCGCGAAATCGATGGCGCCGTGATGGTAGAAGTTGCGGTCCTCGGCGGCCAGGGTGGCCGCCGGTCCCCAGTGCCCCATCTGTTGCAGCTGAAGCTGGACGTAGTACTGGCCATTGGCGTTCCGCTGCTCGATCTGCCGGCCCTGCCGGTCGTAGATCACGATGGAGCGCCCCAGGACCGGCTGCTGGCCCGGGTCCGGCAGATCGCGGAGCGTCCAGACGACGTAGCCGAGGAAGCCGGAGACGAGGACGATCAGGGCGAGCGCGATCCATCCGACGTACCGGCGGAGGAAGCCGCGCGCGGCGGGCTCGGCGTAGAGGGACGCCCGCTGGGGGCGCCCGGAGGGAAGGTTCGGGCTCATAGCGAAGGCCGCCGGCGAGTGTCAGGCTGGTCGCCGGCGAGGATCCTCAGGGTATTGGAACCGGCGCCAGGGGCGGCGGGTTACGAACGGCGGGGCGTGGCGGAGAGGGTGGGATTCGAACCCACGGTATGGTCACCCATACACCTGTTTTCGAGACGCGGGCGGCGTCGTCCGTGGCTATCCGCCTTCAAGACCGAGCTCATCCGCCGGCGCGGACCCTGGCGCCAAGTGGGTGGACTGGTGGAACCAGCGTTGGCTCCAGAGCGCCACCGACAACCTGCCGCCGGCCGAGTTCGAACGCCGGTGGTGGGAACAGGCGCGGCTCGGGGGTGAGCTTACGAAGCCGGACCAGGTGCTCACGTACGACAGGTCGGCAACCCAAGCCGGTTCGCCTCAGCCACCTCGCACCGTCGATCTCCCTGCCAGCATCGCGGCTCCGACGGCGCAGAACGCTGCCGCCGCGTAGACGAACGCGAGGCCGGGCCGGAGCCCGAGCCGCAGGCTCTCGCTCAGCGCGATCGCCGCGCCGCCTACACCGGTGCCAACCGCCGTTCCCAGGTTCGCGCTAAGGTTCCGCGAAGCAAGGGCGGCGCCCTCACCACCGCTGGCGGCCAGCGCCATCGTGTTGAGGGTGAAGACGTTGAATGCGATGCCCATGCCCGCTCCCGCCAGGAGCCAGGCCACATACGCGGCCGGCAAGGGCGCCCCGTACATCGTGGTCGCGAAACCGCCGATCCCGACCGCCAGCAGGGCCGCCGAAGCGGCCACCAACCGGTCGCGGCGATACCGGTTGACGAGCTGAGTGTTGAGCCACACTCCGGCGGTCCAGGCCACGGTGCCGGCCGTGACGGCGATGCCGGCCTCGGTGATCGAGGTGCCGCGGATGCGGGTCAGGAGCAGCGGGACGAAGCTGGCTGCACCGTAGAAGGCGATGTTCAACAGGAAGCCGGCCGCCACGATCGCCGGCAGGCCCGGCCGCGCTAGGAATGAGCCGCGGGGCAGCGTCCGCCGCAGTGCGAAGTAGGTCACGGGAAGTCCGGCCGCGACCAGCACGATCCCCCACCACGTGCCGGCGGTGAGCCCGGTCAAGATCACCCCGGTGCCCGCCGCGACCTGAAGCGGCCATCGCACCGGAAACGGTGCTGTCGAAGCCGCGGTGGGCGGCAGCCGCCGTAGCCGTGGATAGGTCAGCGCGCCTGCGGCGAGCGCGGGGGCGATGATCACCGCGAACGCCCAGCGCCAGCCAAACGCCCCCGCGATGAGTGCTCCCAGCGACGGGCCGATCAGTGCCGGGATGGTCCAAGTGGCCGACATCATCGAGAGCACGCTGACCCTGGCGCGACCCGCGTATGCGCGGGCAATCGTGCTCTGGGTCAGCGTGAACTGGGCGGTCGCGCCGTAGCCCTGGAGCACCCGACCGACGATCAGCACCGGCATGCTCGGAGCCAGCGCGGCGACAACCGACCCCGCCAGGAAGACCACGATCAGCATCGCGAAGGGCCTCGCCGGCCCATATCGATCAACCGCCCACCCGGCGGTCGGTATCGAGGACAGGCCGGCTAGGAAGAACGCGCTGAAGGCAAGACCATACAGCGACAGGCCGCCGATGTCGCGCACGATCGCGGGCATGATCGCCGTCACGATCAGTGCCTCGGTCGCGACCGTAAGCGTGACCAGCATCAGGCCGCCCGTCAGCCGGCCCTGTGAGCCGGTGAGGACGTCGCGCCAGCTGGCTTCGGCAGGCGCGCCAAGCGGAGCCGCCCGCGTCGGGTGGGGCTCCGATGAGCGGCCGTTCGGCGCGGGACGACCGGGTTCGGGAGATGCGATACCGGCCACGATACTGAGCCGTGAGAACACCACGTCCCGAACGCCGAGCGTGCGGGCCCGAGCGGATCTCTGGGGCGGCCAGGCTCGATGAGCCTGCGGCGAGCGCTGCACGGCACGGGACTTGTGGTCGCGCACCAGGTCGAGGCGGCGGCGTGACGCACACGCGGGCCTGAGCGACTCAGATGATTGCGGGGACCACGACGTCCTCTGCCACCTCGGCGAGACGGGGATGGAGCACTCTGACGACGAGCACTCCGAGGACCCCACCGACGAACTGAGCCGTCACGAAGCCAGACACGGACGCAGGAGCGATGCCGGCGAACGTGTCGCTCAGCGTCCGAGCGATTGCCACCGCCGGATTAGCGAATGAGTCGACGAAGTGAACCAGTAGGCACCCCCGACGGATTGAGGTGGGCCCCCGACACCGAGCCAACTGGCAGGATGATCGCGACCAGCGCCACGGCCGTGGCGATCGAATTTTCGAGCAGCTGGAGGCCCACGTCGTCGGTACTGAAACGCTGCGCGGCGATCCCTGAGCCGACCACCGCGATTAGCAGGAAGCCGGTGCCGAGGAACTCGGCAAGCAGGCGTCGAGCTACCGAGGGCATCCACAATCGGCAGCCACGCTGATCGTGGACACGGCAGGCGGGACGTGATCGCCCAGGGCAGCGCGGAGCTCGACCAGTGCGCCAGGCCGCATCCGGTAGTAGACCCAGTTGGCCCGTCGCTCGCGCTCCAGCATGCCGGCCTCAAAAAGTACCCGGAGGTGATGGCTTACGGTCGGCTGAGAGAGGCCCAGGGCGTCGGTCAGATGGCAGACGCAGGCTTCCCGGCTGGGCTGAGCCTGGATCAGGCTGACTATGCGCAGGCGGCCGGGCTCGGCCAGAGCCCGGAGTGCCGCAGCCAGGCGGCCGGCAGCAGCTTGATCGAGAGGTATCCCGGAGAGCAAAGGCGCGCAGTCGAGGACCGGGAGGCTGCGAGTCGGCAAGTGTTCGCCCTCCATCTAAGGTGACCAATATTGACATGGATGAATACGGCTGCCAAGATTCAGAATATCGATCTTCGTCGATTTGGGCTGGCTCGCGAGGAGGACACGAAGTGAATGGGGCCTTCGATCCGATCACTCAGAACCGGATGCGGCGGGAGGCCGAACGGCTTCACGAGGAGTTCCGGGGCATCTTCTCCACCGAGACCACAGAGCGCTACATCGCCGAGTCGACGGAGGCCGTCCAGGGTGCTAGGGTTCACGACTTCGCGCCCATCTTCATGTGGCGATTCACGCGCGAGCGCCTGCGTGCTCTTGCCCAATACCGGGGAGACATGGAGAAGGAAGTTCCCGAGGTCCTCTTCGTCTGCGTCCACAACGCCGGCCGGAGCCAGATGGCGGCCGGTCTGCTCGCCCACCACGCCGCCGGACGCGTCCATGTCCGCTCGGCCGGCAGCACCCCGGCAGAAGAGGTCAATCCGGCCGCGGTCGAGGCCATGGAGGAGGTTGGAATCGATCTCTCGCAGGAGTTCCCGAAGCCGCTGACCGACGAGTTCGTGAGAGCCGCCGACGTCGTCATAACCATGGGCTGCGGCGACGCCTGCCCCATCTACCCTGGCAAGCGCTACGAAGATTGGGACCTCGAAGACCCCGACGGCAAGACCTTGGAGGAGGTCCGCCGAATCCGAGACCAGATCGATGGGCGCGTCAGGGAACTCTTGGCCCAGCTGATGGCGGCGCCGCAGCCCAGCTGAGAGCCGCGGGACTCGCGCCGGTTCAGCCGGCCAGCGGCTTGCGGCCTCTGATGGCGGCACTCGCGATCGCGCCTGCGATCCCCTCGACATCGTGTTCCTGCGTGATTTCGATCTCGGCGCCCTCGAAGCCGGCGTCGACCAGGAGCTGGCGATAGATATCGACCGGGATGGTCCCGGAGATGCAGCCGGCCCAGGCTTCGACCGCCGTCTTGACACGTGGCGGCAGCTGCTTGAGCTCGACCATGTCTGAGACCGCCAGACGGCCGCCTGGCTTCAGCACCCGGAAGGCCTCGCGGATCACGGACCCCTTGTCCTCGGCCAGGTTGATCACGCAGTTGGAGATCACCACATCGACGGCGCCGTCTGGCAGCGGCAGCTGCTCGATGGTGCCCTTCAGGAAGGTCGCGTTCTCGATCTCGGCTCGCGCCTTGTTGCCATTGGCGACTTCGAGCATCTCGCCGGTCATGTCGACGCCGTAGGCATGTCCCCCGGGGGCCACCCGGCGAGCTGCGAGCAGCACGTCGAGACCGCCGCCACTGCCCAGGTCGAGCACCGACTCGCCGGCGTGCAGCTCGGCCAGCAGCAGGGGGTTGCCGCAGCCCAGGCTGATCGAGCTGTCGAAACCGACCTGGATCAGCTCGCTGGACTCGTAGTGCTGGCCGCAGCTAATCGACTCCTCAGCGGCGGCAGGGGTGCAGCAATCGGTCCCGCAGCAGGCTTCTCCGTTGCCGAACGACTTGGCCTTGTTGGCGTAACGGTCCCGTACGGCCTCTCGGATCTCGCTCATGGGGTCCTCCTAAGATCGATGGTTGTCTATGGCTGGGACGCTACCATGATCCATCGATCCTTGTCAATGGAAATGCTAATCTGATTCCAATGCAAGTGAAGGAGCTCCCGGTCCGACAGCGTGGCGTCTGTTGCGAGCCGCTCGCGGAAGTCGACCAAGCGTGGGCAGAGGAAACCGCTGAAGTTCTCAAGGCCCTCGGCGAGCCCACCCGCCTGAGCATGATCGCCGCCCTTTGGCAAGCTGAGGATCCCATTTGCATTTGCGACTTCACCGCCGCCCTGGACCTGAGCCAGCCGACCATCTCGCACCATATGGCCAAGCTCCGGGTCGCCGGCCTGGTTGACTCGACCAAGCGAGGGATCTGGATCTACTACCGCCTGCGGACCGACCTGGCCCCGGCCACTCTCGCTCTGATCCGTGCGCTGCTCGGCCAGAGCTCGGCCGAGCTGGTCGACCGGAGGGGTGCCCGAGCCTGAACCCAGAGGAGGTGGCTGAGCAGGCGCCCCCGAGGCAGAGCAGATGAGCGCGGATGTTCTGCGCCGGGCGGCGGTGCGAGAGGGCGTTGTTCTCGAAATCTTCACGGTCGTCTGGATGGCGATCGAGGCCGCGATCGCCATCAGTGCCGGCATCGTTGCCCGCAGCGTGCTGCTCACGGCATTCGGGCTGGACAGCACCATCGAGCTGATCAGTGGCGCCACGCTGCTGTGGAGGCTCTCGGCCGAAGCTCGTAGCGCAGACCTGGGGCGCGTCGAGCGGGTCGAGAAGCGCGCAATCTGGATATCGGCGGTCCTGCTCATCCTGCTTTCCGCCGCGCTGGCCGCGACCTCGATCATCGGCCTCGTAATGCGGTTCAGACCAGAGGGTTCCTGGGCAGGTTTGGGCATCAGTGCCGCCGCGATCATCGTCATGCCCCTGTTGGCCCGGAGAAAGCGGGCGGCCAACCGCACCATTCAGAGCTCGGCCCTCCGAGCGGACATCGCCGAGTCCATCACCTGCGCGTACATGGCAGGCGCGACGCTCGTTGGGGTCGGGCTGAGCACCGTTCTAGGCTTGTGGTGGGCCGAGTACGTGGCCGCGCTGTTGCTCCTCGTGTTCATTGGTCGCGAGGCGCGAGAGGCCCTGGAGGCTGCCCGCGCAGGCAGGGGACGCTGCGAGGACGACGAGATGGTCCACCCCGCCCGGCCAGTGCCACCGTGAGCAGGTAAGCTGGCGGAGAGGGTGGGATTCGAACCCACGGTGGCCTTGACGACCACACCTGTTTTCGAGACAGGCCCCTAGCCGAGGCGGTATCGCCGCGGCCTAAGCCGAGTTCGGGCGCCACGGCTGTCTATGGCCTGCCCGACCCCGATGGCGGTTATCCGCTGGGGAGGATTTGCCTATTGGTCTGACCGCCCGACGGCGGCCCGATGGGCTGGCCGCAGACGAAAAGACCCCCCGCCGCCTTCCTTGCGGGATCACGGCGAGGGGATTCCAAAAAGGAACGTGATGAGCGTAAAACATCCCGACGACGACCGGCGCTCCGACGTGGTCACGGTCAAGTGGATTGCCGACGCGACCAGGTCGTACATCTCGCTGCTGCACACGTCCGAATGGGTGCTGGACCGTGTGCCCGGCGGTGAGGCCGGCACGCTGGCCCGGCTCACGCTCGAACGCCTGGGGGCGCTCCTGGCGGTGCTGGAGCCGAAGCCATGATGGCGCCGCCTACCCACCTCCGCCGGCTCGTGCTCGAGGTGCTCGAGGAGCACCCGGAGATCGACCGGGAGCCCTACCGGGCGTACATCGCCGGCGAGGCCCGGATGCTCGTCAGCTTCACCGTGCCTACCCGCTCGCTCGATGCCGCCGTAGACGTCGTGATGGCGCTCGACGGCAGCTCCGACGTGGTCGCCGACGTGGCGGGCCAGCTGTGAGCGAGCGCGTCGAGGTAGATCGCAAGACGTTCCAG
>JALYZG010000248.1 GCA_030948965.1 Candidatus Dormiibacterota bacterium | reverse complement strand
GCCGCCGCCCGCTCGCGATCCAGCTCCTCCTTGGTGCAGTAGCAGCGGTAGGCTGCCCCCTGGGTCAGGAGGCCTGCAGCCGCCTGCCGGTAGAGGTCGAGGCGCTCCGACTGCCGGTAGGGGCCGTGCGGGCCGCCGACGTCCGGACCTTCGTCCCAGGTCAGGCCGAGCCAGTGGAAGCCCGCGAAGATGGCCGCCTCGTAGTCCGGCCGGTTGCGCTCGAGGTCGGTGTCGTCGATGCGGAGAACGAAGGTCCCGGCATGGCCCCGCGCGAAGAGGAGGTTGTATAGCGCGGTGCGGGCGCTGCCCAGGTGCACATATCCGGTCGGGCTGGGCGCCATGCGGACGCGGACTGGGCGCTCTGACACGCCCGACATACTAAGTCGGCCTCCGGCGGGCGCCTTTCGCTGCATCCGCGACAGCCGGCCCCCGTACTCTTTGGTCGATGGCTCCTCGGAGCTCGAGGGGACACTCGCCGGCGAATGCAAGTGTCGATGGCGCGCCACTGGGGCGTTCGCCGGCGAATGCACGTTTTGACTTCCTCCCCCGACCTGTCCGCAAAGGGGAGGGAACCGCCGACCGCCGCGGCGAGCACCTCGACCGGCCCGCGGCCGGCCTCGTCCTCCTCAACGGGGGCGACGAGTTCCACGCCGGCAACGAGCCCCAGGACCGCGCCTTCGCCGCGGTCGCCGGGCGGGGACCAGCCTACGTCCTGACCACCGCCGCGGGTCGCCAGGGTCCCGACAGGGCGGCGGCCAACGCCGTCGCCTGGTTTGGAGCGCTGGGTCTGGGGCTGTCGGAGCTCCGGGTCCGGAGCCGGACCGACGCCCAGTCGACCGAGGTGGCGACGCTGGCGGCGGGGGCCGGCGGCTTCTATCTCGTGGGCGGCGACCCCGGGCTCGTGGCCCGGACGCTGGCCGGTTCACGCGTATGGGCGGCCATGCTCGGGGCCTGGGCGGATGGCGCCGCCATGGCCGGCTCGTCGGCGGGCGCCATGGCCCTCTGCGAGAAGACGCTGGTCATGGACCGCTGGCCGCACCACGAGCAGAGACGCGCCGTCGCTGCGCTCGGCCTCGTCCCCCGGGCGGTGGTGATACCGCACTTCGGGCGCTTCGGCGCGCGTTGGACCGCCAGCGACCTCGACCCGGCGACCGTCGTCGTCGGCCTCGACGAGCGCACGGCTGCGGTCTGGGACGGAGGTGCTTGGCGCGCCGAGGGCGCGGGCGGTGTCACGGTCGGTGCGGGTCCGGATGCGCGCAGGTACGCGGAGGGCGCTGCGATCGAGGGCATCCCGGCGCCGACCCCCGCATGAGCGCGGTCGCGCTCGAGACCGGCGAGGTTCATTTCGGCGGCCTCCGGCTCCACCACACGTTCGGCGGTGCCGGCGGCACGCCGCTGGTCCTGGTCCACGGCCTCGGCTCCTCGGGCTACCTGGAGTGGCGGCGCAACCTGCCCTTCTTCGCCGCCCGAGGCCAGGTCTTCGCGCCCGACCTCCCCGGCTTCGGCCGCAGCCAGAAGGGCGAGCTGCCCTACGGGCTGGGCCTCTTCGTGCAGGTGCTAGACGCTTACGTGGAGGCGCTGGGCCTGGGGCGGATCGACCTGGTGGGGACCTCGCTCGGCGGCCGCATCGCGATGGAGTTGGCGCTCAGCCGGCCTGGCCTGGTGGCTCGTCTGGGCTTGGTCAACGCGCTCGGTATCGGCAGCCCTCCGTTCCGGCCTTACTACCCGCTGGTGGCGCTGCCACGTGTCGGCGAGGCGATGCTTCGCAGCCTTCGTGGCCTGCTCCGGACCCGCTCAGTGGAGGAGGTGCGGCGGTTCTACGAGCGAGCGCCGGGCTCCTCGCCGAGCACTGCCGAGGCCATCGACGAGGCGTACGTGACAGCACTGCGCGAGGTGCACGACGAGGTCGGCTACCACGCCGCCTACCTGGCCACCGTGCGCTCGCTGGCCCGGCCGGCCGCCTCCCGGGCGTTTGACCAGACCGCGCGCCTGGCCGCCTCGGGGCTCCCTCTCCTCCTGGTCTGGGGGGCGCTCGACACCCTCTTCCCGCTGCCCCTGGCCCGGGCCGCGGCCGCGAACATCCCCGGGGCCCAGCTTGCCGTCATCGAGAACGCCGGTCACACTCCCCAGGCGGAGAGACCGGATGAGTTCAATCGCGCCGTCACCGAGTTCCTCGACGCCGGGTAGCCTCGGCCTGCCGCGACGAGTCGGCCACCAGGGCCTCTACCTCGGACCCGAGTACCTGCGGGCGCTGGAGGAGCCGCCGGACCCCCTCGTCCACGCGGACCCGTTCTCGCCCACACGGCCCTACGAGCTGCTGATGGCGTTCATCCGTCTGCTCCTCAGATGGTTCTTCCGCGCCCAGGTCGTCGGGCTGGAGAACATCCCATCGGCGCCGTTCATCATCGCCGCCAACCACCTGACCTGGTTCGACACCCTCTTCATCGCGGCCGTCTTCCCCCGCCGGCCGATGGTCTACACCATGGCCCGCCGGGACACCGTTTTCAATCGTGGCTGGAAGCGTTGGCTGGTGCGCCGGTTCGGGGTCTTTCCCGTCCAACCCCGGCGCGGGCGCCTGGACGAGCGGGCGGCGGCAACTGTCTACCAGCTGCTCGCGCAGGGCGGGGTGGTGCTGATCTTCCCGGAAGGCCGGTACTCTCGGGGCCGCGCCCTCAAACCACTCAAGAAGGGTGTTGGCCACTTCGCCCTGAACGCCGGCGTGCCCATCTGCCCGGTGGCGATCTCGGGCCTGGACCGCCTCCGACCGTTCGGGCGCATCGAACTCACGATCGGGCCTCCGATCTGGCCTGATCCGCCGGGGTGGTGGTCCCTCAACCGGCGCGTCACAACCGTCATGGAGAGCGTCCGGCGCGCGATCCTGCACTCGTTCCAACCTGACGGAACCGCCCCCGCTCGTCCGCGCGGACGGCGCCGTCCGCTTCATCTGCCGAGACGGCCCTGGCGCCGGGCCGCCCTGCCGCCGTGAGCGGCAACGAGGTGCACCTGGTCGTAGGACCCGGCTCGTACGCCGGTCGGCACGTGGCCCAGGCGCTGGCCGGCCATGCCCGCGTGCGAACGGCTGAGTTGGACGAGAACCTCGCCGCAGCGATGGCCGGCGTGGCCGCGGTCCACATGACGGTCGACCTCCGCCCACCACTCCTCCGCCACTCACGGCCTTGGCAACCGCCACCAGGCTTGGTGCGGCTGATGGACGCCCTGCAGGGGGCAGGCAACCCGCGTTTGGTGATGCTGTCCAGTGCCCATGTCCACGGCGTGGGGAGCTCGCGAGTCGTATCCGAGGACAGTCGGGTCCGCGGCCACATACTGGTCGAGCGCCTGCGGGCCAAGGACGAGGCCTGGCTGCGGGCGCGGCCGGGTGTCGAGGCAATGGTCCTCCGGCCCGTCCAGGGCCTGGGGGCAGGGGAGCCGGTGTGGGAGGGCTTGGCGCGGCGCCTCCACGCCGATACGCTGGCGATGCCCGGCGGGGGCGCGGCCGAGCGCACCTTCCTGGCCGGACCGGACCTTGGCCGGGCCTTCCTGGCCGCGGCTCAGAGGGGCCGCTCGGGGCGCGCCTATCTGCTTGGCGGCTTCGACTCGTCGTGGGCGGAGCTGATCGAGGCGCTGGCGCAACGGGTCGCCCCGGCCGCGCAGGTGGCGTCGCCCCTGCCCGACCTGGCCTGGCTGCTGGCCGCCGGCGCGGCCCTGCGAGCGCCTCCTGGCCGTGAGGTCTGGCCCAGCCCCTACACGGTCGAGCTCTTCGCCCGCAAGCTGCTGGTGGACGACGCCCAGGCGCGCCGAGAACTCAGCTGGTCGCCTCGGGCCGCGAGCCTGGCGGAGGCGCTGACGGTAGCCGGACGCATCTTGTAGTCGTTCGTCCGCACTCAGACCCCGCGCGCCATTCTCAGTTGCGAGCCCCAGACTCAGCCCTCGAGAGGCGCCAGGCCCTCCCGAAGGGCGAAGATCGCGGCCTGCGTGCGGTCCTGCAGGCGGAGCTTGGCGAGCACGTTGCTGACGTGCGTCTTGACGGTCTCCTCCCCGATGCCCAGGTCGCTGGCGATCTCCTTGTTGGATCGGCCGCGGCCGATCGCGCGCAGCACGTCCAGCTCGCGCGGCGAGAGCCCGTCGACAGCGGCTCCGCGCAGGCCCTGGGCAAGACCGGCATCGAGGACGGACTGGCCGCGCGCAGCCGCCCGGACGGTCCCCACCACGTCCTCCACCCCGGCCGTCTTGATCAGGTAGCAGTCGGCGCCGGCGGCGAGGGCTTCCCTCACGCGCTCGTCGGCGCGGTGCGAGGTGAGGATCACGACACGGACCTGCGGCAGCTCGCGCTTGAGCTGGCGCAGCGCAGTGAGGCCGTCGCTCCTCGGCATCAGCAGGTCGAGCAGCACCACATCGGCACGTTCGCCGCGCGCGGTCTCCAGCACCGTGCTGCCGTCGGCGCACTCGCCCACCACCTCGAACCCAGGCTCCTGCTCGAGCAGGAAGCGCAGGCCCTGGCGGACGAGCTTGTGGTCGTCGACGATCACGAGCCGAATCATGCGGACGGCAACGAGACCAGTACGCGGGTGCCGCGGTCGGGCGCGCTCTCGACGGTGAGGCGCCCGCCGAGCTCGACCACCCGTTCGCGCATCAGGCGCAGGCCGAACCCATGGCGGCCGCCGGCAGCCGCGTCGAACCCGCGGCCGTTGTCTTTAACCGTCAGCTCGGCCCGGCCGTCGTTCTGCCGCAGGCGGAGGTCGATGCGGCGAGCTTCGGCATGGCGGACCGCGTTGGACAGGCCCTCCTGGGCGACCCGAAGCACCGCGTGCTCGCCTTGCGGGCTGAGGTGCACCTCGTCGATGCTGGCCTGGACGTCCACCCCCAGCCGGCTGCGATAGGCGTCGGCCAGCTCGCGCAGCGCGGCCCCCAGCCCCTGTCGCTCCAGAACCGAAGGCCGCAGCTCCAGGAGCAGTGCGTTCATCTCCTCCGTCGCCCCCTCCGCCGCCTGGCGCATCGACCGCGCCCGCGCCTGCAGCCCACCGTCTTCGGGCAGGGCCTTTTCCAGGCCGCCCGCCATCATCGCCAGCGAGAACAGGTCCTGGGAGACCGCGTCGTGCAGCTCCCCCGCGATGCGACTCCGCTCGGCCTCGCGAGTTTGCTCCTCGACCCGCACTCTCTCGGCGGCTCGAGCCTCGCCCAAGCGTTCGGCCATCAGGTTGAACTGGCGCTCGAGGCGTCCGACCTCGTCAGCCGGCCCCAGGGGCACCCGCTGGCCGAGATCGCCATCGGCCACTTGGGCGCCTGCCAATGCCAGTCGCTCCAGACGCCGCACCGTCCTCCGGGAGGTGAGAAACCCGAAGAGAACGGCGATGGGCAAGCTGATCCCCACCAGCAACACGCCGGAGACCAGGGACGGGATCAAGATGGTCCCCTCGAAGCCGCCGGGCACGAGGTCCGGGGCCTGGACATAGACCCAGCCCAGCGTCGGGAGGTTGCGGCCCTTCTGGATGACCTCGGGCAACAGCTGCTTGGGCGGGTAGAGCTGGACCGAGGACCAGATCAGGTGGCCGCTATCGATCTGGGTGCTCTGCTGGATCTGGGGGCTGAACGCGTGCGCCGGCAAGAGGCCGGCGGCGTCTGCCCCCGTCGGGAAGTGGCTCGGCCAGGAGCTGGCGAGGATCTTGCCATCGGCTCCCACCACCACCGCGGCCGGGGTGGCAAGGTCCGCGGCGCCCTTGACCACTGGGATCTGGATGCCCCGGTCGCTGTACCTGACCGCCGGCGGCTTGTACGTCGGGTCGACGATGCCGACCGAGAACGTCGAAGGCAGGCGCAAGACGGTGGGGTCGAGTGACTCGTTGGATTCGGAAACCTGCTGGGCCACCTGCAGAGCCGTCACCTGGACTCGGGCCGCCAGGTCCTGCGTCCCGACCAGGTCGGGCAGCACCTTCACGATGGCGATCGCCTCCACCACCACCACCGCTGCCAGCGCGACCGTCAGGTAAGAGACTGTCAGCCGCGCTTGGAGGCCGAAGCGACGAGGCACCGCCAGCTGGATTCTAGGCCCGCCGTCCGGGGCCGGGCCTCCCCCGTGCGGGGGAGATCGCCAGCCCCAGAATCGGGAGCGCGATTCAGGCCTGAGGGTGATGGCGGCCAGATGGGCTCCACCTACGCTCGGCCCGTGCGACACCTCGTTCTCTTCCTGGGCGCCGGCGCCCTCGCCGCCTGCGCGCTGCCCGGCCACGCGGCCCGGCCGGCGGCCAGCCCCACCCCTGACGTCGCCGCCATCGTGCAACGGCTGATGGCCTGCATCCACACCCACGGCGCCCCGGATTTTCCGGACCCGACCCTCGACCCCAACGGCAATCCACAGTGGCCGCAAGGCACGACCAAACCGCCGGACTCGGCCATCCACGCCTGCCAGGCCATCTACAACGAGCTGCCGGGGCAGGCTGCCGACAGGCCGCCGACCGCGGCCGATCTGGCGCTGGCCCGCCAGTTTGCCCAGTGCATGCGCCAGAACGGCTTCCCGGACTGGCCGGACCCGAATGCCGACGGCACTTACACCCTGCCCCAGGACATCACGCGGGAGGGCAAGTCGCCTCGCTTGCTCGACGCCTGGCGCAACCATTGCGCCCGCTACAACCCCTCGGGCCACATCACAAACAGCGGTGGCGGCTAGAGCGGTGCCGCGCCGGCTCGCGGTCGCAGCCGTCGCCGCGCTAGCGGGGGGCGCCGCCTGCGCGAGCC
>JALYZG010000221.1 GCA_030948965.1 Candidatus Dormiibacterota bacterium | reverse complement strand
TCGCTCGCGTCTAGGTCCGCCCGAGTGGCCCACACGCTCCCGACGGCGGTCTCGCCTGTTTCGCGATTGACGGACTGGAGCAGAGCCCGGAAGCCATTCTGCCTGCGGAGGGACGGGACCACCTTCTCCCGCACGAAGGCGATGCCCTCGTCGGCTTTCTGTGGATCGCCCTGCAGGAGGTTCATACGCACCCAGGTCCCGGGGGCCGGGGGCGCCGTCCGCTCGACGACGGCCATCTCGCCCTCGATCACGCGCGTCACTGTGAGGTCCATCCTCGCGGCGATCTCGTCCCGCATCCGGGTCCCTTCGGCGGCCGCGGCGTCCATCGACGCCTTGTCGCCGTAATACGCCACGCTCGCCCCGCGTCCCAGTTCGCGGTCGAGCAGGAGGAAAATTCCAGCGTAGCCTTGGCGCTGTCGGGCGGCCGGTATGACTATCTCGCCGAATGCCTTGATGCCGGCCTCTTCCTGGCCCTTCGTGAACCTGAACGGCAAGCCAGTCTACGGACCCCGGCACCGCGCTTCGGACTGGCCGAGAGAACGCTGCGCTCGGATCGTCGCGCGTCGCGCGGAGGCGGGGGGTCCCATAGTCTAGGCGAACCGCCCATTGACGCCACACGCCGCCGCCGGACACTGGAGGACGTCCGCAGTTGACGGCGCAGCAGGGCCGACCGACGCGGGCGAGGCCGCCCGGGATGGCCTGATCTCAAAAATTGATGGAGGTGCGACTTATGGGCGGTATGAGCAGCGTGAGCCTCTTGTACGAGCCGGTACGAATCGCGGATACTCGCGTAACCAACTACCTCGGCCCGCCGAGTCCGCTCACAGATGGGCAAGAGCTCCCGCTCCCAATCGGCGGCCACACATTCGGTAACGAGACGATTCCGACCAATGTCACCGGGATCATCGCCAACCTCACGGTCGTGAACGCCACTGGCGATGGCTACCTGGTCGCCTGGACTCCAGACGCGCCGCCAAACCCACCGCCACCGGAGCCGGATACCTCGAGCATTAACTTCGCGGCGGGAGGCGCACCGCTCGCAAACATGCTGATCGCTCGGCTCGGCCCAGGCGGTCAGCTCTTCAGCGAGAACGGGCTGTTCCTCGCGGCGCACATCGCAGGTGGCGGAAACGTGGACGTGATCGTCGACCTGATTGGCTACACGGCCTAGCGACGGCCAACCGAGGGGCATGCGTCATCAGCTCTCGGCAAGGTGCCGACCGAGAGAACCCGCTGGGCGACCCACTTACGGGCCGGCGGGGCGCTCGCGACCCGCATCGGTAGCGAGCTGCTCGAAGTTCGGCGTAAACGGCGCGGAGGCCGAGTCGATCCCAGACCACCGGGGCAAGAGCGCTGAGGAGGCCAGGGTTGCGTTCCCCGGCCTCTGCTTCGGTCTCTGAGCCGGGTTTGTCCGACCAGACCGCGAATAGGACGCCCAGGAGGTGCGGTTCGTAGGGGTCGATGTAGCCCCGCCGGCGAACATGTTGGCTTCGAAGTCGTCGTACATGGTCTGAGCGTCGGGACGGACGGCGCCGAGCAGGTGGTACAGATAGTTGGAGTTGGTGTTGACGAGGTCGTGGCCCTCAGCGACGAGTTCGCTCGGGCTGACTGTAGACGGATTCCAGTAGTCGATGGTCACGTCTGCGCTTACAGCCACAATGGCGTCTGGGAACAGCTGGTCGTTCCAGAACCCGAGGGTCCGGTGACGCGCCCGGGCGAGGCCTTCCGCCAGTTAACGAATGCGTGGTAAGCGCCCGGCGGCCGCCGGACCGTAGTTCGCCCGAGCGCACTCGGCCAGCGGCCGGTGATCGTGCTCGCGATGGTCAGTTTGGGAGCGCTGGCCGCTCGCGCGTTCGGTTTGGTCTGAGGAGGGTACGATGTGACTGTGAGCGCTGAGCCGATCGCCCGACCGCCAGTAAAGTTGCCTCCGCTCGACCCTAAGCTGATCGCCTCAGGCGACACCGGCGGCCCGCTCACGCGCCACTAGCCTGGCCGGCGCCTAATCGCCGACCCGTCGACCTTCCCGTAGTACTTCTTCAAGGTCGCCCCGCCTGGACCGCTCCGTCGCCCCTGGCCACCGAGGACCAGATCGGCCTCGCCAATCGAAGGGCGGAACCCGATCGCGGCCGCTCCAATAACTCCGCCTCGCCCGCCGACCCCCACTGACCACCGGGAGGATCTCATGAGCCGACAGGACTACGCCATCCACCAACAGCCGCTGTTCACCGCGCTTCAGACGATGGATGTCCAGGCGTTGATCGAGCAGGTCACCGAGCCCTGGTACAACCAGACGCTGATCCAGGTCGGGGAGGTCCTGGTGCGCCTGGGCGTGATGCAGGGCGAGTTCCACTGGCACAAACACGACGAGCAGGACGAGTTCTTCTTCGTCCTTGACGGGCTCTTCCGGATCGAGCTGGAGGGCGCCGAACCCATCGAGCTCGGCCCCCGGCAGGCATTCACGGTCCCCGCCGGAATGCTGCACCGCCCTGTCGTGCCCATCCGCAGCGCCGTCCTGATGATCGAAAAGGCCGGCGTCGCTGCCACAGGCGACTGAGACGCCCAACGCGCGGCACGAGCGCCACCGACCAGGAGGCTGAGTGGACGGTCCAACGGGTATAGGATCCACCTCCAGGTAGCCGGGCCGCCCGTCTGCGCCGCCAGCTCCGCGAATCACACTGATGGCCTACTTGGCTGTAGCCGGTGGCCCCACTTGCTAACCGGTGGCCCTTCGGCTTCATGGTGACACCAACCGGGTATGGTGATGCCATGGGTCGAACCACCGTCGTAGGTCCGAAAGGTCGGACGGTCCTTCCAGTCGCGGCGCGGCGCGAGGCCGGAGTTGAGATAGGGGAAGAGCTTGTCGTCGTTGAGGCTGCCCAAGGTCGGATCACGCTGGCCACCAGGGAGGCCATCGAGGCAGAGGTGTGGGCATCGTCCGATAGTCGGGTCGATGCGAGGGATGCTGTTGCCGAGGTCCGTCAGATGCGAGCCAGGGATAGCACCCTGGCCGAGATCTCCGCTACCCGACCGGCCGTCGTGGGCAGCGATGACGATGCCGAAGAGGTCGGCGCGACTCTTCTTGGGACGCTCGGACTCCTGAGCTGATGGCTCCGCGCCGGGTGGTTCTGGACGCTTCCGCCGTCCTCGCCTGGGTGCGACGTGAGCGTGGCGCCGAGACGGTCCGGCAGCTGTTTCCGCATGCCGTGATCGCCGCGCCGAACCTGACGGAGTCCCTCTATCGAGCCCGAGCGACAGGACACCGCATGTCCTCGGCCCAGCTCCAAGCCAGCATCGTGGCCATGGGTGCCGAGATCGAGGCTTTCGGCGAGGCCGACGCTGCCACCGCCGCGGACTTGCTTCACTACTCGGCGGAGCACCCAGGGCCAGACGGCGGCCGGATCTCGCTAGGTGATGCCTGCTGCCTAGCCGTCGCCGAGCGACTCCAATTGCCGGTGGCCGGCGATGATCGGGCATGGACCGACCTTCCGCTGGCCGTGTCCTTCCACCGCTTCCGGTAGGCGCTCATCGGGCCGATGAGCTGGCAGCACGGGCCCGACCCCGGACTCTGGCCGGGTGGCTCGGCCCGGAAACGGGTGCAGCTGGGAGGCGGACCCGATGCGGGAGGCAGTAGCGGGCGGCGTAGGGAGAGGTGGTTGCTGACACGCTGCCAGCGTTCCCTACCCGGATGACCAGTGTTGCTTGGCCGGATGCCAGGCCCCGGCGGCAGTTTCTTGCAGGATCGGATCGATGAATCCCGAAGCAGTGGCTATCGCTGCGGCCAGGTCTCGCTCCCCAAGTTCCGGAACCTCGGCCGCCACTCGGGCGTAGCCGGCCGGCCAGTCCCGTCCGACTGGGGCGGACAGCCGCTCGGGCAGCGGCAAGCCGCGGTCCTGCATTTCGACTTGCAGTGCCTTACGCAGGGTCGCCGCCTCGACGCTGGTTCTGCGGGCGACCACCACAAGATCCGCCAGGTCTCGGTAGCGGCTGCTGGCGACCGGAGCCCCGTGCAGGCGTGGGTGCGTTTCGAGCAAGGCGCTGACCTTGTCTGCGATGTGGTCCGCCAAGGGGTAGACGCGGTAGGGTACGCTCGCCAGCCCAGGCAGTTGCATGGCCAGCAGCGACTGCACCTGCTCTGGCGGCCCCGTCGGCGGACGGCCGGTGACCACATCGACATGGAAGCGCGCGTACTCCGTGACGCCGAGGTAGGCGACAAGGGCAACTCGTCGGGCGCCTCCGGCCTCAACCATGGTTCGGCCCGGACGAGGCTCGAACCGGAACAAGTCCAAGAGGTCGATGGCGGCCGCCGCACGCAGTGCATGCTCGGCTTCCTCGCCATCGCCGACGCGGCGGTAGAGATCAACGTCGC
>JALYZG010000213.1 GCA_030948965.1 Candidatus Dormiibacterota bacterium | reverse complement strand
GGAGTAGACTGCTCTCGGAGGAGAAGACCCCCTCCTCCAGGCCCTCGGTGCAGTCGCCCGATTGCTCCGAGGGCACTCTCTTGTCTGCCCTCTCCCTTGTTTTCCCTAGGAGCAACCCCCCAGTTCTCAGCCACCGACACCGTGCCGCAACCCCAGTGTCATCGGTCCGCCGCGCAAAACACTGGGAGAGCCGGTCCTATATGGCCCAAAGTAAGCGAAGCTGTCACCAGGGGCAAAGTAGCCTCAGACCGGGAAGGCCCCGATGACCCGGTCGTATTCCTGCTGGGCCTCCCCGATCGCCAGGCGCGAGTAGATCTCCAGCGACTGCCGGCTGGCATGTCCAGAATAGGGCTGGATCAGCGCGTCATCGATGCCTTGCTTCTTCAGCCAGGTCAGCAGGAAGTGGCGCAGCCGGTGCGGCGAGATCGGCTGGGTCAGCCCGGCCGCCTGGGCGTAGCGCGCGAGCAGCTTGCGTACCCCGCGATCGCTGTAGGGCTTCTTCCACGAGGACTCGAAGAGGTGGGTGGCCCCTTGGCGCTGCAGGCCCGCCGCGTGGAGCGCCAGCGCCTCCTTGAAGGCGCGCGGGAAGGGCACGATCCGGTCCTGGCCACCTTTGCCCTGGGTGACCCGGAGCTGGCAGCGGTCGAAATCGACGTCGGTCAGCCGCAGGCGGATCAGCTCGCTCACCCGGACCCCCGTGTAGAGCAAGGTCTTGATCAGCACGATGTCGCCGGGCTTGCGCGCCTGCCAGACCGCCTCATAGTAGCGGCGGATCTCGGCCTCACTCGGCACGTACGGTAACCGCTTGGCGGTGCGGGGGATCGACACCGCCAGCTCGGTCCGGAGGCAGCGGAAGACCTGCTTGAGATAAGCGTAGTCGGGCCGCTCACCTCGCAAGAGGGTGGCGATCTCGCGCGCCTTCTGGCGGGGAGCGGTGCGGGGTCCCGTCACGAGGAGGCCTCCGCGGCGGCCAGGGCCAAGCGTTCGGCCATATTCAGGCGGAAGGTGCCGTAGGGATTGATGTGGCTGTAGATCAGCGGGGTCAGCCCGCGCAGATCTTCCGGCGTCAGTCGATCGGTCCAGGCCGGCTCGGCGAGCACCTGCTGGATCATCAAGGTGTTGATGTAGACCAGGCAGCTCTGCAGCAGGTGCAGGGCCAGCACCGCCAGCTCCTGATCGTCCAGCCGGTTGGTGGCGAGCTCGCCGCCCTTGCCATAGAAGATGAAGCTGTTGGCGCTGTTCCAGTTCTCGATCACATTCAATCCCTCCTGAATCTCCCGTCGCAACGCCGCGGCGTGCAGATAGCGGCAGAGGAAGAGGGTCTTGGCCGCCTTGCCGAGTTCGGCCAAGGCCTGGTAGGTCGGGTGTTGCACCGGGCCACGGGTGAAGCGCCGTAAGAGCGCTTCGGTCTCGGCGGTGCCCAGGCGCAGCGCGGTCGCGTACTGGACCATCGGGTCGTATTGCTGGCGGATCAGCTCCCAGTTGATCGGCCGGGTCAGCACGAGCTGGAGCCGGGGATAGGCGTCGGGCTGGCCCGCGGTCGGCCGGTAGAGCTTCTGGGCGTGGAGCCGCTTCAGCCGCGGCAGCAACTGGAAGCCCAGCAGGTGGCAGAAGGCGAAGGCGACCTCGCTCTGGCCGTGGCTGTCGACGTAGTTCTTCTCGACCGTCATCTCAGTGCAGTGGCGCAGCACCCCCTCGATCATCGCCGCCACCTCGGACGAGGAGCAGGTCTTGAGCTGGGAGTAAATGCAGGCGGCGTGGCGCTCGACGTGCCAGTAGATCATCACGCCGCGCCCACCGTAGCGGATGTGCCATTCGGTCAGCAGGTTCTG
Organism: Candidatus Dormiibacterota bacterium; assembly: GCA_030948965.1. Lineage (GTDB taxonomy): Bacteria > Chloroflexota > Dormibacteria > Dormibacterales > Dormibacteraceae > JALYZG01. The sequence continues at coordinate 2,471 of JALYZG010000213.1, read as the reverse complement.
ATCCCATGCCCCCACCTTCTTCGAGTCCGAGGCGCAGGCGGTCGTGCCCTCGCCCCAGATGGCCGCCACCCGGGCGCGAAAGGTGGCGTTGACGACCTGCGCGATCGCCTGGCGCAGCCGCTCCGAGTCGAGAAACCGGCGGCGGACGTAGAGCAGGTCGGGATAGCTCTCGCCGTGGTCGCCGGCGCTGACCCGCTTCAAGCCGGTATTGGTGCCCAGCCCGTAGAGGCAGAGCAACAGCCGACGCTGGAGGGTCGCCCGCTCCAAGGTCTCCCGCACGGCGGCGCTGCGAAAGACCTCGGTGAAGTGGACCCGCAAATCCGTCTCTTTCAGGACGTCGAGCAGGCTCGTCATCGGCCAGCGCTGGCTGATCGTCGCCTTCAAGCGCGTCAAGTTCGCGGGTTCCGCCTGCGGCTCGATCGGCGAGACGGCGATCCAGCCGTGGCCCTTGGCCAGGATCCGCACCGCCGGGTTCTTGGGCAGTCCTCGATCCAAGGTTGTGAGCTCGCTCGCCATCGCCTGTTGGAGCCGGCTGATGAAGGCCTCGACGTCCGCCGGCAACTGGAGCGCCGCGTAGTACTGCGCCCGCTGCTGGGCAAAGTCGGCCGGTAAATCCTCGTCCGGGTTGCGGTAGCGATCGGCCCCGACGACCCAGATTTCCTTGGCGCGCAGCTTCTCCCGGAGAGCCTGCAGCACGCAGAGTTCGTAGGTGATCCGGTTCACTCGCTCCCGGCCGTCCTTGGTGCGCTCGACGATCAGTTCGCGCCACCCAGCCCGCACGACCCCCTCGAGCGGGACGTCGGCCTCGACCACGTAGTAGTGGGCGCGCTCATTGGCGGAGCGGCGCAGCAGCGCGAGGGCCTCCAGCACTGGGCGGTGGACGGCATTATTCGACCGGAACTCGAGCACCGCGAGGAGCAGCGGCACCATGCGCCGGTAATGGTGCTGGTAGGCGGTGCGCATCACCGTCTGGACGTGGGTGCGGTAGGCCCGTCCACTGGCGCGATATTCGCGCACCAGCTCCTGGAGGGTGCGTTCGGCGACGACCGGATAGACCACCTCGCGGACGACGCCGTCGGGGTGGGCGAGGGCGGCTTCGGCGAGCTGGAAGAGCAAAGTCGTCTTGCCGCTGACCCGCTTGAGATCCTCGAGTAAGGTGCGCTCGACTTTGCGCTCGGCCCGGACCCCGAGCTTGTGGACGAGCTGGATCAGCAGGTCGACCAGGCCGTCGGTGAGTTCGCGCTGGCGCACCCAGCAGAACGCCGCCAGCAACAGCGCCCGACGGGCGCTGGGGTGCCGACGGACCTCCCGCGTCCGCTCGGAGACCACCCGCCGGCGATAGTGCTGCAGCCGCTTGGCCGAGAGGCGCTGAAAGAGATCCGTGGGGAGGGCGAGCTGGCGCAGCCGTTGGAGCTTGGCCACCTCGTGCCGGAGCGTGTCGAGGCTGAGCCGGCCCGGATCGGCCTTCAACGCCAGCCAATCCACCGCGCCCGTGGCGTCGGTCGGGACGGCCGTCCCGCTCGTCGCGGCCGCTTCCGCTGCCCCGCTCCCGGCGGACGGCTCGTCAGCCTCCCCGACGAGTGCCTCGAACTGCGCCAGCCGAGTCGGGCCAAGCCGCGCGACGAGGTCGTCGGCGAACTGGGCTTCCCAGGTATGGACGGCCGACCGGATCAGCCGTTCCAGCCGGTCCGCGGTGGGTGGCTCGACCTTCCATGCCCGGAGCCGCTCATAGGCACTGGCTTGCAGGGGCTCGACGGCGACTGCCTGGGGAATGATGTAGGCGGTCAGCCAGGTGCTGAGGGCCTCCAGGTCGGCCAGGGTGGCCTCCCGGAAGCCGAGCCGATCGCGGATCTCGGCCCGGTGATACTTGATGGTGCGGCCGCTCCAGTCGTAGGCCGGCCAGAGATCGGCCGCCACGCCCACCTGGTGGGCCACGTGGGCGACGACCGTCGTGGGGATCTCGTGCCGCTGGTGGGGAAAGCGCCCTTCCAGCAGGAAGGACTTGAGCAGCACGGCGAAGCCGAGCCGGGTGGCGCCGGTTTTGTTGGCCAGCCAGGTCCGTTCGTCGGGCGTGAGGGTCCACTGGGCGCTCAGTTCGTCGGGGGACCAATGCCGCTGCACCGGGGGCCTCGCACCGCACGCCAAAGTGCCGAGAAGGACGGGAGTCGGTGCTTCCTCTGGCTGGCGAGTGTAGCGGACGCAGTGCCCACGCGGCGTGCTGCCAGGCCAAAACGGCCACAAGGTTGAAGTGCCAATGCCATGCACCGATCCGGTACTTGGCCCCGTCCGGCAGGCCTGTCAGCTCGTTCGCTGGCTCCCTCGGCCGCGGCTACTTTGCCCCTGGTGACAGCTTCGCTTACTTTGGGCCTACGTCTGGCAATATCCTGACGTTCGTGCTGACCCGTGATACAGCCGGCGGGACTGTAGCGGTAGAGTTCAATACGACCGACACGTACTTCGCTCGTCCGGAT
>JALYZG010000164.1 GCA_030948965.1 Candidatus Dormiibacterota bacterium | reverse complement strand
GCGCTGCGGTGCGCGCTTCGCACGGTCCAAGTCGACCCGGCCGGCCGGGAGGCGCTCGTCCTCGGCGGCGGCGGGTCGGCGCGCGCGACCGCGGCGGCGCTGCGAGGGTCAAACCTGACCTTCGTGGTCCGCGATCGGGAGCGGGCCCCGGAGCTCGGTGAGCTCGGCCAGGTCCTGGCGTGGAGCGATCCGGACTGGCCAGCCGTCCTCGCTCGCGCGGCGGTCGTCGTCAACGCCACGCCGCTCGGGCGCCACGGGGAGATGGCGCTGCCCCTGACGGCGTCGCCGCCGACCGGGGCGCTGATCGACCTCGTCTACGTCCGGGGCGGAACCCCGCTGGTGCGCTGGGGCCGGGACCGGGGCCTGGCCTGCGTCGACGGTTGGACCATCCTGCTGGCCCAGGGCGCCGCCTCGTTCGAGGCGTGGACGGGGCGGCCGGCTCCGCTCGAGGCCATGCGCGCGGCGCTCCTCGAGGTGGCCGCGTGAGCCTCGCGACGCTGCCTCACCCTCAGTTCGGCCTGCTCTGGCTGGTCGCGGGCGTGGCTCTGGGCGGCGGCATCAGGGCCGCCAACGTGCAGCTCGCCCGCTGGGAGGGCCTCGACCCGGGGCGGCTCGGGTGGCAGCGCTGGGGCCCACTGGTCCTGACCGGGTTGCTGTTCGGCGTCTTCGGGGGGCGCCTGGGTTGGGGCCGCCTGCTCCTCATCCAGAGCCTCTGGGTGGTCGTCCTCGTGCAGATCGTCTTCTTCGACCTGGAGCACCGCCTCATCCTCGACCGGGTGCTCCTGCCGGCGGCGGTCATGGCCCTCGCGCTGAGCTTTTTCACCCCCTACCTGACCTGGCGGACGGCGATCGTCAGCGGCCTCGGCTGTGCCCTGCTGTTCCTCGTCATCTACGTCGTCGGCGGGTTTGTCTTCAAGGCCGAGGCGCTGGGCCTGGGCGACGTCAAGTTCGGAGCGCTGATGGGATTGGTCACTGGCTTTCCGATGATCGCTTTCGCCGTGCTGAGCGGAGTGATTTCGGCCGGAGTGCTGGCCCTGATCCTGGTCGCGGTCCGCGTGCTGACCATGAAGGACGGCGTGGCCTACGGGCCGTACCTTGCGCTCGGGACTTTACTGGCGCTGTTCCGCCTGGCCCTGGCCGCTCCCTAGAATCCGCCGCGATGCCAGACACGCTGCTGCAGGACGAGGACCTGAAGGTCCGGGTGCACCAGCACTGGGTCCTGCTCCTACATGACCTCACCGTGCCGCTGCTGATCGTGCTGGCGATCCTCGTGCTCGACGGGGCCACGGTCGATCGACTGGCGGGCGAGCTTCGGCTGGCGCTGCTGCTGGCGGCCCTGGGCCTGCTCGGCCTCTGGACGATCGTGGTTTACGCGCGGTGGGCGGCAACGGCCCTGACCGTGACGGACCGCCGGGTGCTGTTCGAGAGCGGCGTGTTCAGCCGCGTGACCAAGGTCGTGGCCCTGGACCGGGTGCAGGACGTGACCACGCGCCAGCCGCTGATGGGCCGCATGCTCGGCTACGGAACCCTTGAAATCTCCAGCGCGGGCTTGGGCGGGGCCGAAGTGGCGACGCACGTCCCCTTCCCGCAGGCGGTGCGCGACGAGATCTTCGTGCAGGCCGGCCGGCAGCGGCGCCAGGGGTCGTTCTGACCGCCGGCCGGCCTCTGGCGCTGCTCGGTTTCATGGGCAGCGGTAAGACCACCGTGGGCGGCCTTGTCGCCGAGCTGGCCAGGACCTCGCACTGCGACCTCGATTCCCTCATCGAGGAGTGCGCCGGGATGTCGGTGTCGGAGGTGTTCAAGACCGCCGGCGAAGGCCGGTTCCGGGCCCTGGAGTCATCGCTCTTGGGTTCGGCGCTGGAGCCGGGCGTCGTCGTCTCCCTCGGCGGCGGCACGCCGATGGAGGAGGCCAACTGGGCGCTCCTACAGGCGATGGCGCTGACCGTCTTCCTGGATGCCCCACTGGAGACGCTCCTCGCCCGCGTCGGCGGCGGCGAGGGACGGCCGCTCCTGGCGGGCGGCGGCAGCGGCGCGGCGGCCCGGCTGCTCGACGCCCGGCTGCCCCGCTATCGTCAGGCCGACCACATCGTGAACGCGGCCCGGCCCGCGCCCGATGTGGCTCAGGAGGTGGTCGCCTTATGGCGGCGGTGACGGTGCGGGCGGGCGCGGCCCCGTACACGGTCCTCGTGGGCCGCGGCGCGCTGGTCGAGCTGCCGCGCCTCGTCCAGGGCTTGGGTGTCTCGCAGGCGGTGGTGGTCACGGACACGAATGTGGGCGCCCACTGGGCAGACCCGGTAGCCGCGAGTCTCAGCGGGCTGGGCACCGCGGCCTCGGTGCTGGCCGTCGAGCCGGGCGAGGGCGCCAAATCGCTGGCCGAATTGGCCCGAGTGCTGGCTTTCTTCGAGGACCGCGGCCTCGATCGCCGTGGGCTGGTGGTGGCGCTCGGCGGGGGCACGGTCGGCGATCTCGCCGGCTTCGCCGCCGCGGTCTGGCTCCGCGGCATCCGGTGCATCCAGGTGCCGACGACCCTGCTGGCGATGGTGGATTCGAGCGTCGGCGGCAAGACGAGCGTCAACACCGCCCGGACCAAGAATTCGGTCGGCGCCTTCTGGCAGCCGGTCGCGGTCGTTGCCGACCTGGCCGCCCTGGACACACTGCCGGAATCCGAGTACCGGCCCGCCTTCGCCGAGATCTGCAAGTACGGCGTGACCCTGGACGCTGAGCTCGCCGCCTCGGTGGAGCGCCGGGCGCCGGCCCTGCTGGCCCGGGAGGGCGCGGCCCTGGAGGCGGTCATCAGCCGCTGCGTGGAGCTGAAGGCCGCGGTGGTGGAGGCGGACGAGCGTGAGTCCGGCCCGCGCCAGATCCTGAACTACGGGCACACGGTGGGCCACGCGGTCGAGGTCGCCACGTCTTACTCGACCCCACATGGGCTGGCTGTCGCATATGGCATGCGGGTGGCGGTCCGGATCGCTGAGGCCATGCATATCTGCGGCCCCGATGTGGGGAGGGCGCAGGCGGCCATGCTGGGCGCCTATGGGCTCGATTCGGGACGGCCGGACACCAGCCCCGAGGCGGTGCTGCGGAGCCTTGGCCGAGACAAGAAGGCGGTCGCGGGGCGCGCGCGCTGGGTGCTGCCGACGGCTCTGGGGCGCGCGCGGGTCGGCGTGGACGTGGCTGATCCGATCGTGGATCGGGAAGTACGCTGGCTCTTCGCATGAAGCGGATCGTGGTCGCGAACGGCCCCAACCTGAACCTGCTCGGTGGCCGCGAGCCGGCCATCTATGGGTTCACCACCCTGGCCGAGATCGAGCGCATGGTGCGGGCGCGGGCGACCGAGCTCCAGGCTGAGGTGGCATGGTTCCAGACGAACTCGGAAGGCGAGCTGCTCGACCGCCTGCAGGCCGAGGCCCCGGCCAGCGCGGGCGTCATCCTCAACGGCGGCGCGCTCACCCATTACTCCTACGCGCTCTACGATTGTCTCCGAGCCCTTGGCCGTCCGATCGTGGAGGTGCACATCTCCAACTTGTACGCCCGCACCGAGGCGTTCCGCGCCCACAGCGTGACCGCGCCCGCGGCGACCGGAGTGATTAGCGGGCTTGGGCCGATCGGCTACGTCCTCGCACTGGAGTACCTGATTGATCGAGACGAATGACTTCCGGGTCGGGTCGGCGTTCGAGATGGACGGCAGGCTGCTGACGATCGTCAACGTCGAGCACATCAAGATGGCCCGAGCGGGGGCTGTGATCAAGGCCAAGCTGCGCAACATCCGCGACGGCTCCATCTACGAGCAGAGCTTTCGCAGCGGCGACAAGTACAAGGTGGTGCGGATCGAGAAGTCCGCCGCCAGCTACCTCTACAGCGACGGCGACGTATTCCACTTCATGGACGGGGCCACCTACGACCAGATCGCCCTGAACCGGGACCAGGTCGAGGCCGTCCTGCCCTTTCTGAAAGAGGGCAACTCGGTCAACCTGTTGCGCCATGAGGACGAGGTGATCGGGGTCGAACTGCCGATCACCCTGGAATTGGAGGTGGCCAGCACCGAGCCCGGCGTGCGCGGCGACACCGTCTCCGGCTCCACCAAGCCGGCCACGCTCGAGACCGGGGCCACAGTCCAGGTGCCGCTGTTCGTCAACCAGGGCGATCGGATCCGCGTCGACACGCGTACCGGCGGCTACATGGAGCGGGCGTGAGCCGCGCCCCCGCGTCGGGGCTCTCGGGGATCCCGATCCGACAAGGCCTGGGGTAGGATCGCGGCCATGGAGCCGGCGGCCCTGGGCAGCGTCCGCGTGGCCAACGAGGTCATAGCCAGCATCGCGGCCCTGGCCACACGTGAGATCGAGGGCGTGGAAGACCTCGACGAGGCCGCCGCTCGCCACTTCGGGGACTGGGTCAAGCGGGAGACCGCGCACCGCGGCGTCAGGGTCAGTCTTGACGCCTCGCGCAAGATCCACCTCGAGGTCTTCGTCACGGTCGCGGAGCGGGCGACCCTGCGCAGCGTGGCCGAGAAGGTTCAGGACAACGTGGTCGAGGCGGTGGAGCGGATGCTGGGGCTGGAGGTGGCGGAGGTGCACGTGTTCGTCTCCAGCATCGCCTTCGCCTCTTAGCGCTTGCCCGGGGCCCGCCACCGCGCTCGCGAGCTGGCGCTGAAGGTGCTGTTTCAGCTCGAGAGCGCACCTTCGGACGAGGCCGAAGTCGTCGCCTACCACGCCCGAGAGGAGGGCGCCGAGCGCGAAGTCGAGAACTTCGCCCTGGAGCTGGTCCGTGGCGTCACGACCAACCTCGGGCAGATCGACGCCGCCATCCGCACGGCTTCCACCAACTGGCGCCCGGAGCAGATGGGCAGAGTCGACCGCACCATCCTCCGCATCGCGGTGTTCGAGATCGCGGTGGCCCGCGACGTGCCTGTGCGGGCGGCCATCAACGAATCGATCGAGCTGGCCAAGACGTTCGCGGGTGACGAATCGGGCAAGTTTGTCAACGGCGTCCTGGGCAAGATCGCGGAGACGGCCGCGCCGTGAGCGCGCCTTCGGAGTCGGGCCCCCCCGCCCTGCCCGGCCTGGAGCAGCTGCTGGACCGGCTAGAGGCGACGCTGCAGAGGCTGGCCGACCCCGGCGCCCCGCTGCAGCGCGCGGTGACCGACTACGAGGAGGCGGTGCGCCTCCTGGCCGCCGCCGAGGCAAGTTTCAAGGCGGCTGCCGACCGCCTCGCCGGCATCAGCCTCGGACTCGGAGACTGATCCCGCATCTCCCATGCGGCACTTCTTGCTGCCCCCGCTGGTCGCCTGGGGCATCGCCCAAATGCTGAAGCTGATAATCACCTCGGTCGCCCACCGGCGGCTCGACTTCCGCGTCCTGGCCGAGACCGGAGGCATGCCCAGCTCGCACGCCGCCATTGTCATGGGCCTCACCGCGGCCGTGGGTCGGATCGAGGGCGTGGACTCGGTCGCGTTCGCGATCGCCCTCGTCTTGTCCCTGGTCGTGATGTACGACGCCCAAGGCGTGCGCCGGGCGGCGGGTCTGCAGGCCATGGTTTTGAACCGGCTGGTCGAGGACCTGGTATCCCAGCGCGGTCTCCGGGAGGATCGCCTGCGGGAGCTTCTCGGGCACACGCCGGTCCAGGTCCTGGTCGGGGCGCTATTGGGCATCGTGGTGGGCCTCGTTCCGCTCTAAGAGCAGGGGGAGGCAAGCCTCCCCCTCCTGACCCCCACCACGAGCTCGCGCGCGCCCCGCGTTGGGAGCGGAGAGGGTTTGTCTCCCCACCTCCCAGTGCTCGGGTCCGTGTCCACAGCCGCAAGGTAGGAGTACCCTCCGCTCTCATCTGATCTGACGGCGGGTGAGGTGAGGTCCGGGCCGCGGGCACGCGGCATCCTCCTTCCGATCACCACGCGAGGAGGGCATGGCGCATGCGGCGGGAGTCCCTCGTCGGTTGCCGATCGCGTTGCCTTGGCCACCCGCCCCCGCGCACCTGACACACGGGCCTACTTTGCGGCTGGGGACACGGACCCGAGCGCCGGGCCCCCTACCGCCCGGCGGAGCCGGGCTCTGCCGGCGGGCGCAAGGGGAGGGCCGGCCTTCCTCCTCCGAAACCCCTCCCGACTCTGCCAGCCTTGAGAGCATGAGCAAGGGTGGCTCGCGGCTCGATCTGGCTTTGGTGGCGGCTGGGCTGGCCGAGTCGCGCAGTCAGGCGCAGGCCCTGATCCTGGCCGGGAAGGTGCGGGTCGCGGGGGCGACCGAGCGTCGCGCGTCGCGCCAGGTGCGTCCCGGGGAGGCAGTGGAGCTCGTCGCACGGCCGCCTTTCGTCAGCCGCGGCGGCGAGAAGCTGGCGCCCGCTCTGGACGCGTTCGGGATCGAGGTGGCGGGCCGTGTGTGCGCCGACATCGGCGCCTCGACAGGCGGCTTTACCGACGTGCTCCTGCAGCGCGGCGCGGCTCACGTGTTCGCCGTCGACGTGGGCCGCGGCCTGATCCACTGGAGGCTGCGCCAGGACCCGCGAGTGGAGCTGATGGAGCGGGTCAACGCGCGCGAGCTGCGGGCGTTCTCCCGGCCTGTCTCGCTCATAACGGTCGACGTCTCGTTCATCGGCTTGGAAAAGGTGCTGCCGGCGCTCCAGGCGGCTGCGCCCGGGGCGGAGTACGTGGTGCTCTTCAAGCCTCAGTTCCAGGTCGGACGCACAGCCGTGGGCAAGGGCGGGGTGGTGCGCGACCCGGACGTGGTGCGGGTCGCTCTGGACGCTTTCAGCGCCTGGTGTCAGGGCGCCGGCCTGGAGGTGCGCGGCGAGGCCCCGGCCGCCGTCCGCGGTGCGGAAGGCAACCAGGAGCACCTGCTTCACCTCCAGGACATCGTCCGGCCGCCGTCCGCCCCGGCCGAATAGCATGGCCGGCGTGAGACAGGCGGTCGGGCTCCTCTTCCACCCCGGGGTGACCCGCGACCAGCCGGCGCTGCGCGCTGCCCGGGAGCAGCTGGCGCGCGCCGGGCTTGACGTGTGGGAGCTGCCCCGGCACGCCGAGCCGCCGGAACTCGGCGCCCAACTGGGCCGCACCCGGCTACTGGTCACGCTGGGCGGAGACGGCACCCTGCTGTTCGGGGCGCGCGTGGCCGCCCCGCGCCGGGTACCGCTTCTGGGCGTGAACCTGGGCCGTCTCGGCTTCCTGACCGAGCTTGATCTCGACGCCCTCGCCGACGGCTTGCACCGCTTCCTGGAAGGCGACTACGCCCTCGAGGAGCGCACGCTGGTCCAGGTCGAGGCTCGGCGCGGCGGCCACCGCGTCCAGCGCGAGCTGGGCCTCAACGAGGCGGTCGTACAGCGGGGGGCGGACGCGGGCCTCGTCCGGCTCCGCATCCTGGCGGACGGGGAAGAGGTGGGGGTGATCGACGCCGACGGGGCGCTGGTCGCCACGGCCACCGGCTCGACGGCGTACGCGCTGGCGGCCGGCGGCCCGATCCTGGAGCCCACCGTGGGCGACCTGGTGCTGGTGCCGATGGCGCCCTTCGCCCTCACGGTGCGCCCAATCGTTTTCCCGCCGCGCCGGGCGCTCACGCTGGAGGTGACGCGCAGCGCCGCCCTCGTCTCGGTGGATGGGGGCCGCACGACCCGCCTGGAGAGCGGGGACGAGGTCCGCATCGCGGCCTATGGGCGGCGTCTGCGCATGGTCCGGTTCGGTTCGGAGCGGCGCTTTTACACGCTGATCCGCCAGAAGCTGGGCTGGGGCCTGCCGCTCGTGCCCACACCCTGAGAGCCGGGCGTGATCGGCCTGCGCCGCCTGCGCGTCTCCGAGCTGGCCCTGGTCGAGGCGGCCGTGATCGAGCTCGGTCCCGGGCTCAACCTCCTCACTGGCGAGACCGGCAGCGGCAAGTCGCTGATCGTGGACGCCCTGGGCCTCGCCCTCGGCGGCCGCGGCGCCGCCGACCTGGTGCGCAGGGGCGCGGTCCGAGCCATCGTTGAAGCCACCTTCGCCACCCCGGCGGGGGACTCGACGCTGAGCCGCGAGCTCGGCCGCCGAGGCGGCGCACGCATCGACGGCCGACCGGTCGGTCCGGCCGATCTGCGCCGGCTGGGGCGCACCCTGGTCGTGATTCACGGCCAGTCCGAGCAACAGCTGCTGGTCGACGAGGATGCGCAGACGCGGATGCTGGACGGATTTGGGGCCACCGCGAGAGAGCGGGGGGACGTGGCGGGAGCCCACTCCGACTGGTCCGCGGCCGCGTCCCGTCTGTCCGACCTGGAGCGGAGCCGGGATCGGGGTCGCCAGGAGGACGAGTACCAGCGCTGGCAGCTCCAGGAGCTGCGTGCGGCGAAACTCCGTCTGGGCGAGGATGAGGAGCTGGCCCAGGAGCGGACCGCGGCGCGCAGCGCGGCTCGCCTGACGGAGCTGGTCGGCGGCGCCCTGGCCGCTCTGCGCTCCGAC
>JALYZG010000119.1 GCA_030948965.1 Candidatus Dormiibacterota bacterium | reverse complement strand
GTTCGGAGGAGGCCTGGGGAGCGACGGCCCGGCCACTACCGGCCCGGCCGCGCGTGAAGACGAAGACACCAGCCCCGGCGGCGATCGCTGCGACCACCACCAACAGCACAACGACATAGATAGACATTGGCTTGGTTCACCTCTCGGTTATTCGTTTGTGAAGGTGCTGAACCAGAGGCGGAGAACCCTCTCCGCGGTGGGTCAACGATGCGTGAGTACACCGCGACAGCGGTGTCTCACCTACCGAGAGTCTAGCCCGGATCTGACGCTGCGGTCGGTCAGTCCAATTGGCCGGCGCTCTCGAACTGGCTTCCGATCCGGCTCGTCACCTGAGGATCTCGGGAGCGGGCGATGAAGTACCAGGCCAACCCCACCGCGATCCAGGCGATGAAGATGTAAGGCAGCCAGATCGCGACCCCGGTCAGCGCCGGGAACAGGCCGCCGGGGATGGTCTGGGGCAACCAGCTGCTCCAGAAGACGAAGGCCATGGCCACGGCGCCGACCGTCCCCACGACGGCCACCGGCACCCACCGCTGGCCCAGGCGGGCCAGGAAGAGTGGAGCGCCGATCGCCACCAGCGCGTAGGCGAGCATGAAGCCGAAAGTCGCGACGGTGCCGGCGTAGCCCGTGAGCAGGATCGGGTCCTGGTGAAAGAGGACCGGCACGATGGTGATCACGATCATGGGTACGGCCACCGTCCAGATGGCGCGATGGGGCGTGCGGTGGCGCGTGTGTGTCTGCTTCAGCGCCTGGTGGCCCATGCCGTCATGGGCCATGGTGTAAGAGATCCGGGCGGCGGCGTTGATGCAGGCCAGGGTGCAGGCGAACATGCTGCAGACGATGCCCAGGTCCAGTATCCAGGCCAGCGGGTTCAGACCCACCACGACGGCCAGGTCGGGCAGCGGCGCACCGCTCTTGGCGAACCCGCCCTTCGTACCCTCGAAGCCGAACACCTGCGAGTAGGACACCACCACGTAGAAGAGGCCGACGATGATGCAGCTCAGGAGGATGGCCCGGCCCACCGACCGGTACGGGTCCTTGGCTTCCATCCCCAGCGAACCGGCGCTCTCGAAGCCGACGAAGGCGAACACCGCCAGCACCACCCCCACGAAGAGCCCACCCGTGCCGACGCCCTTGAGCGTGAACTGGGCGGGGTCCACGATTCCGCCCTTGTGCACCCAGATGGCGACGCAGAGGACCAGGATGATGCAGATCGAGATCGATTCCAGGACCAGGCTCGTGCGCGTCGACAGGCCCATGTCCATCACCGCGATGGCCACTGGCAGGAAGAAGTCGATCAGGAAGAGGATCACGAACAGCCAGGCGCCCGTCGCCGGGATTGCACCGCCGCTCACCCGGTTTAGGAAATCGACGCCGAAGATGGCGAAGCCGTACATCGTGGCGATGCCCGTGGCGATGTAGCCCAGCTGGAGGGCCCAGCCGGCGGTGTGGCCGGCGGCGGGACCGAGAGCGCGGGTGACCCAGACGTAAAAGGACCCGGACGACGTCATCCGGCGCGCGAACTGGGCGGCGCAGTAGCCGACGCACGCCATCAGCACGATCGCGATCACAAAGGAAACCCACGTCCCGTTGCCCGCAGTCAGAAAAACCAGCAGCGGGAGCAGGGCCATGGCCGCGCTCGGCGCCATGTTGGCCACCGATTGCGCGAGCACCTCCGGCATCGACAGCGAATCCCGCTTCAGCTGTTGGGCCGCGAGCGGAACGACCGTCTCGGCGCCCCCGACGACGCCCGGCTTGGCGATCTCGGTCATTTTGTTCTCCCCCTTCCGTTTACAGAAGCCGTCGTTCGCCGTCCGGTCGCTCGCCGCTCAGTTGTTCGCCGCTCCAGGGTGGTGGTGATCCGGCGCCGGGACGTCCAGGGCCGGGTTGCCGTCGAAGAAGCCGAACGGCTTCAGATGGAAGCCGACATAGCTGCACGGCATCACGGGCCAGTCCTCGGGGCGGGCGACGTGATGGGCGACGAACGTGTGCCAGAGGACGACGTCCGCATTCTCCAGCGGGCGGTCGGTGCTGCCGTACTCCGGCAGCCCCGCCCCGCCGGGGTGCTGGTTGGGGTAGTCGCCGGCCGCGTACATCTGCTCTGGGTCGTACGCGGTGACCCACAGATTCCGAGTCGTGAACAGCGCCCGCTGCAGGGCCGACGCCCCGGGCTGATAGAAGGGCAGCGTGCCCGGACCCGGCTCGAGCTTGTAGGCGACCGAGTCGCCCAGGCCGTTCCGGCTCTCGTTGTTGACGACCTTCCAGAATCGCGCCGCGCCCGTATCGATCCGCCGCTGGGCCTCCGATTCCCGGCTCAGCAGCCGGTCCTCGACCACCCAGGCATTGCCGTGGGGGTTGTCCGGCCCAGACGGCAGGGCGACGCTATCGCACTCGTAGACGGAGTTGCGGGGACCGTCGACCATCATGTCCAGGCGGACGCAGAAGAAGTGCTGGTGGTTCGGCCCGTAGACGCCCGGGGCGACTGGGTTGCCGTATCGTGGGCGACCCTGGGCGGGATCGTAGGCGCCGTTGGAGATGACGCCCGTGAGCTTCACCTCGTAGCCGATGGTGCCGTCCTGGTAGAAGTACCAGAAGTAGCCGTACTCGTAGTTGCCGATGGTGGCGATCATCGAGACGACCAGGCGCCGCGAGCGGCGCACCTCCACCTCCTCTGTCCGGAAGTCCGTGTGCTTCCAGAGCAGGCCGAAGTCCTCCTCGTGCAGGCAAATGGCGTTCTTCAGCGTCGTGGCGTTCCCGTCCTGGTCGTTGATCACGCCGTCGAAGTAGTAGATCTCGCCCAGGCAGTCGCAGCCCAGCTCCAGTGAGTTGGCCATGACGCCGACCCCGTATTCGCCCATGTCGAACACGTTCTTGCGGTGGTGGGTGGGCGAGGGGTCCCCGTAGGGGATGAACATCTCCGCCAGCGAGGCGCGATAGACGACCGGCCGCTCGCGCTCCCCGTCCTGGTACGAGATGGTGTGCAGGACCAGGCCTTCGCGGGGCGTGAAGCCGACCCGGAAGCGCCACTTCTGCCAGCTGACCTCGTGGCCGGCGACCGCGAAGCTGGTGCCCTGCGGTTGTGTGATCTCGATCGGCTTCTGGTCCTGGCGCGGGCCGGCCGGGAAGTGCGGCCAGTTGTCCGGGTCCGTAAGCGCGGCCGCCGTGTAGTTGCCGTCGTGCGGCGGCAGCGGGACCACGCCGCTGTCCTCCACGTCGACGACCCGCATCTCGTCCAAATCAAGCTTGACCACCAGCCCCTCGACGGGCCGGGCGTAGCCGTGGTCGGTGGGTGAACCGCGGCGCACCCAGGTCAGCGGTCGCGCCTTGCGGCCCTTGTCAGGCGCATCCTCAGGCCCGTTGTAGCCTAGGGACCAGGGGTCGATCATCACGTTTTCGAGGTCGGTGACGCCCCGCTTGCGCATCGCCTCCTGCCAGCGCGGGTCTTTCTTGACCGCCTCCTCGGCAGCGACGAATTCTTCAAACGTGATCGGGGCCTGCACCCCCGGCACCTCCCGCCAGGAGCGGACGCGGCCGGCGTCGAGGGAGACTATGGCCTCGTACGTTTTGCGCTCCGCGCGCTCGCGCACGAGGACGAAGGCCTCCCGCTCGAGCCGCTCGCCCGGCTTGTGGCCCAGGACAGCGGCCTTGGCCGGTTCGTGCAGCGTTACGTAGACGAAGCGAGCACTCGGCTGCAGGGCGCGCTGCTCCTTCAGGATTCGAATCGCGGCCTCCAATTCCTCGGCCGTGAGCGGGTCGAGCGGGTGGCCGGCGGTGGCTACTGGTGATTCGGCGGTCTGCATCGAATTCCTCCCCTGGAAAGCCCGGACCTGTCATCACATCATGGGTCCCGTGCGCCGCTGCGGTCAACGGTGCGACCGTGCTGGGTCGGGAGCGGCACATCCCGCCGGCGAATGCACGCATGGGCTGCGAATTTGGGGTTCGTCCGCCGGCGCATCCACTTCAAGGTAGCCGGCACCTGAGCCACGCCTGACCGCTCTCGCGCTCCGCCCTCAGCCCTGGATGGCGGCCCGAACGGTCTCTGGGTCGAAGCCGCGCCGGCTGAGGCGAGCCGCGACCAGGGCTCGATCGGTGCCTGACGAGCGGGTGGCGAGCCGGCGGGCGGCTTGGAGCTGACTCTCCGGGTCGATTCCCTCCAGGGCGGCCGATATCGCCGCCCGGCTCACCCCACGGGCGCTGAGCTCGGCCGCGATCAGGGCCGGTCCCCGCTCCCGGGCGCGGCGTGCCGCCAGCGCGCGGGCGAACGCCGCGTCGTCAATGTAGCCCCGCGCCTTGAGTCCAGCCAGCGTCGCCGCTACCGCCGGCGGCTCGCAGCCGCGGCGCCGGAGCTTTCGCTCCAGCTCAGCCTCGGTGTGGGCC
>JALYZG010000082.1 GCA_030948965.1 Candidatus Dormiibacterota bacterium | reverse complement strand
CCGGCCACGGCGCTGCCCTCGGTGCCATCGACCTGGAGCGTGAAGAGGTCGTCGCGGCGCACCCGCAACGCGCACGAGGAGTTCATCTGCGCCACCGCCCCGCCCTCCAGCTCGAACGTCCCGAAGGCGTCGGAGCTTGAGCTGTCCGGGCAGGAAGAGCTTGTCCTGGACCACGCCGTTACGGCCCCGGCCGCCTCGGCCAGCCGCACGAGCTCGAGCGCGGCGGCGAGGTCGCCGGCCACGGGCTTCGCGCAGTAGACGTGCTTGCCGGCGGCGAGCGCAGCCCGCAGCGCCGGCGCGCGGCCGAGGTGACCTGGGCGTCGAAGTAGACCGGGTAGGCGGGGTCCGAGAGACAGGCGTCGAGGTCCGTGGTCCAGCGCTCCAGCCCGTGGGCCACAGCCAGCGCCCGCAGCCGGCGCTCGTCGCGGCCGACCAGGATCGGCTCGGGCCAGATCTTGTCGCCACCGTTCAGGTTCACGCCGCCCCCTGCCCCGCCAGGAGCTCGCGCAGGAAGCGGAGGCCATCGCTCGCGAGGGCGTCCGGACTGGCCGCCAGTGGCCGCCAGATCGCCGCCGCGCGGGCGATGGCCTGGTTCTCGGACGTGAACGACTCGACCACGACCGAGCCCCCGTAGCCGATGTCGCGCAGCGCCAGGGCGATCTCCGGCCAGGGGATATGGTCGCGGCCGGGAGCACCGCGGTCGCAGCCGCAGGCGTGGAAGTGGGCGAGGTGCCCGGCGCAGCGCCTGATTGCCGCCGCCGGCTCCGGCTCCTCGATGTTCATGTGAAAGGTGTCGAGGAGCACCCCCAGGCCCGGCGAAGCGACCCGCTCGACGATCTCCATCGCCTGCTCGGCGGTGTTGACAAAGCTGGTCTCGAAGCGGTTGAGAGGCTCGAGCGCCAGGGTCACGCCGGCGGCGACCGCCGCGTCCACCAGCGGGCGCAGGTTGCCGGCCAGGCGCCCGAGCGCGCGCTCGCGCTCGCCTGGGGCGAGCAGCCAGGTCCGGCCCACGGGCGCGTAGAGGGGCCCGGCGAAGACGGTGGCGCCGGCCGCCGCCGTCATCGCGATGCCGGCCCGAACGTAGGCCTGGGTCGATCGGACCACGTCGAGGTCGTCGCTGAGCAGGTCCCGGTCGGGGCTCATCACGATGCAGGTGGAGGCACTCAAACCAAGCCCTGCGAGCAGTTCCCGGGCCCGATCTGGATCCCAGTCGCCGGGGCTCTCGATCGGCAGCTCGATGCCGTCGAAGCCGAGCTCCGCGACGCGCGGGGCGACGCCGGCCAAGCGCTCGTCGGTCAGCGGCGAGACCCAGATCCACGTATTCGCGCCGATCCGGTTCATGGCGTCCGCCGGTAGACCGGCCCCCGCCCCACCACCGAGGCCAGCAGGCCGTCCTGCTCGTAGTCGGGCGGCTGTTCGGCCTTGATCGGGACCTGCTGCTGGCCCGGGTAGCCGATATGACGGCGGACGTCCGGGTTCAGGAAGTAGGCGCCCGCGACCACCTCGGCCAGCACGGCGAAGGCGTCCGGCTGCGTCTCCCGGAGCCGGTCGACGGCCGCGGCGGGATCGCTGCCCGCGACGCCATCGAGGAGCGCCCGCAGCGGGGCCGCCAGGTCGGGGCGCAGCCGCAGCACCTCGTCCAGGCCGGCCGCAGCCGCTCCGGCCTGGGTCGCGGAGGGCATCCCGTCCCCAGCCGGGATCAGCTGATCGGCCAGGCCCGCCAGGACCGCCCGCGAACCCGCACCGATCCCCGATGCCGGCGCGCTCATCCACTCGTCCTCTGGTCGCGCCGCGAGCCGAGCAGGTGCTCGCTGTTGCGCAGCGCCACGGCGGCGATGGTCGCCGTCGGGTTCATCCCGGCCGAGGTCGGCCAAATGCTGCCGTCGAAGATGTAGAGGTTGGGCACGTCGTGCGCCCGCCCCCACTGATCGACGACCGAGTTTTCCGGGTTGTCACCCATCACGGCCGTTCCGAGGAGGTGCCAGCCGGTGCCGCGGATGAAGGGTGCGACCACGGTCTCGTACGCGCCCGCCGCCTCCAGCGACTCTTTCGCGCGCTCCTGGTGGAAGGCCATCAGCCGGCGCGAGTTCTCCGACATCCGGTAGAGGATGCGCGCCGCCGGCAGGCCGGACGAGTCCGTCCGCGAGGAGTCGAGGACGACCCGATTGCTCTCCTCGGGTAGATCCTCGGCGATGATGCCCCACATCG
Organism: Candidatus Dormiibacterota bacterium; assembly: GCA_030948965.1. Taxonomy (GTDB): domain Bacteria; phylum Chloroflexota; class Dormibacteria; order Dormibacterales; family Dormibacteraceae; genus JALYZG01. The sequence continues at coordinate 1,609 of JALYZG010000082.1, read as the reverse complement.
CCGAGCGGCCGAGGCGCTGGCGCAGGTGGCGGTGGAAGCCGGGCCCCCAGATAGCGTTCTCCGCGCCCCACGGATAGGCGCGGGTCATGGAGAGCGGACCGCCGGTCGGCTGCAGCCCCCATTTGGCGCCGCGCACGAAGCCTCGCGCGGTGTCGGTCTCGTAGAACTGGAGCGAGTGGATGTGCTGGCCCCAGACCCCCTGCCAGGAGCTCAGGTCCTCCTCGAACAGGCCGACCACGGTCCCGAAGGGGTGCATCATCAGGCGCTTGCCGACCAGCCCGGAGGAGTTGGCGAGGCCGTCCGGGTGGGCGCCGTCAGCCGAGAGCAGAAGCAGCCGAGGCGTCCCGATCCCGTTGCAGCCCAGGATCGTCACCTGCGCCCGCTGCTCGTGCTCACGGCCGTCCCGGTCCACGAAAAGGGCGCCGGTGACCAGCCCGTCGGGACCCAGCAGCAGGCGCTTCACGCGGGCGTCCGTTACGAGCTGCACGCCGCGGTCGATCGCCGCCGGCCAGTAGGTGAGGTCGACGCTGGCCTTGGCGCCCTCAGCGCAGCCCCAGAGGCAGGTCGCCCGTTGCGTGCACGGCTTCAGGCGTCCGTAGGCGCGCGTGGCGATCGCGTTCGGCCCCGGCCACCAGTGCCAGCCCAGCTGGTTGTGGGCCCTGGCCAGTCGGCGTCCCATCGGGCTCAGCGGGACCGGCGCCATCGGCGGCCCCGCACCCGGCGGGAAGGCGGTGTCCCCGGCCAGGCCGGAGACGCCCCAGTCGCGCTCGACGCGCACGTAGTACGGCTCCAGGTCCTCGTAGCTGAAGGGCCAGTCGTCGGCCACGCCATCCAGGGTGCGGACCCGGAAATCGGAGGGCAGGTTGCGCTGCCAGTGGGCGGCGTACACGACGGTGCCGCCGCCCACGCCGTTCCACATCAGGGCTGTGATGTCCGACTCGGCATCGTCGACCGGGTAGTCAGCCGGAGCGCGGCGAGCGTTCGGGTCCCAAGCCCAGTCGCGGCCGGAGGTGAGCTCGAAGTCCGGGTAGGGGGCGCGCGCCTGGCCGTAGTCTGGCCAGCCGCCCTGCTCCAGGACCACCACTCGCAGGCCGCCTTCGGCCAGACGCTTGGCCGCCACCGCCCCTGACGCGCCGGCGCCGATGATGAGGACGTCCGGGACCGGCTCAGCCATCGTCGGCCGCCTCCGGAATCCGGGTCATCGTTCGTCGTGGCCCAGCGCGGCCAGAGCGGCCAGCGCCGCCCGGGGGCCGAACACGGCGCCCAGGGCCAGGCCGCCGACGTAGCGCCGGTCCTGCAGGCCACCCACGTCCGCGCCCGCGGCATAGAGACCGGCGATTGGCCGCCCTTCCCGGTCCAGCACCCGGCCGTCGGCGTCCGCCGCCAGGCCGCCGAACGTGAACGTGATCGTGGGCTGCACCTCCAGCGCGTGGAAGGGTGGCTCGCGAAGCGGCAGAGGGCGGACCGCCCGCGGCGGTTCGAGCACCATCTCGGCACCGGCGGCGGCCGCAGCCCAGCCTCCGATCGTCGCGGTCAGGGCCGGCTTGGGCACGCCCCAGGTCGCGACCTCGTCGACGAGGCGCGAGAGGCTGTCGGCGCGCGCCACCCG
>JALYZG010000077.1 GCA_030948965.1 Candidatus Dormiibacterota bacterium | reverse complement strand
GCCGCCTAGCCGGAGAGCCGGCGGGAATACGGTGCCAGCGCCGGCGGAAGCACCCTGAGGCGGCATCCTGAACGCCCATCTGCCGGCGCCTGCACGTAACCCACACCCGGTCCGCCCGGCGCCGCAGCGCCGGGGAGGCGGCTTCCGCGGGGCTTGGACCCTGGCCCATTCTGGTAAGTACTAGCCAGTTGTGACCATCTCCGAGCTGCTCAAGATCGCGGAGCACCTGCCATCCGGGGAGCAGGACTTGGTCGAGCGCGCCTACACCCGGGCGGTGGATGCACATCACGGCCAGCGCCGGCTGAGCGGCGAAGCCTACGTGGAGCACCCGGTCCAGGTGGCGACCATCCTGGCGGACCTCCGCCTCGACGCCATCACGCTGGCCGCCGCCCTCCTTCACGACACCGTGGAGGACACCGACCTGACGCTGGAGGAGATCGGGCGCGAGTTCGGGCCGGAGGTCGCCCACCTCGTGGAGGGCGTGACCAAGCTCAGCCGGATCTCGTTCCGCTCCGATCAGCAGCGCCATGCCGAGAACATCCGCAAGATGCTGCTGGCGATGGCGGACGACATCCGGGTCGTCCTCATCAAGCTGGCCGACCGCCTGCACAACATGCGCACCCTGGACGTGCTGCCCGAGGTCAAACAGCGGCGCATCGCCCGGGAGACGCTGGACATCTACGCTCCGCTGGCCCACCGCCTCGGCATCGGCCAGGTCCGCTGGGAGCTGGAGGACCTGGCCTTTCGGGCGCTGGAAGGCGAGGCCTACCAGGACGTGGCCGGGCGCGTCAATCGCAAACGCCGAGACCGCGAACGCCTGGTCTCGGACCTGGCCGAGGTCCTGGGCCGGGAGCTGGAGAAGATCGAGATCCCGGCCCTGATCAGCGGCCGGCCCAAGCACATCTACTCCATCTGGCAGAAGATGACGCGCGACTCGCGCGACTTCAGCCAGATCTACGACCTCCTGGCGATGCGCGTGCTGGTGGACAGCGTCAAGGACTGCTACGGCGTGCTCGGCATCGTGCACTCGCTCTGGAAGCCGCTGCCCGGGCGCTTCAAGGACTACGTGGCCATGCCCAAGTCCAACGGCTATCAGTCGCTGCACACGACGGTCATCTCCCAGAACGGGGAGCCGATCGAGATCCAGATCCGGACCCGCGAGATGCACGAGATCTCGGAGTTCGGGGTCGCCGCCCATTGGACCTACAAGGAGGGCGACCAGGACCCTCGCTTCGACCAGAAGCTGGGCTGGCTGCGGCTCCTGATGGAGTGGCAAAAGGAGGTCACGGACGCCGAGACGTTCGTGGACGCGATCAAGGTCGACATCTTCCAAGACGAGGTCTTCGTCTTCACGCCCCGGGGTGACGTGCTCAACCTACCCGCCGGCTCCACGCCCGTGGACTTCGCCTATCGCGTCCACACCGAGGTGGGGCACCGCTGCGCGGGGGCCAAGGTCAACGGGCGCATGGTGCCGCTGGACTACAAGCTGGAAAACGGCGAGATCGTCGAGATCCTGACCGCCAAGGCCGCCCACGGCCCGAGCCGGGACTGGCTGAACTTTGTCAAGAGCGCGTCCGCCCGGGAGCGCATCCGCAAGTGGTTCAAGAGCCAGACGCGCGAGGAAAACGTGCAGAAGGGCCGGGACATGCTGGAGAAGGAGCTGCTCCGCATGCACCGGCTGACGATCGCGCAGCTACCTCCGGCGAAGCTGGAGGAGATCGCCCAGCACTACCGCTACCAGAGCCCGGACGACTTCATGGCCGCGATCGGCTACGGCGACGTCTCCCCGCACACGGTGGTCATGCGCATGGCGCTGACCCGGGGCGAGGACGGGGACGAGCTCCGTGCCATCCCTCTCATCCCGCAGACGCAGCCGCTGTCGCGGGTGCTGGTGCGCGGCGAGCGCGGCATCCTGAGCCGTGTTGCCGCCTGCTGCCAGCCCGTGCCCGGCGACGCCATCATTGGCTTTACGACTCGCGGCAAGGGCGTCACTGTCCACCGTGCGGACTGCGTCAACGCGGTCAACGCCCAGGATACCGAGCGTTTGGTGCCCGTGGATTGGGACGCAGAGGCCTCGCACCTCTACCCGGTCGCGATCAAGATCGAAGCCTGGGACCGGACCGGGCTCCTGCGCGACATCGCCACCGTGGTCGCCGAGCAGCGCGTCAACATGTCGGCCGCGGCGGTTCACGTCTATGACGACAAGACCGCCGTTGTGGCGACGACAGTCGAGATCGACTCGCTCTCTCAGCTGTCGCGGCTGATGGAGCGGTTGGAGCAGGTGCGGGACGTGCACACCGTGGCCCGCGAGGCGAATTGAGCCTGCAGCCTGCATGACGCGCGTCGAAGCCACATCCGACTCCCAGTTCCGGACCAATTCCTACCTGGTCGAGGACGAGTCGACCCACGACGCCGTGGTGATCGACGCCAACTTGGAGCCGGAACTGATGGTGGACCTGGTCCGGCGCCGCGGCGTCAGCGTGCGGGCCATCCTCCTGACGCACGCCGACATCGATCACATCGCCGGACTCAGTCGCCTGCGCGAGGCGTTCGGAGACGTGCCCATCGCTGTGCACGAGGCCGAGCGCGACTCCATCACCAGAGGGCAGCCGATGCGGCGCGAGTTCCCGCGCACCCTGCCCGCTTTCGACAATGTCGAGAGCCTCACGCCCGGCGAGCCGTACAGGGCGGGCTCGCTGGTCTTCGAGGTCCTGCACACACCGGGCCACAGCCCCGGCGGGGTGACGCTGCAGATCGACGACCTGCTCTTCACCGGCGACGCGCTGTTCGCGGGCTCGATCGGGCGCTCCGATTTCTCCAACTCCGATTCGGGGGCGCTGCTGGAGGGCATCAGAGCCCGGCTGCTGACGCGGCCGGACTCGGACCAGGTCCTCAGCGGCCACGGTCCGGCCAGCACCGTCGGCCGCGAACGCCAGACCAACCCGTTCCTTTGATCACGGCGGGAACCTAACCCACCCCACGGAATCTTCGATTTCGCGGGGACCCCGGGGTTCGCCCCGTGGGCCCGCCCTCCTCGCTTACGCGGGCCTGGCGTGGAGCAGCGTCTGGATGCTGGACTCAAGCGGCCCAGCAGAGCCGGGCCTAAGCGTGGCGCTGGTTTCTTCCATCTGAACGTGGGCTGGCGTCCGACTAGGGCGGCCGCCATATACGCCGTGGGTCGTAGCGGGATCAGCCGGTGGGGGGACGGCTTCGCGGCCGCATTCCGAGAGGAGCTCGACTTCCGCATCGAAGCCGGCAACCTCGAGTCGGTCCGCAGCTCGAGTGCGTCAGGCTGCAAGATGCGGGTGCCGCACGTTTACGAAGAGCTCTCCACCGACCGGGCGCTGGTCATGGATTGGCTCGACGCCGTCAGCGTCAGGGACGGCGCGCAGGTGCTGGATCGGTTGGGCGTCGACCGGAGGGAGTTTGCGCGCCAGCTCCTCCGGTGCTGATCGACCTCAGTTCGGTCGGTCGACTCGACTCTCTCGAGCAGTCCGCGCTGCGCCGCATCCTCTTCGCGGTCGACCGGCGCGACCCGAGGCAGCTGGGGGACGCACTCCTCGACCTGGCGCCTATTAACGACGTCGCCGCCGCCGAGCAGTTGGAACGGGCGCTCGCGGACTTCATGTCCCGCAGGCTGGGGCCGGGGATGATGCCGGCGCCGCGATGTTCACCGGTCTCTTTCGACTGCTGATTCGATTCAATCTCGTGCCCCCGCAGGTGGCGGCCATGTGATCCTGGAGGGGACGCGGCGCCTGCCCGTCAGCTCGACCAGCTGGCCTCAACCGCCGGCCGCCAGGGCCTGCCGCTGCGGGTCAGCCTCTTCGCGTCCGAGCGGGATCGGAGATTGGCCTCAACGTTGGTCGACCGCCCGCTGCTCGCCTTCGTCGGCGCGGCGGTGGGAGCCCTGGGGATCGGCCTGCTGGCGGTACTCGGAGGGCCTCCGCTCGCGCCGGGAGTGGACCTTTAGCAGAGCCTCGGGTACGTGGCGCTGGTCGCGAGCACCGTGTTGCTCCTGAGGGTCATCGTGGCTGTGGCCCGCGACCGGCTGGCCTGAGCCCGAGCGCTCGTCGGCGCGGAGGAAGCCAGGTGCACGCCACGTAAACTGGGCGCCGTGCCCGCAGCCCCGCCGATCAAGGCCGCCCGCGGGATGCGCGACATCCTGCCTGCGGAGCGCCCCGCCTGGGCGCTCGTCGAGCGAGCCGCGAGGCGCGCCGCCAATTGTTACGGCTACCAGGAGATCGAGGTTCCGATCGTGGAGCCGGCGGCGCTGATCGAAAGGGGAGTCGGGGGCGACAGCGACGTCGGTAGCAAGGAGATCTACCGCCTCCAGGCCTTCGGCGAGGAGGACGATGGAGCCGGCCTGGCGCTCCGTCCGGAGGCCACGGCCGGCGTCGTCCGCGCTTACTTCGAAGGTGGCCTCAACCAGGGGCCGCAGCCGGTCAGGCTGGTGACGCTGGGGCCGATGTTCCGCCACGACCGGCCCCAGAAAGGGCGCTACCGCCAGTTCCACCAGTTCGACCTGGAGGTCATCGGCGATCCCAGCCCGGCCTACGACGCGGAGATCGTGGAGATGACCTGGGGCTGGCTCGCCGAACTGGGCGTGGCTCCTCTCAGCCTGGAGCTGAACAGCATCGGCGACGCCGTCTGCCGGCCCGCCTACCTGGACCTGCTCCGCGCCTATTACCGGCCCTTGCGCTCGCAGCTGGGGCCCGATTGCGCCCGTCGCCTGGAGAAGAACCCGCTCCGCCTGCTCGACTGCAAAGAGTCGCAGTGCCAGCCGCTGCGGGCGGGGGCGCCCAGCATCCTCGATCACCTTTGCCCGGCCTGCGCCGCGCACTTCGCCGAGGTCCGGGGCCTGCTCGACGCGGCCGGCATCGGCTACCGGCTCAACCCGCACCTCGTGCGCGGCCTCGACTACTACACGCGGACGGTTTTCGAACTCCAGCACGAGAACCTCGGGGGCGCCCAGAACGCGCTCGGCGGGGGCGGCCGCTACGACGGCCTCGCCGCCGCGCTGGGCTATCCCGACACCCCCGGGGTGGGCTTTGCCGGGGGCCTGGAGCGAACCGTCCTCATGCTCCCGGAGGCGGTTCCCGCAGGAGCCGGCGTGGACGTCCTGGTGCTGCCCGACGGAGAGGGGCTGGACGCGCCCGCGGCCGCCCTCGGGCGGGCGCTGCGGGCCGGCGTGCCGACCGCCGTGGACTTCTCGCGCCGCAGCCTCAAAGCCAAGATGAGGGCGGCCGGGCGCTCGGGGGCGCGCTGGGTGGCGATCCTCGACCCGGAGGAGGCCGGTCGCGGCACCGCCCGACTGCGCGACCTCGAAAGCGGCGAGCAGCGGGAGCTGCCCTGGGCCGCGCTGGCGGCCGCGGTCGCCGGCTCGTGAGCGGGTTCACCGGCCCCCGCTGCGGCGAGCTGCGGACGGAGGACGCCGGCCGCGAGGTGGACCTCTACGGCTGGGTGGCCCGGCGGCGAGACATGGGCGGCCTCATCTTCATCGACCTCCGCGACCGCTGGGGCGCGGTCCAGGTGGCTTTCAACCCCCAGGAGGCGCCGGCCGCCCACGAGGCCGCGGGCCGCGTGCGCAGCGAGTGGTGCGTGCATATACGGGGCGAGGTCGATGTGCGCCCCGCCGGCAACGAGAACCTGGAGATGGCGACCGGGGCGGTCGAGGTCCGGGCCTCCTCGCTCGAGGTGCTGAGCCCCAGCAAGACGCCGCCCTTTCCGCTCGAGGGCGAGCGCGAGCCCGACGAGTCGGTCCGCCTCAGGTATCGATACCTGGACCTGCGGCGGCCCCGGATGCTGCGCATCCTGGAGGTCCGGCACCGCGTCAACAAGATCACCCACGCGTACTTCGACAGCCGGGACTTCATCGAGGTGGAGACGCCCATCCTGACCAAGAGCACGCCTGAGGGCGCCCGCGACTTCCTCGTTCCCAGCCGCCTGCAGCCGGGCCGCTTCTTCGCGCTGCCCCAGTCGCCACAGCAGTTGAAGCAGCTCCTGATGGTCTCCGGCGTGCAGCGCTACTACCAGATCGCGCGCTGCCTCCGCGACGAGGACCTGCGCGCCGACCGCGCGGCCGAGTTCACGCAGCTGGACCTGGAGATGTCGTTTGTCGACGAGGAGGACGTGTTCGACCTCATCGAGGGCTGGATCGGACGGCTCTGGTCGGAGGTCCTGGGCGTGGACCTGCCCCGGCCGTGGCCCCGCCTCTCCATGCGCGAGGCGCTGCTTCGCTACGGCACAGACAAGCCCGACCTGCGTTTCGGCCTGGAGATCGCGGACCTCGGCGGGGCTCTGGCCGGCACTGGTTTTCGCATCTTCCGCGACGTCCTGGCGGCTGGCGGCGCCGTGCGCGGCCTGGCCGTGCCCGGTGGCCGGGACATGAGCCGGAGCCATATCGACGAGCTGGTCACCCTGGCGCGGGGCGCCGGGGCCAAGGGCCTCTTCTGGCTCCCGGGCGGGGCCGGCGCCTCGAACCTGACTGCGGCCGAGGTGGCGGCCGTCGAGCAGGCGACCGGGGCCGGGCGCGATGACCTGGTGCTGATAGCGGCCGACCGACCACGCCGGGCGGAGAAGGTCATGGGCCTCATTCGGTCAGAAGTCGCCCGCCGCCGCGGACTCGTCACCGAGGGCGAGTGGAGGTTCCTCTGGATCCACCCTATGCAGCTCTTCGAGGAAGACGACGACGGCCACCTGACCTACGGCCATCACCCCTTCACGCGCCCGATGGCGGATGACCTGGACCTGATCCCGGACCGGCCCTACGACGTGCGCGCTCACGCCTACGACTTCGTCTGCAACGGATACGAGCTGGCCAGCGGCAGCCTCCGCATCCACGATCGCGCCCTGCAGGAGCGCGTCTTCCGCCTCCTCGGCCTGTCCGACGTGACTATTCAGGCCCGCTTCGGCCACCTGCTGGAGGCCTTCGAGTACGGCGTGCCGCCCCATGGTGGCATCGCGCCCGGCCTGGATCGGATCGTGATGCTCCTGACGGGGACTGACAACATTCGGGACGTCATCGCCTTCCCCAAGACCCAATCCATGCAGGACCTGCTCTTCGACGCGCCCAGCGACGTGGACTCGGCGCAGCTCCGGGAACTGGGGCTGCAGCTTTGGCCCGGGGCCGCCAAGAACGCCGGTTGAGGCGCGGGCAGTCGGGGTAACATCTTCGAGTCCCGCCCGGGGCGAGGTGCTACCCGACCCCACGAAGTCTGGCGATTTCGCGGGGACCCCGGGGGAGGGTGCGCGTTGCCCAACAGCACGAACACAGGGACCTCGGAGTCCTGGGCGCAGACCACAAGCCCGCATCGACGGGACGTGGAAAGCGACGGGCAGGGGACCCACCTGAGCGATCAGGACAACCCACCGCCCTCGTTCCGGCGGGACGCCGCGGCCGGCCACCGGCACCGGCCGCCGCGGTGAACCTGATCCCGCCGTGGCTCGTGATCGAGTTCGTCCTGTGGCTCGGCCTCTCGGCGCTCCTGTACGCCGTCTGGCCGTACGGCCGTCGAGCCGTGGTGCCGGCCCTGATCGGCACGGCCGCCGGCCTGGCAGTTGGCCAGGGCTGGGTCGCGCTCGGTCTGCCCGGCGTGAGCCTCGGGGACGCGGGCATACTGCCGGGCGTGGTGCTCGCCGCCCTCCTGCAACCGCTGGCCGAGCGGCTGCCAAGGCCCTGGATGCGGCGGCCACCCTGAGCCGTACCGGTTAGAGTCGATTAGTCGACCGGTCGCGACCGTTTGAGCCGGTCGCAGTTGGGGGTATCTCTTTGGCACAGAACTTCGCCTGGATCGCCGTGGGAGTGGCGGCACTGTTGACTGCGCTGGTCGTCTCACTGACGCTCATTCGCCTCCGGCGCACCCTGGCCATATTGGAGATCACCCTGCTGCGCATAGAGGAGTCCATGACCCAGGTGGTGCCGGAGGTGCGGGGCAGCCTGGGCAACGTGACCGAGATCACGACCGGCGTCAACGTGGCCCTGCAAGTGGCCGGCCAGGGCGCCAACCGTCTCGGTGCCGAGGCGCGAGAGGCCGCTGGTCGCTCGCGACGCAGCGTCTCCGCGACCCTTTACGGCGTCGGGGTCGCGGCTGGCAGCCTCCTGGACGTCGGCCGTCGGGGACCCGTGACCGTGGTCCAGGACAGAGTGAGTGGAGGAGGTGACGGGCATGTCGGATGACACGACCCAGGGTGGCGGCGGTTTCGGTTGGGGTCTCTTCTTCGGCCTGGTTCTGGGCGCGATCGGCGGCGCCTGGCTGGCCTCGGGCCCCGGCCGCGAACAGGTGGACGGCCTGCGCGAGCGGACGATCGAGCTGACAGGCACCGCGCGACGGGCCGCGACGGACCCGGAGCACCCCGTGCGCCGCGCGATCCAGGAAGGCGTCTCGGCTGCGAAGCGCAGGCGCGAGGAGCTCGACCAGGCCGCGGCCGAGTCGCGTCCAGCCGGAACGCCGGGTGGCGCCCCGGACAGTGCGACCAGGGTTGTCGAGGGGCGTGCGGATGGCTGACCTCCTGCCCGGCACGCCGGTGGAGCTCAAGGTCCCGGCTCGTGCCGAGTTCATCGGCACCGCCAAACGCGTGGGCACGTCGCTGGGCGGCCAGATGGGATTCGGGCTGGACGAGATCGACGAGTTGGGCATTGCGGTCGTCCAGGGCTGCAGCGGTCTGATCGAGGCCGCCGAGGAGCGCTGGGGCGACGGCGCCACCATGAAGGTCACGTTCACGTCCACGGAATCCGGCCTGACGGTTGACCTCGAGGCCATCGCCCCCGGTACTGAGGGCGCGCTTTTCGTGCCCCGGCAGCAACCCCTGCAAAGGGAGGCCAAGCCTCGCGACGCGCACGTGGTGGCCGAGCGCGAACTGGCCCAGGCGATGATCCGGCTGTGGGTGGACGACTTCCGGCACCAGGTCGACGCCGGTCGCAGGCTCATGCACTACCGGATGGTGAAGTACCGGGTCAGTTGAGCTCGCCCGCCCCGATCTCGCGGGACGAGCTGCGCGAACTCCACCGGCGCTATCGGGCGGCGACCGGCGAGGCCGAACGGGACACCATCCGGACCCGGCTGGTGCCGGCCTACGAAGGCCTGGTGCGCTTCATCGCCCGGCCCTTCGCGAGCCGCGGGGAGCCCTTGGACGACGTCCTCCAGGTCGGTTACTTGGGACTCATCAAGGCGATCGAGCGCTTCGACCCCGATCTCGGCAACGAGTTCACCACCTCTGCCACGCCCACGATCCGGGGCGAGATCCAGCGCTACTTCCGCGATAAGGGCTGGGCCATCCGCTTTCCCCGGCGCCTGCAGGAGATCTACCAGCATGTTGTGCGGACGAACGAGGAGCTGAAGAACGAGCTCGGCCGCCAGCCCACCGTGGCCGAGGTGGCCGACCGCCTGGGCCTGGAGGCCGACGACGTCCTGGAGGCGATGGAGATGGCTGGGGCGATGACCCCGGTCTCCTTCGACGCCACCGTGGGCGGCGATACCGATGCGGAGGGTCGGCGCCTCTCGGAGTCGGTCGGCACGGTCGACCCCAACCTCGACCGGGTGGAGATGCGCGACGTGCTGGGCAAGGCCATGCAGCATCTGAGCGAGCGTGAGCGCCGGATCATGGTGCTGCGCTTTGTCGACCAGCTCTCGCAGGCCGAGGTGGCCAAGCGCCTGGGCATCAGCCAGATGCACGTCTCGCGCCTGCAGCGCGCCGCGCAGGAGCAGCTGCGCGAGTACATGCAGGCCGAGAGTGCGTGACAGGCGGCGCCGCAGCGCCGCCCCACGCGGCCGCATGCGGCCGAGTGCGAGCGCCGGATCCCGCGGCCCTGGCCCCCGGGCATCGGTCACGCGCACGTCTCACGTACGCCGGCGCGGTGCAGGTGCACCCGAGGCGGCTACCTGCCGGCGGGAGCACGTTCCGGCGGCGCCACGGCGCCGCCTGGCGTCGGTAGACTCCCTGGATCTCACGTGACCGGCGCAGAGATCCGCAGACGTTTTCTAGAGCACTTCCAGGACCGCGGCCACCTGGTCCTGGCGAGCGCCTCGCTCGTCCCCCAGGACGATCCCACGACGCTCTTCATCTCGGCCGGGATGCAGCCTCTTCAGCCGTACTACCAGGGCCTGCGCGAACCGCCCGCGGGTAGGCTCGTTTCCAGCCAGAAGTGCTTCCGCACGGACGACCTGGAGGAGGTCGGGCGCACGGACCGCCACCACACCTTCTTCGAGATGCTGGGCAACTTCGCCCCCACCGGCGATTACTTCAACGAGCGCGCCATCCCCTGGGCCTGGGAGTTCGTCACCGACCGCGAGCGCGGCCTCGGCCTGCCCTCGGACCGCATCCGCGTGGTCACGCACCCCAGCGACGAGCGCTCGCGCGAGATCTGGCGCGAGACGGGCGTGCGCCCGGAATGGGTCTACGAGAGCGAGGACAACTGGTGGGGCCTGGAGGTCGGTCCGTGCGGCCCGGACACCGAGCTTTGGTGGGATCGCGGCGGAGATGTGGGCTGCGGCCGCCCTGACTGCTATCCCGACCACTGCGCGCGCTTCCTCGAGTTCTGGAACCTGGTCCTGCCCCAGTACGACCGGCGCCCAGACGGCTCGCTGCCCCGGCTCCCCAAGCCCGCTGTGGACACGGGCATGGGCCTGGACCGGGTTACATCGATCGTGCAGGGCGTGCCCAGCATCTTCGACACCGACCTGTTCGCTCCTCTCCTCGCGTTCGTGCGCGAGGCAGCCGTGCACGAGGCTCCGCGCCGGTCCGAGCGCATCGTGGCCGATCACTTGCGGGCGATGACCTTCGTGATCGGCGACGGCGTCCTGCCGGGCAACGAGGGCAGGGGCTACGTCCTCCGGCGCGTGATCCGGAGGGCGGCGCTGCACGCCCGCCGCCTCAGCCTCCGCCGGCCGCTGGCCGAGGGAGTGCCGATCGTGGTCGCTGAGCACCTGAGCCAGTACCCCGAGTTGGGGCGCCGCGAAGCGGACATCGTGGCCGCCGTCGCGGGCGAGCAGGCGGCCTTCGAGCGCACGCTGGCTCACGGCATGGAGCTGTTCGAGCAGTTGGCGGCCCGCGCCGGATCGGAGATCCCGGGCGCGGACGCCTTCCACCTCCATGACACCTTCGGCTTCCCGCTGGAGTTGACCCTGGAAATGGCGGAGGAACGTGGGCTACGCGTGGACCGCGAGGGCTTCGACGCCGCGATGAACGAGCAGCGACGCCGCTCCCGCGGCCGGACGTCGAACCGCTGGCCCGACCTGCGCTCGCTGCCCTCGTCCCGGTTCACGGGCTACGAAGAGCTCGCGGGCGCGGCCGAGGTGCTCTCCCTGCGCCGCCGGGGCGAGGCGGTGGACGCGGCGGAGGAGGGCGACGAGGTCGAGGTCTATCTTGACGAGAGCCCTTTCTACGCCGAATCTGGTGGCCAGGTGGGCGACGCCGGCACCATCACCGGTCCGTCCGGCCGGGTAGCGGTCGAGGACACGCAGCGCCCCTTCCCGGGCGTTATCGCGCACCTCGGCCGGGTCCAAGTAGGACAACTTCGCACCCGCGAGCGTGTGACTGCCGCGGTCGATGCCCCCCGCCGGCGCCAGATCATGCGCCACCACACCGCCACCCACCTGCTCAACAAGGCGCTTGAGGAACTGCTCCAGCGACAGGGCCTGCAGCGCGGCTCCTGGGTCGGGCCGGACCACACGACCTTCGACTTCCCGCTGGACTGCGCCCTCAGCAGCGACGAGCTACGGCGCCTGCAGGGACGGGTCAACGAGCAGGTCCGGGCCGCCCTCCCGCTGCACGTCCGCGTACTGCCTTACTCCGAGGCCCTGGGCACGGGCGCCACGCACCTCTTCGATGAGAAGTACGGCGACGAGGTGCGCGTGGTCTGCTTTGCTGACTGGAGCTGCGAGTTCTGCGGCGGCACCCACTCGCCGACGTCTGCCGACGTGGGCTTCGCGCTCATCCTCGGCGAACAGAGCATTGGCCAGGGCCTGCGCCGGATCGACCTGGCGGCGGGGGTGGCGGCGGAGGAGCTTGTGGATTGGCGTCTTGGCGAGCTGGAGGGGCTGGCCCGGCGCCTGGGCGTCCCGATCGCCCAGGTAGGGCCCCGCGTGGAGCAGATCCGACGCGACCTGCGCACGGCCCAGCGCGATTCCGAGAAGCTGCGGGACGAGGTCCAGAACGCCGCCATCCGAGGCGGCGAAGGGCGACCGGCCAAGCGTCAGGCCTCGATGCCGCTCATCGCCGAGGTGGTGGCGGACGCGGCGGCCAAGGATCTCGGCGGCTGGGCCGACCGCTACCTGGAAGCGCTCGGCGGGAGCGGGGTGGCGGTCGCCGCGAACGAGGCCAACTTCGTGGTCAAGGTCTCACGCGACCTGGCCGGGACGCATCCTGCGAGCGCCCTGGCGGCGCGCCTGGGGCGGGGCGGTGGTGGCCCAACCTTCGCCCAGGGCCGCCTGGCCAAGCCCGCCGAGGCCGCGTTCGCCGACCTCGAGGCCGCGCTCAAGTGAGCAAGTTCAGGTTCCTGAAGAACCGCGAGGACTACTACCGCCACTTCACGGCGCTCGACATCGGCACCGAGCTCATCAAGGTCCTGGTCGTCCGGCGCGAGGAGACCGGCGGGGTGGTGTTGGGCGTGGCCCGTGAGCCCCAGCGGCCGGACGCCATGGAGAACGGCGCCATCGCTGATCCAGAGCGGGTGATCGACGCCTGCAACCGGGCCATGGAGTCGGCCGAGGACATGGCCGGTGTGGTTCCGGGCATGGCGGTGATCGGTATCGCCGGGGAGCTGGTCAAGGGCTTCTCCTCAGCGATCGCGTACCCGCGCGAACGACCCGAGGCCCGGGTCCGGGAGGGCGAGCTGCGGAGCATGCTGCAGCTGGTCGAGCGGCGCGCGCTGCGGGAGGCCCAGCACCTGCTGGAGCTGGAGCGCTCGTACGGCCCGGTCGAGGCCCGGCTGGTGCAGTCCGCGATCACCCAGGTGAGGATGGACGGCTATCCGGTGGCCAACCCGGTCGGGTTCCAGGGCGGCCACCTGGAAGTGACGGTCTTCAACACCTTCGCCCCCATCACCCAGGTGGGCGCGGTGGAGACTGTCGCCCGCGACCTCGACCTGGAGCTGGCGGGCATGGTCTGCCAGCCCTACGCGGTGGCGCGGGCCTGTGCCGGCGACGACGCCTGGCAGGACGGCGGCATCTTCGTCGACATCGGGGGCGGGACCACCGACGTGGCCCTCCTGAGGAGCGGCGGGGTCGAGGGCACGCGCATGTTCAACCTCGGCGGCCACGCGTTCACGCGGCGCCTGGCGAAGGAGCTGGGGCTGGCGTACGAAGACGCGGAGGCGCGCAAGCTGCGCCACTCGGAGGGCCTCCTGACGCCGGAGCTGGACGCGGACGTAGCGCGGCTCTTAGCCGTAGACGTGGAGGTTCTGCTGCAGGGGCTGAACCTCTGTCTGGCGGAGCTGGCTCGGGCCGAGGCGCTGCCCGCCAACGTCTACGTCTGCGGCGGCGGCAGCCTTTTGCCCGAGGTGATGGGCGAGCTGATGAGGCCGACCTGGGCGGCAGGGCTGAGCTTTACGCGCGAGCCCTCGGTGCGCCGCCTCGGCCCGCTCGACGTGCGCGGTGTGGCGGACGCGACCGGCCTCCTGCAGTCGCCCCAGGACGTCGGCCCCATGGCCCTCGCCAACCACGCCCTAAGCACTGACGGCGAGGACCGGGAACTGGTCAACTCGGTCATGCAGAACGTCCTGAAAGCCATGAAGGCCTAGAGAGGGGCAAGGGGAGGGCGAGCCCTCCCCTTCCAGAACCCCGCGCACGACGGCTCGCGCGCGCTTGACGTTGGGAGCGGTTAGGGTTTTGTCGCCCAGCCGCCCGGCAAAGCCGGGCTGTAAATCCCAGTGCGCCACGCAGCGGGCAAGAGGCGGCGGCGACCAGTGGCACGAGGCCGCATATCGCCACGGCTTGTCTCGACTTGTGGCGAAGCACGCCGGGATCGACCTCGGCTCCGCGACGTAGATGCCCCGGGAGATCGACCGAGAGTCGGCGCGTCCCTGCTACCGCACCAGGCCGGAGGGGCGGGGAGGCTGGCACTCCCCCTTGTATAGTGACGCTGGTTCTTTGGGTTCGCCCGTTCGCGAGCATCCTCGGGAGGTCCCAGCACACGTCATGGCAGTCGATCCCGTCTACATCGAAACCGAGGAGGAGATCCCCGGCGTCATCGAGCGCATCATGCGCACAAGCACGCCCGAGGTGCCGTTGGTGCTGCCCACGCGCTCGCGCTTCGGCCAGAGCCGCTTCAATTTCCAGCTGCTGAACCGTTACGCCAAGCGCCTGGGCAAGAGCGTGACCATCGTCAGCGCCGACCCGAACGTGCAGCGGATGGCCCGCGAGAGCGGGTTCGCCTCGGTGCCGGCACTGACCCAGTACGGGTCCTGGACCTCGTCCGCGGTCCCCCCGGCCGTCTCGGTCGTACCCGTGCCGGGGCCGGCGCGGTCGGGATCCGAGGCGCCGGCCGGAGATAGGCCCGGCTTGGCTGTGCCGGTCCCCTTCGCGGCCGTTCCTCTCGCGGCCCCGGCGCCGGATCCCACGGCCATCGGGGGGCCCGCGCCGGGAGCCCGGAGGCGCGCGCCTCGCATCACCGTCGCCCGTCTGGCCCCCAGGGTGGCCGAATTCAAGCCCGCCCGGGTCGTCCTCTACGCGGGCGCGGCGTTGGTGCTCTTGGTCGGGCTCGTCGGAATGATCGTCTTTGTGCCCTCCGCCAAGGTCACCCTGGTCGCCCAGGCCAAGCCGTTCGATCAGGCCGCGAGCGTGGTCGCCGACTCCAGCAGCCAGGCGGTCCACGTCCGTGTCGCCAGCGCCGCCCAGTCGGCCAGCGGCACGTACCAGGCGACCGGCGTCCAGAGTCTCCCGGCCACCGTTGCGAAGGGGTCGGTGGCATTCGATGCCAGCAGCTGCGGGTCGACGGCCTACTCGATCAGAAACGGCACCCGCCTCGTCAGCAACTCCGGCTTGCAGTACGCGACGAACGGAGGCGACGTAGCGCTCCCGGCGGGGGGCCAGGCGTCGACGTCGATCGTTGCCGCCAATGCCGGCGCGGGCGGCAACCAAGCCGCCTCGGGGCCGTTCGTCTTCCTCCATGCCGACGAGATCGGGTCGTGCGTCCAGGTGAGTGGCGGGCCGACGAGCGGGGGCGCCGACGCGCAGAAGAAAACCGTCCTCGCGCAGGCCGACCTGGACCAGGCTCGAGCCGCCCTGCAGGCCCAGCTGCAGCCCCAGATCCTCGCCGCCCTGACCCGTGGCGTGCAGAAGGGCGAGAAGCTGAACGGCGACCTCCAATACCAACCGCCGGAATTCAATGCCACCAACAAGGTGGGCGACGCGGTCGCGCAGTTCACGGCCACGATGAAGCTGAGCGCGGAAGGCGATTACTACCGGTCCGACGACGTCACGCGCGCCTTCGGCCAGTCGCTGGCCCAGAAGGTGCCCGTGGGCTATCAGCTCACGGGCAAGGTGACGGCCGAGTACACGGTCGCTGCCGCCGCCGGCGGCCACCTGACCTTCGCCGGCAAGGCGCACGGCTACGTGGCCCCTCGGATCGACCTGGAGTCGGTCAAGAGCCGGCTCACGGGGAAGTGGGTCAGCCAGGCCCACACCAACCTGAGAGCGCTCCCGGTGCAATCGGCGGCGATCCGCCAAGCGCCCCTCGCCCTGCCGTTCATGCCCCTGGTCGGATCCCGCATCGACGTCGAGTACGACGTGGCCAGCGGGGTCCAAGGGCCCATATCGGCCGGCTGAGGACAGGGCCGGCGTGACGCGGGTCCTGGCCGTCGACCCGGGCACCAAGCGCGTCGGCCTCGCGCTCAGCGACCCCAGCCGAACCATCGCCCAGCCGCTGGCCTCGCTCCCGGCCGAGCCGTCGGAGACGTTGCCCGGACGCGTGGCGGCGCTGGCCGCGGAGAACGACGTGGGCGACATCGTCGTCGGCCTGCCCCGGCGGCTGGATGGCAGCAACGGACCTGAGGCCTTGGCCGCACGGGAGCTGGCGGGCGCCCTCCGCCAGGCATCCGGGCTGCGCGTGACCCTGGTCGACGAGCGCCTCACCAGCGTCGCCGCGGAGCGGGCACTGCTGGCCGCGGGCGAAAGCCGGCGACGGCGCCGCGAACTCTCCGACCGGGTGGCGGCGGCCCTCATCCTGCAGCAGCACCTCGATCGGGAGGCGCGACGCGGTGGACGCTGAGCGCATCCAGCTCATCGCCGAGGACGGATCGGAACGCGGATTCACCATGCACGACGCGATCGACGTCGAGGGCGTGTCCTATTACCTGGTAGAGGCCGAGAACGATCCCGACACCGTCCTCCTCTTGAAAGAGGTCTCAGGTAGCCTTGAGGCTGTCGGCGGCAAGGAGCTTCAGCGTGTTCTTGCGCTCCTCGAGGCCGACGGGGGGGAACTCGCAGACTCGTGAGAAAGCTCTTGGTGTTCGTGGTCGTGGTGGCGGCGTTGGGATTCGCCGGCACCCAGGGCTACAGCTGGTACAACCATCAGGTCTACGGGGCCCCTACCAGCCTCTCGGAACCGGTCGCGTTCCATGTCGCCCAGGGCGAGACGGTCGACCAGATCGGAGCCAACCTGGCCGACAAGGGCCTCATCCAAAACCAGCAGGTCTTCCAGCTCTACGTGCGCAGCTCCGGTTCTGGCGCGCGGATCGAGGCCGGCGACTTCAGCCTCAACCGGGACATGAGCATGGCCAAGATCGTGGAGCGGCTGACCCTGGGCAAGGCTGCCACGACAACGGTGCAGCTGCTCGAGGGCATGAGCCTGACCCAGATGGCCACGATCGTGCAGGCCAGCGGCCTGGCTACGGCCCCCGAGTACACGGCCGCGGCCAAGCCCGAGCCTTACGCCGGCCAGTTCGCCTTCCTGGCGTCGAGGCCCGCGGGCGCCCCCGACAACCTCGAGGGCTTCCTTTTTCCGGACACCTACCAGGTGCAGCCCAGCCAGGGAGCCGCGGCCCTGGTTCAACGCCAGCTGCAGCGCTTCGACCAGCAGCTGACGCAGGCGCTGCGAGCGGCTCTCGCCCAGCCGACGCCGGCCCGGCCGGCCGAAAGCATCTGGAACGCCGTCGTCCTGGCCTCGATCGTGGAGCGCGAGGTGAACCGCGACCCCGACCGCGGCATCGTCTGCGGCATCTTCTACAACCGGCTGGCCGCGGGCATCACGTTGGGCTCGGACGTGACCGTCCTCTACGGGGACGGCCTGGTCAAGGGCCCCCTGACCCAGCAGCAGATCGACGACCCCGCCAACCCGTACAACACCCGCATCCATCCCGGCCTCCCCCCGGGGCCGATCTCGAACCCCGGCCTGGCCTCGCTGAACGCATGCACCAATCCCCAGAAGACGGATTACCTGTTCTTTTTCGCCGACGCGCAGGGCACGACGCGATACGCACGCACCGACGCGGAGTTCCAACAGGAGATCCAGCGCTACGGAGTTCGGCCCGCCTGATGCCGGACCGGGTGGTTCTGCTCGGCGCGGATATCGCCTACTCGGCCAGCCCGGCCATGCAGGCCGCGGCCTTCACCGCTTCCGGCCTGGATTGGACGTACGAGCTGGTCGACGTGCCTCCCGCCGGCCTGGCGAAGGCGGTCGCCGGCCTGCGTCTGCCGGCGGCCCGGGGCGCGAATGTCACCATCCCCCACAAGGTGGCCGCGCTCGACCTGGTCGATGCGCTGGAG
>JALYZG010000056.1 GCA_030948965.1 Candidatus Dormiibacterota bacterium | reverse complement strand
GCGCTGGACGACGCCGGCCGCCGCGCGGGTGAGCGCGCCGCCCACGCTTCGGCGGCCGTCGCCTTCGAGGAGGCCGCCCGCCTCGGCCAACCTGGTGAGGCGCGCGCGGGGCGGCACCTGGCCGCAGCCGAGAACGCCTGGCTGGCGGGACACGTCGATCGCGCCATCCAGCTTCTGGACGCTGCGCGTCGCCTTGACCCCGGGCCGAATCTGCGGCTCGAAATCGACAACCTCGCCGGCCACATCGCGATGCGCCAAGGCGCGGTCCGGGAGGGCTTCTGGATGCAGGTGGCCACTGCGCATGCAGTGCAAAGACGGGACCGCCTCAAGGCCGCGCGCATCCTCGCCGACGCCGTCGTCGCCAGCTACGGGGCGGGCTACCCGGAGGAGATGTTGCCCGCGGCCGCGCAGGCGCTGCAGCTGCTACGCCCGGGGGATCCGCCCGACGTGACGATCTGCGTCCACGTCGCCTACGGCGCGCTGGCCATCCTGGCCGGCCGCGGCTCCGACGGACCGCGACACATGCACGTCAGCGTCGACCTGTTCCGGTCGGTGCCAGTGGCCGACTGGAACCCGCTGGTGTTTGTCTGCGCCTGCATTGCCGGGACCTTCCTCCGCGAGGCTGAGTCTGGCCGCGAGCTGCTGAACCAGGCCTTGAGCGGCGCCCGCGAGCACGCCCCCGCCGCGGCCCTGCCGCCGGTGCTCCTATTGATCGGGCGCGACGCCGCCACCACCGAGCGCTGGGCGGAAGCGCGCGGCTATTACGACGAGGGCACGCGGCTCGCGCGCGACACCACACAGTTCACGTGGCTGGCGGGCGCCCTCGCGGGCCTGGCGTGGCTGGACGCGCTCGAGGGTCGCAGCGACGAGTGCCGGGCCCACGCCGCGGAGGGCAGTGCGCTCTCAGAACGCTACGGCATGGGTTTTTTCTCGGCGTGGACGATGACGGCGCTGGCAGAGCTCGAGCTCGGCCTGGGCCGGCCGGAAGCGGCGATCGGCCATCTCCTTGCCTGCCAGCGCCTCCTGGCCGATTCGCAGATCCTCGATCCCGACCTCGCCCCGGCGCCGCTCCTGGTCGACGCTTACCTGCGCGTGGGACGGGTGGCCGAGGCACGGGCGGCGGCCAGCGACCACGAGGCGCTGGCCGTAGCCAAGGGCCAGCCGTTCTCACTTGCTCGCGCCGCACGGGTGCGCGGCCTGCTGGCGGACGACGGCCACTACGCGGCAGAGTTCGAGTCAGCGCTGGGTCACCATGCGGACGCGCCCGACACCTTCGAGCGGGCCCGCACGCAGCTCTGCTACGGGGAGCGGCTCCGCCGTGGCCGGCAGCGGGTGGAAGCCCGTGGCCAACTGCGGGCCGCCCTCGCCGCCTTCGACCGGCTCGGGGCGCGCCCGTGGGCGGCGCGCGCACTGGCGGAGCTGGCCGCAAGCGGCGAAAAGGCCCGGGTCCGTGACGACAGCTCCCGGCACCTGCTGACTCCGCAAGAGCTCCAGGTGGCACTCGCCCTCGCCGAAGGCCGGACCACGCGGGGGGCCGCGGCCAAGCTTTACCTGAGTCCGAAGACTGTCGAGTACCACCTCCGCAACGTGTACGACAAGCTCGAGATCAGATCGCGGGAAGAGCTCGCGGCCGCCTTGCGGCCACCTGATTAGGCGTCTCCCGTGGGCAAAGAGGCCGTCACGCCCGCGCGTTTCGCGCTTGGTCGCGGCCCAGCTTCCCTCAATTGACATCCACGCCGTACCTCTCGACGACCCCTCCTCGCAGGGTCGAGGCAGAAGACGTGCAGGCGCCGGCCGATGCACGTCTAGATGGCGCGGGAGGGGGACGTTCGCCGGCGAATGCACGTTTTGATGGCGCGCTCCTCGCTAGCTCAGTGCCGAGCCGCCTGGTGCCGGTGCTCCCGGTGCAGCTCGGAGGCCTCGCGCGAGTCCTGGATGCCCTCGTACGCGGCCAGGCCGGCCACGCCCAGGGCCGCGACGGAGTCCGCCCACCACCAGCCCAGGTCGCTGACGACGATGCCGGCGAGGGCGATGAGGCTCAGCAGCGCGTAGAGGCGGGTCTTCGCCGCGCTCGACCTCAGCACGCGGTTGCCCGTGGCCTTGGCCAGGCGCCCTTTGGCCACCACCAGAGGAGGCAGGATGATCGCGCCCGCGACCGTGAGGATGAGCGCGGGCGTGGAGCGCTCGGCGTGGTGCGCCGTCAGCAGCGCGTGGATCGCGTCGGCCGCCAGGAGCGCGGCCACCGCGAAGAAGCCGAGGGCGAGAAGCCGCAGCACCCTCGCCTCGGTCCGCGCCGCGCGGCGGGCCCAGAGCGCCCAGAGCACGACCAGCGAGACGACCACCTTGATGGCCGATTCGAGCGACACCCCGGTCAGCGCCACCGAGCCCGCGAGCAGGCTGACGAACACCCCCACGCCGGTCTCGACGAGAGCGAACGCCTCCGTCGCCAGCTCCAGGCGCAGAGCGCGGGAGCGGGCCGACTCCATAGTCTGAGAAGGGTACGACGAACACCCGTTCGCCGTAGACTCGGATGGAGATGGCGTCACCCTTTCAGTTAGAGGCGCCCTTCCAGCCGCAGGGCGACCAACCGCAGGCCATCGCGGCGCTGACCCATGGCCTCCGGGACGGTCGCCGGGAGCAGGTGCTCATGGGCGTCACGGGCAGCGGCAAAACCAACGTCATGAGCTGGGTGCTGCAGGAACTGGGCCGACCGGTCCTCGTGATGAGTCCCAACAAGACCCTGGCCGCCCAGCTCTGCGCCGAGTTCCGGCGCCTCTTCCCGCAGAACGCCGTCGAGTATTTCGTCAGCTACTACGACTACTACCAGCCGGAGGCGTACATCGCCCGCTCGGACACATATATCGAGAAGGACTCGAGCCGCAACGAGGAGATCGACCGCCTGCGTCACCGCGCCACGGCCTCCCTTCTGACGCGGCGCGACGTGATCGTCGTCGCCAGTGTCAGCTGCATCTACGGCATCGGCTCCCCAGAGGACTACATGGGCGAGTCCCTGGCGCTGAAGAAAGGCGAGTCGCTGCGCCGGGAGATGTTCCTGCGCAAGCTCACCGAGATGCTGTACGAGCGCAACGACTACGACCTCGGCCGGCTGCGTTTCCGAGTGCGCGGCGATGTGGTCGACATCGTCCCGGCGAGCGAGGAGAAGGTCTACCGCGTCGAGCTCTTCGGCGACGAGGTCGACCGCATCCAGGAGCTGGATTCGGTCACGGGCGAGATCCTGGCCTCCCGCGACGAGCTGACGATCTTCCCGGCCAGCCACTACATCACGCCTCGAGCCAAGCTGGAGCGGGCCATCGGGGATATCGAGGAGGAGTTGGAGGAGCGGTGCCGTTGGTTCGACGAGCACGGCCGCTTGCTCGAATCGCAGCGCCTGCGGCAGCGGACGATGTTCGACATCGAGATGCTGCGCGAGACCGGGACCTGCGCCGGTATCGAGAACTACTCCCGCCATCTCACCCGCCGGCAGCCGGGCGAGCCGCCCTACACGCTGCTCGACTTCATGCCCGACGACACGATGGTCTTCGTGGACGAGTCGCACGTGGCGGTGCCGCAAATCGGGGCCATGCTGGGCGGCGACCGCTCGCGCAAGGCCGCCCTGGTCGAGTATGGCTTCCGCCTGCCCAGCGCCTTTGACAACCGGCCCCTCAGCTTCGAGGAGTGGGATCGGCGCGTGGGCCAGATCGTGTACGTCTCGGCCACGCCGGGGCCGTACGAGATGGAGAGGTCGAGCCAGGTGGTGGAGATGGTCGTGCGGCCGACCGGGCTGGTCGACCCGGAGATCGAGGTCCGGCCCACCGAGGGCCAAGTGGACGACCTGGTCACAGAACTCAGGGTCCGCGTCGAGAGGGGCCAGCG
>JALYZG010000038.1 GCA_030948965.1 Candidatus Dormiibacterota bacterium | reverse complement strand
CACACGATGTGGCCCTCAGCGCCGACGATCTCACCCGGATGCACCGACTCCACGCCCTCGCCGAGGCGCAGGACCTCACCCACGAGCTCGTGGCCGACCACGAGCGGCGGCCGGATCGTGGCCGCGGCCCCCTCGTCCCAGCCCTCGATGTGCAGGTCGGTGCCGCAGATGCCCGTCCGGAGGACCTTGACCAGCACCTCGCCCGGCCCCGGCTCGGGGTCGGGCACGTGCTGGAGCCGGAGCCCCGGACCCGCTGCCGTCTTGACCAGTGCCTTCACCCCAGCGGGTCAGGATAGCCCGCCGCCCGCCGCCGCCTCGACGGGAGGCAGGGCGAGGCAAGAGCGTCAGGTCAGCTCAGAGTTCGACCAGCCCCTTGCGCACGGCGTAGAGCACGGCCTGGGCGCGATCGAAGATTTGCAGCTTCTCGTACATGTTGCTGACGTGGTTCCGAACTGTCTTCTCGCTGATCCGAAGCGTGTAGGCGATCTGCTTGTTGGCCATGCCGCTGGCCAGCAGCTTCAGGATCTCGATCTCCCGCGGGGTCAAGCCGTCGTAAAACTCGTTCGGCGTCGTGGTGCCGGTCAGCATGTCCAGGACCCGCTTGGCCACGGCGCTCGCCATCACCCGCTCGCCTGACATGACGGCCAGGATGCTGGAGACGATGGCGTCGGCCTGCGAATCCTTGAGTACGTAACCGGCCGCCCCCGCCTTCAGGGCCTGGATGATGCTGGAATCGGCGTCGAAGGTGGTCAGGATCAGGACCTTGGCCTCCGGGTGCTTCTCCATGATCCGCTTGGTCGCCTCGACGCCGTCCACCTCGGGCATCTTCACGTCCATCAGCACGACATCGGGCGCCAGCGCGTCGAACTGCGCCACGGCGGCGGCGCCGTCCTCAGCCTGGCCGACGACATCGATCCGCTCGTCCTCGGCGAGAAGCCGGGACAGGCCCGTGCGAAACAGTGTCTGGTCGTCCACCACGAGGATGCGGACGGGTCGGGTGGCAACAGTCATACAAGTCTCTCCTTGGGAATCACGGCGATCACGTGCGTGCCCTGCGGTTCCGACCGCTCGACACGGATGTCGCCTCCGAGCAGCAATACTCGCTCGCGCATCCCGACGATGCCGAGCCCGACCCGCTCCCCCAAGGACGGCCTGATGCCGATCCCGTCGTCACGAACGCTGACCACCCCGACGGCGTCCTCGGCCAGGTCGAACGAGACCGCGACCGCGCGCGCGTCGCTGTGCAAGCGCACATTGTTGAGCGCTTCTTCGAGCACTCGATAAAGGTTCACGGCGGCCGCGGTTGCGATGCGGGCCGGCCATTCCGCCCCCACCGTCAGCGTGGCCGCGATGCCGGTCTTCTCCTCGAAGGCGACGAGCAGGCGCCTCACCCGGCCGGTGAACTCCAGGCCTAGCTCCTCGTCGCCGCGGAGGTCGTAGAGGATGGCGCGGATGTTGCTCAGCGCCTCTCTCGTGGAGTTCTGATAGGCGCTGACCTGGTCCAGCACGGCCCCGCGCTCCAGGTCCACCTCCAGCAGCTTGAAATTCTCCATCTCCATGATCATCGCGGTCAGCGTCTGGGCCACACGGTCGTGCAGCTCCCGAGCCAGGTTCGTGCGCACCAGCTGCTCGGCGTCGGCGACAGCCCTCTCGCCATCGCCTGCCCTGAACTCCGCCACCATCACCGGTCGTCTCTCAGCTTCAACATGCCTCTTCGTCAAGTACGGAGACGCCCAGCCTTGGGGCACTTTTACCCACGGCTGGGCGCCGGCCCGGGACATTTCCCCCGCCCGGGCGTTGCAAGGTTAGCGTGCTTGGAAAACACAAGTCAATGGGCAGTTTCCAGGCCCACCAACCCGCTCGATCACCCTTCACGCCGCATCCCACCTTGGAAAAACCAAGTAGGTCATGCACGCCGTCAGTTCGGGATCGTGCGCTCGATCGACGTCTTGAGGCGCCGCAGGTGGTCCGGGGTGACGGGCAATTCTTCGATCCACCCGAAGACCGCGTCCACCACCTGGCGCCAGGTCTGGACCTGGCGCTGCATGACAGAGCGCCAGTAGAGCCGGGACCACCACGCCCCCGCCAGCCATCCGGCCAGGACCAGGGTGAAGGCGGCGCCGGCCATCACGCCATAGCCGATCCCGGTGCGCGGCGCGATCAGGCTCAGGTTGAATAGGCCCAGGGCCAGGTTGACCAGGACCAAGGCCGGCAGCACGACTCGGAAGAACACGCGGCTGCGCGTGGCGCTAGATCCCATATTCATGCCTCCCGGCTCGCGCGTTGATTCGTTCGCCCCCCATTGCTCGTTTTGACCTCCACTTTTCTTTACACCGCAGTCGGCGCTTCGGTGCAGCGTCGCATTGGGCTGGACCCGAACTCAATGGGACCTTTGCCCCGGTCGCAGGCGTGCCGGTCCCGATCGCGAGGCCGCGGCCCATCGGTCCCAGGCCGGCCGGGACGATGATCCCATTACCGCCCGAGGCCACGGGCGCCTAGTCTGCCGAGCACACCGATGACGCTCGTGCTCTCGCCCGGACCGGACCTGTTGCACCCTCGCCCGCCAGGGTCGCGGCCGCGCGTTCTGGTCATCGACCGCCAGCCCCTGTTTCAGCTGGCGATGCGGAGCCTCCTGACGGGGGCGCCGATCGGGGCTGAGATCGAGACTGTCACGGACTCCGCCCGCGGCGTGGAACTGGCGCTGTCGGGGCCGGCGGACCTGGTCCTCTGTGACGCGCTGGCCCGGCCGCTGACCGGTGAGGAGGTCGTACGCCGGCTGGCGGACGCGGACCCCAGGGTGCCGGTGATCCTGCTCGGCGAGCTCGACGAGCTCACTCCCACCGTCAGCCTGCTGCTGCACGGGGCGGCGGGCCTGTTCACCAAGAACGTGGCGGCCGAGGAGCTGCTGGCCGGCGTCGCGGCTGTGCTCGAGGGCCACCTGGTGATGGGCTCGAAGCTACTGGAGACGGCCCTCGCCAGCCGCTCCCAGACCCTGCCCCCGGGCGGCCCCATCGCCTGCCTCTCGGTGGCTGAGAAGGAGGTCTTCACGCTTCTCGGCCAGGGCCGCCCGGTCGCGGCGATAGCCAGCCTGCGCGGCGTGAGCCCCAAGACCGTGCGCAACCACATGGCCGCGATCTACCGCAAGCTCGAGCTCCGCAACCGCACCGAGGCGATGCTGGTCGCAGCCCGGATGGGTCTGGTCGCGCCGTAGCCGCCCGGAGCTTCTGCCGGGCGGTGCTCTGCGCCCGGTCCGACCGGGCCCTCGCCACAGGCGGGATCGGGACAAACCGGACCCCACCGGGCCTCATTACCCATCGCCGCAGACCGCGCCGGCCCCGATCCTAAGCCTGATGGTGGAGAGGAAGGCAGGTGTGCGCATGCCCGGGCCCAGGCCCGCGACCCGCCCTCCCCCCGCGCCCGCCGGGCCGACGGTCGAGCTCAGCTCGACCGCCAGCGAGAAAGAGGCCCTGGCCCTGGTTCCTGAGTCGTTCGCCAGCGCCCACCTGGTCCTGCCCCTGACCATCTCGGCCGGCACGTTGCGAGTGGCGTGCGCCGACCCGGAGGACCTGCGCATGCTGGGCGAGCTGCAGGTGCTGGCCCGCCTCCCGGTCGTGGCGACGTTCGCGCCCCAGGCCGAGATCGAGGAATCGATCCGCCAGCGCTACAAAGTGCTGGGCAACGTCGACCAGCACGTACGCGAGTTCACCCAGCGCATGCCGATCGTCGACGCCGACGGCGCCCTCAGCCTGAAGTCGATCGACGCGTCCTCGCCGGTCGTGCAGATCGTGAACCTGCTCATCACCCAGGGCCTGCGCGACCGCGCTTCGGACATCCACA
Source organism: Candidatus Dormiibacterota bacterium (assembly GCA_030948965.1). GTDB lineage: Bacteria > Chloroflexota > Dormibacteria > Dormibacterales > Dormibacteraceae > JALYZG01. The sequence goes on along the minus strand of JALYZG010000038.1, from coordinate 7,849 downwards.
TCGAGCCCCAGCGCACGGGGCTCCGGGTCCGATTCCGGATCGACGGCCTGCTGACCGACGCCATCACGCTGCCGAAGGCCATGGGGCCGTCGCTGGCCTCCCGGATCAAGGTCATGGCCAACATGGACATCGTCGACAAACATCGCGCCCAGGACGGCCAGATCCGCATCGAGGGCGCCGGCCGCCAGGTCGACATCCGGGTCTCGACGGCGGAGACAATCTGGGGCGAGAAGCTGGTGCTGCGGCTGCTCGACCAGGGCCGGACCCTGCTCCGCCTGGACCAGCTCGGACTGGAGCTGAGCGGCATCGAGCGCATGAGCCGGCTCCTGAGCTCGCCCTACGGCATGGTCGTCGTCAGCGGACCGACCGGCAGCGGCAAGACCACCACGCTCTACGCCGCCATCAACGAGCTGGACCCGATCGCCCAGAACATCACCACGATCGAGGACCCGGTCGAGTACACGTTCGACAACATCAACCAGATCCAGATCCGCAAGGTCGCCAACATCGACTTCGCCAATGGCCTGAAGGCGATCCTGCGCCAGGACCCAGACGTGATCCTGGTGGGCGAGATCCGGGACATCGAGACGGCCGAGATCGCCGTCCAGTCCGCGCTCACCGGCCACCTGGTCCTGACCTCCATCCACGCGACGGACGCCGCGGGCGCGACCCAGCGCTTCATCGAGATGGGCATCGAGGGTTTTCTCATCTCCTCAGCGCTGATCGGCGTGGGCGCGCAGCGCCTCCTGCGCCGCGTCTGCACCTACTGCAAGACCCGCTACCGGCCCAGCCCGGACGAGATGCTGCTGTGGGAGGAGTTCGGCGCCCGCTCGAAGGCGGAATTCTTTCACGGCGGCGGCTGCGCCAACTGCGCCGGCACCGGCTACCGCGGCCGGATCGGCGTGTTCGAGGTCCTGGAGCTGACCGACCCGATCAAGCGCCTGGTCAGCGCCCGGGCCTCGGCCCAGGACATCCGGGAGAAGGCCCAGAGGGACGGCATGGTCACGCTCCGTCAGGACGCGGTGGCCAAGGTGGCGGCCGACGTCACCACACTCTCCGAGGTCATCCGCTGCGTGTGGCTCAACTAGATGGCCACTTATCGCACCCTGGCCTACGACGCCGGCGGTCGCCGGGTCAGCCGGGCCGTCAAGGCGGAGACGTCGGAGCAGGTCAAGCAGCGGCTCTGGGCGGACGGGCTGCACATCGTCAGCATCCGCAAAGGCGTTCAGCTGCCGAGCCTGGAGCAGCTCTTCCCCAGCGTGATTCGGGTCCGGCGCTCCGAGGTGATCCTCTTCACCAAGCAGCTGGCCACCTTCCAGCGTGTGGGGATGCCGATCCTGGAGGGCCTGGGCGTGCTCAGCGAGCAGGCCACCTCCAACCTGATGAAGCGGGCCGTAGCGGGGATGGTCACCGATTTGACCGAGGGCTTCTCGCTCTCCGACTCGATGGCGCGCCATCCCCGGATCTTCAGCGCTCTCTACGTGGACATGATCCGGTCGGCCGAGGTCAGCGGCAACCTCGACAACGTCCTGCGCCAGCTGGCCGACTACATGAGCCGCGACGAGAGCGCCATCCGCAAAGTGCGGAACGCGATGATCTACCCGGCCATCGTGGTCGCGCTCGCGCTGGGCGTGGTCACCGTCCTCGTCGTGTACGTGCTGCCCGCCTTCGCGCGCCTCTTCGGCGAGTTCCGGGCGACGATGCCGCTGCCCACGCGCATCCTCCTGACCGTGGGCCTCTTCAGCCGCGGCCACGCGGCGCTGCTGCTCGGCGGCATGTTCAGCCTGGTTATCGTCTCTCTCCTCTTCTCCCGAACGGCGGCCGGCCGGCGCGGGCTGGACGTTGTCGTCATCCGCATCCCGGTGCTGGGCAAGATCATGCGCTACGCGATCGTCGAGCGCTACCTGCGCACCCTGGCCACCCTGGTCCGGGCCGGCGTCCCGATCGCGCAGATGACCGACACGGCCAACCGCGCCCTCGGCAACCACGTCTTCGAGGAGGCGCTGAACGCGGTCCGCGGCCAGATGCTGTCCGGCGAGGGCTTCGCGGCGCCGCTGGAGCGGACCGGCCTCTTCCCGAAGCTGGTGGTGCAGATGGTCCGCGTGGGCGAGGAGACGGGCAAGCTCGACACGAACCTCGACGAGGCCGCCGCCCACTACGCCGAAGAGGTGGACTACCGCTTGAAGCAGGCGATAACACTCCTCGAGCCGGCGCTCATCCTGATCGTCGGGGCCATGGTCGGCTTCATCGCCATCTCGGTCATCGCGCCGATGTACGGGCTGGTCCATGCCATCCACTGAGCGCTTTGCCCGCCGGCCCTGGCGGTCGGCTCAGTCGGGTCAGTCGATCGTCGAGCCGTTGGTCGCGTCGATGATCCTCGGCATCGCCATCGTCGCCGGCCTGGCGGCACTGGACAGCGCCCAGCTGGGCGCCAAGCAGGCCGTGCATCGCGGCTGGGGCGACTGCGTCGCGCGCGGTGAGATGCAGGCGATCCAGGCGTCCGCCTACTCCGTCGACGGCACCGGCTACCCCCATCCCCAGTATGTCGAAGCGCTCAAGATCGTTACCGCCGGCGCCGGAAGCGCCCAGCTGCAGCGGATCACGGTCCAGGTCGACGACCCCGACAGCCACGCCCCGCTCCTGCCCAGCGGGGGCATCGTGTTCTACCGCGCGGCGGCGCTTGACACCGGGGTCGCGGTCAGCCCGGCCAAAATCCTGGACCCCTGCCGGCCCCTCCTGCCTTCATCGTGAACACTGTCCGCCGCCGTCCGCACCAGCGCGGGGCGAGCCTCGTGGAGTTGATCGTGGCGATGGCCATCACCGGGCTCGTGCTGGTCGGCCTGATCGGCGTCGTCCTGGTCACCGAGAACGTCTCCCAGGCCTGGGACCACCGCGTCGGCCTGGCCGCCGCCAACACAGCCCTGCCGGCCAGCCTGCAGGCGGACGTGCACCGCTTTGTGCCCTGCGCGGCGAACGGCTCGACGCCGACGCTCAACCTCTGCGAGCCGGACGGCAAACCGGCGATCGCCTACGCCTATGCGGCCGCCAGTGGCCAAATCGTGCGCTCGGACGCCGCCACCGGCCGCACCGACGTGATCGTCCGTCGGCTGGACGCCGCCGCCAATCCGGCCTTTAGCGTCCTCCGCACCCAGGCCGTCAGCAGCTGCGCCGGGTACGTCCTCGTCCAGGGCCTGCGCTACCCCGGCGACGCCACTACCGAGCCGGACCTGTACGTCTACTTCCGCTCCGCCGCGAGCTCGGCCTGCACGTGAACCGCGGACAGCGAGGCCAGTCGCTGGTCGGCGCGATGGTGGCGATGGCCATCGTCCTCTCCGCCGCCGGGGGCCTGGCGGCGGCCGTCTCGGGTCTCCTCGAGCGCCAGGACCTGGTGGCGAGCCCTGTCCAAACCGACGCCGACGCGGCCAGCGCCATCGCGGCGGGCGTGTCCCAGGTCGCCGGCCAGGGCGACACACTGCATTCCCTGCCGTGCGCCTCGGGGCGCCTGACGCCTCCCGTCCTGGCGCCCGCCGCGGGCCGGCCGCTGCCAGCAATGGGCTGTGTCGAGATTCCGGTGGGGGCCGGTGGATCCGGCATGCCGAGCATCGGCCTGGTCCGCCTCCCGGTCACGGCCGGCTGCGCGGTCGGTCCGCTGGGCTCAGCGGCCGGGCAGCACGTGCGCGTCTGGCTCACGGCCACCGGCGCGGTCAGCGCTTGGGTGGACGCCACGAGCACGGGCTGCGCCCCAACCCCCCCTCCGGGCTGCACACCCTCGACGACGTCCAGCGGCAGCCAGGTCCAGCTCCAGCTCGACTGCGACCTGACCAATCTCACCCAGGCCTACGTCCACGTGGCCGGGGACACAGCCGCCTCGGTGACGGTGCGATTCACGCGCTGGGTCGACGGCCGCACCTTCCGGCCCGGGCCGGGCAGCCCCCTGGCCCAGCCGCCGGGAAGCGCGCCCTCGCAAGTCTTCGCGACAGACCTCGGCAGCGGCGCGACCGACCTGGTGGTGTCGGACCCGGGGGCGGCGGTCGCCGGGGGGAAGGGTATCGTCCGCCTTTACGCGGGCAAGGGCGGAGGCCGCTTCAGCCAACAGCAGGATCTGCCGGTCGGGGGCCCCAACATCAAGGGCTTCGTCGTTGCCGCCGGCCGGTTCGCCGGCCCGCCGAGTCTGGTCGTGATGCCGGCGGCGGGCAGCCCCCAGGACGACCTCGAGCTCTGGGCCAGGCCCGCCGGCACCGCCCAGTTCGAGCTTCAAGCCAACCCGGTGCCCGGCAGCGCCGACGGCCACGACGTGGGTTCCGGCGCCACCGCAATTGCTTCCGGCCCGTTCGCCGGCGGCGCGTCCGACGACCTCGCGGTCGGCGTCGCCAGTCCCGTCGGCGGGGCCTCCGGCCCGGGTGTCGCCATCTTCCAGAGCGTCGCCGGAACCGGGGCGCCCACCTTCCAGCCTTACGGCGCGCAGCAGTTCATCGCCGGTCCCCACGCGACCGCGATGGTGGCGCTCGACCTCGGCGGCCACGGCGGCAAGGCCGAGGACCTGGCCATCGCCGACCGGGATGCCCGCACCATCTTCGTCGAGCGCCGCCAGGCGGCCGACGGCACCTTCGCGGAGACGCAGATCCCGATCCCTGGCGGCCCGGTCGCGATAACGAGCGGCGCGTTCGGCCCCGGGCGCTACACGGATCTGGCCGTCGCCGACGCCACGGGCGACGTCACAGTCGTCCAGAACAATGGCACCACGCTGACCGCGTCGCTTCCGATCAAGACGTCGATGAGCAGCCCCTGCGCAGGCTCGAATTGGACCATCGAGGTGCCGTGCGCCGGCCTCGCCGCTGGTGACGTGACCGGTGACGGCAACACGGACTTGGTCCTGACCGGCCCCGGCTCGGCCGTCTTCGTGCTGCTCGGGCGCAACGACGGTACCTTCGTACCGGTGGCCCAGCCCGCCACCGTCGGCAAGGCGCCCCTGGACGTGGCGGCCGTCAATTTCGGCTCAGGAGCGACGGGCTTCGTCAGCGCCGACTCGGGCTTGAACCAGGTTTCGGTCCGAATCTGGAACACGCCCCCATGGGGGGCCGCATTCCTGCTCGCGGCGCCCAGCCAGACGCCGACCAGCACCGTGGAGGAGGCGGACGTCCTGGTCAGCGCCGACGCGTCAGTACCCGCTCGCCTGGCTTTCGCGGGGGCGATCTGAATGGCAGCCGGCGGCAGCCCCCTGCTGTGCCTCGACCTCGGTCTCGGCCGGATGACGGTGATGGAGGTCCAGGCCGGCAGCGTCAGCCGCTGGCTGGTGCGGGCACTGCGCCCCGACGACATGCACCGCGGCGATCCCGCGGACCCAGCGGACATGGCCGCCCGCCTGGCCGCGACCCTGGCGGCGGCCGGCATCACCGCTCGGCGGGCGCGGATCGCCATCGCCGACGAGGCGGTCGTCAGCGCTGTGGTCGAGCTGCCGAACATGTCCTCCCGCCACCTGCGCCGGGCGATGCGCTACACGGCCGAGCGCCGCCTCCCCTTCCCGCCCGGGCAGGCGCGGTGGTCGTACCACGTGATCGACCGCTCGCCGGTCGGCGTGAGGGTGCTATTGGCGGGGGCCTGGGCGGACGTTGTGAAGCGGCTCATGGACGTGGCCCACGGCGCGGGCCTGACGTGTGAGGTGATCGAGCCGCGCTGGCTGGCCCTGAGCCGGGCGCTGAGCCTGGGCGAGGGCACGGTCCTCGAGGCGGCGTCCGGCCACGCTCACCTGACCGTGGTTGCGACCGGCCACGCCCCCTACTCGGCTGTGGCCCCGCTGGGCGCCGAGCCCGAACGATGGCCGGCGGTCGTCGAGAAGATGCTGACGCGAGCGGCCGGCTCCGGGGGCGCGGGCCCCGGCGCGGCCGCGGGTCCGATGGTGCTGGCGGGCGACCTCGAGTTCGCGACGCTGCCGCTCCATGTGCCGGTGCGTCCGGCCTCGCAGCTCCTGAACGGCCACTCCCCGCTGCGGCCGGCCGGCCTGCCCTCGGGAACGTTGCTGGCCAACCTGGGACTGGCGATGAGGGCCGATTGATGGCGTTCCCGGAGCTGAACCTGCTCGACCACGGTGGCGAGCCGCTAGGAGGCCGGAGGCCGCGGCTGCCGGCGCGCGTCCAGAGCGTGCTGCTGGTGGTCTTTGCTGTGCTGATCTGGGCGGTGGTCGCGCTGGGCGTGGCCTGGGTGCTGGGCTGGCACCCACATCTTCCGGGGGGGCCGTGAGCCTATGCCCGAGCTGCTGACGGTGACTAGTGATTCCGGCGAACTGATTTGGAGGACATGTTGAACGTAAGACACCGACGCATGGAGACCCTGGCCCGGGTCCTGAAGAAGCGCAACAACCAGAAGGGTTTCACGCTGATCGAGCTCCTGGTCGTCATCTCGATCCTCGGCATCCTGGCCGCGGTCGTGACGATGAGCCTGGTGGGCCTGACCGAGGTGGCCAACAAGCGGGCTGGAGCCGCCGAACTGGTCACGGTCCAGAACGCCTACGACACCATGCTGGCCGACCAGGGCGTCGCCGCAGTCGACGCATGCCCCACCAATGCTGTGAACGCTCAACCCGGGACGCAAGACATGACGCTATTCCCGGTGAAAGTGCAGGCAAACCCACCCACCACCAATGGGCAGGTAGTCAGTCTGGCGTCCAAATATCTACGCGGAAGCGTCGTCAACGGACAGCCCGTGTCGACGACCCACGGCTTCTACCACTGCACCACCAACGGCCAGGTCGTGCAGGACAGTTACCCGTAGTCACGCGGACTTCCACCATCGCGGAGGGGCCGGGGCGCGATCCCCGGCTCCTTCGTTGTCCGGCCGCTCTCAGGTGCGGCCGATCTCGTCCGGGTAGAGCGACCGCTGCCTGGCGTCGTCCTCGCTGACGCGACCCTCGGCCACGAGCCGGCTCAGGTGGCGCTCCAATGTCTGGGAGCCGTCGCGCACGTTGGTCTGGAGGTGGGTCCGGATCTGGTTGGTCTTGCCGTCCTTCAGCAGGGTGCGCACGGCCGAGTTGACGATCAGGACCTCGAAGGCGGCGACCCGGCCACCCCCCACCGCGGGCAGCAGCTGCTGGTAGACAACTCCGGCGAGGGTGTTGGCCAGCTGCGTGCGCACCTGCTGGTGGCGGCCGGCCGGGAAGGAGTCGATGACACGGTCGAGGGCTTGGGCCGAGTCGTTCGTGTGCAGCGTGGCGATGACCAGGTGCCCGGTCTCGGCGATTCCCAGGGCGGCCTCGATCGTCTCGGGGTCCCGCATCTCGCCGATCAGCACGACGTCGGCGTCCTCGCGGAAGGCGACCCGCAGAGCCTGAGGGAAGCTGAGCGCGTCACTTCCGATCTCCCTCTGGTCGACGAGGGCCAGGGCGTGGGCGTGGATGTACTCGATCGGGTCCTCGACGGTGATCACATGGCAGGCTTGGGTCCGGTTCAGGTGGTCGATCATCGCCGCCTGGGTGGTGGACTTCCCCGAGCCGGTCGGCCCCGTGACCAAGACCAGGCCTTGGTGGCGGCCGATCAGGGCCCGGACGGGCTCCGGCACGCCCAGCTCGTCGAAGCCCGGGATGTGCAGCGGCAGGGCGCGGAACACGGCCGCCAGGCCGCCCCGCTGATAGAAGAGGTTGGCGCGCAAGCGCGCGGACTCACGCCACGTGAAAGCGAAATCCAGGCTGCGGTCGGCCTCCAGGGCATGGGCTTGCTCTGGCGTGAGGAGCGGGCGGAGCAATGCTGCGGTGTCGGCCTCGGTCAGCGGCTGGGCGTCCGGCCAGAGGACGTGGAGCACGCCATCGCGGCGGACGCGGGGTGACGCCCCGGGGCTGAGCAGTAGGTCCGAGCCGCGC
>JALYZG010000031.1 GCA_030948965.1 Candidatus Dormiibacterota bacterium | reverse complement strand
GTCATCGGTGGCAATAGGCACCAGCCTCGAAGCCGCCATCCCCTTTGCTGCCGGGCACGAGATGATCCGCCAAGGGCGCCGAAACTTGACGCTGATCGGCCCCATCTCGGACGCGCTCTTCGACCAGTTGATCGGGGCCGGCTGCGTGGAGCGTGTGGTCGCGGCCTGGGTCGGGCTGGTCTCGGAGGGCCTCGGCCACTGCTACCGGCGAGCCACCGAGCAGGGTAGGCCGCGATCTTTGCAGGTGCGCGACCACTCCAACTTCTCCATCGCGCTGGGGCTCTGGGCGGGGGCCTGGGGTTCGCCGTACATCCCAACCCGGACGCTCCTTGGCAGCGACATCCTGCGCACGAACCCAGACCTTCAGGTGGTGGACGGCAGCGTGCGCGTGGCCGCCCTACGCCCCGACGTGGCGGTCCTCCATGTACAGCGCTGCGACGCCTACGGTCGCGCCCACGCCTGGGGCCCCCTCGGCATCACCGAGGAGGCGGGTTTGGCGGCGCGCCGGGTGATAGTGGTTACGGAGGAACTGGTGGACGACACGGTCGCCCTCTCCGACCCCAACCGCATCCTGCTGCCGGAAACCAAGGTGGCCGCCGTGGTCCCTGAACCGGGGGGCGCCCACCCCGCACCCCTTCAGGGCCACTGGCGTCGTGACCACGCAGCGTTTCGCGAGTACGGCCGCCGCTCGCGGGACGAGGGTGAGTTCCAGGGCTGGCTGCGCGAGTGGGTGCTGGACGTCCCGGACCGCGCCGCCTACATGCGCAAGTTGAACCTCGACTCGATCCGCATCACCCGCCGTCTGCCGGCGGCGCCCGTGGACTACGGGGATGAGTGAGCACACAGCGCAGGAGCTGATGGTGGCCGCGGCGGCTCGTGAGATCTATGACGGGGACGTGGTCTTCGTGGGCATGCGCCTGCCGATCCTGGCCTACGGCGTGGCCCGCGGCACGCACGCGCCGAAGGCCCGCGCCCTGTTCGAGGTGGGCCTCATGCGGGACCAGCCGGCGGCCGCCTTCCTGGGCACGATGGCGGACCCGCCCAACGTGGCGGGGGCGCTGTGGGCGACGCGGATGTCCAACCTCATGGCGCTCATGGCGCAGGGCGATGTGGACCTCGGCTTCATCGGCGGCGCCGAGGTCGATCGTTTCGGCAACCTCAACACCAGCTACATCGGCGACCCGGCGCAGCCTCGCACCAAGCTGCCCGGGTCCGGCGGCGCGGCCGACATCGCCATCCTTTCCCGGCGCTGGGTGACGCTGATGAGCCACGAGCCGCGGCGCCTCGTGGAGCGCGTCTCTTACATCACGTCGCCCGGCCACGGTGACGGCAGCCCCGGCTGGCGGCGGCGTCAGGGCCTGCTCGGTGGCGGCCCGGCGGCGATCGTGACCACGCTCGGCGTGCTCCGCTTCCCGGCGGAAGGAGGCGAGGCGCGCCTGGCCTCGGTCCATCCCGGCCGGACAGTCGCGGAAGTCCGCGCGGCCACAGGCTGGGACCTGGCGGTGGCCCCGGACTGCGGAGAGACGCCGCCGCCGTCAGCCGCGGAGCTGGCTCAGATCCGGCGCCTCGACCCCGACGGCTTCTGGACCGGCGGCGCGTGAGCTCATCGCCCCCGGTAGACGGGCGGCCGTTTTTCGGTGAAGGCCTTGATGCCCTCGTCGGCGTCCTCGGACACGAATACTCGGGCGATCGCCTCGCGCTCGATGGCCAAGCCCAGGTCGAGGGGCGAGCCATAGCCCATCTGCACCGCCACCTTGGCCCGGCCGACCCCCTCCGTCGCGCCGGCGGCCAGCTTGGCGGCATACGCCATCGCCTCCGCACGACACCCGGCGGCATCGGGCAGGAGGCGGTCCACCACTCCGATCTCCTTCGCCTCGGCAGGGCCGAACGTGGTCCCGTTGGCGATGAGATCGATGCCCCGGGAGAGGCCGACGAGCCGCGGCAGGCGCTGGGTGCCGCCGGTGCCGGGGAAGAGGCCGAGGCTGGTCTCGGTCAAGCCCAGCTTGTACGAACCCTCGGCCGCGAATCGCAGGTCGCAGGCCAGGGCCAGCTCCAGGCCGCCTCCCAACGCGTGGCCGGCGATCGCGGCCACAAATACAAGGGGCGTGGTCTCCATCTTGCGAAAGACCTCGTTGCCAAGGGCGGCGGTCATCGACCGGCGCCGGGGCGAGCCGGCGGCGAACGCCTTGAGGTCCGCGCCGGCGCTGAAGAACCTCTCGGCCGCGCTGGCCACGACCACGGCCCGCACCCCTTCGTCCACACGGAGGTCGTCGATGGCGGCGCCGAACTCGCGCAGGAAGTCGTAGTCGTAGCTGTTGGCCGGCGGCCGGTCGAGGACGATGACGCCGACCGCGCCTTCTCGCTCGAGTCTCACGGGCATGGGGCTGCCTCCAGTGCGTGCGGGGCCCGGCGCCCCAATAATGGTGTCTCCGGCTTGAATCGAGAATATCCGCGACACATCGGGGGGTGCTCCAAGTGGCGACCATGATCATCGAGGGCGAGCACGCCAGCGCGGCGTCCGGCCAGACCTACAAGGTGATGAACCCGGCCACTGGCGAGGTGGTGGACGAGGTTCCGAACGGCGGCGCGGAAGACGTCGAGCGCGCCGCCCAGGCGGCGGCGAAGGCGCAGGCCGGCTGGGGCCGATTGGCGCCGGCGGAGCGGGCTCGCGTCCTGCACAAGGCCGCCGCCCACATGCTGGGCAAAGTCGAGGAGATCGCCCCGGTGCTCACGGCCGAGCAGGGCAAGACGCTGCTCGAGTCGCGCCTCGAGGCCCAGCGCTTCGGCGAGAACATCGCCTGGTTCGCGGACCTGGCGGACAAGGTCCACGGCGAGTACGTGAACCTGCCTGACACGCGCGCCTACGGCCTGGTGCTGCGGCGCCCGATCGGGGTGACGGGCGCCATCGTGCCCTGGAACTTCCCTCTCACGCTGGCCGCCAACAAGGTTGCGCCCTCCATCGCCGCCGGCAACTGCGTCGTGCTGAAGCCGGCCTCGACAACTCCGCTGTCCACCCTGCGCTGCATCGACGCGCTGATCGAGGGCGGCCTGCCCGAGGGCGTGGTCAACGTGGTCCTGGGGTCGGCCACCGGGGAAGCCATCGTGACCCATCCCCTGATCCGCAAGGTGGCGCTGACCGGTTCCACCCCGACCGGCAAGAAAGTGATGGCCGCCGCGGCGCCCTATTTGAAGAAGGTGGTGCTGGAGCTGGGTGGCTCGGACCCGTGCATCGTGCTCGACGACGCCGACCTGGACGAGGCGGCCAAAGCGATCTCCGTCGGCCGCTTCTTCAACTGCGGGCAGGCCTGCCTGGCCGTGAAGCGGCTCTACGTCCAGCACGGGGCGCTGGACGGGCTCCTCGAGCGGCTGGTGGAGCGGGCCAAGAAGCTGAAGCCCGGAGACGGGATGGACCGCGCCAGCCGCATGGGCCCGATGCACACCACGACGCAGCGGGCGGAGGTCGAGGCCCAGGTCGAGGACGCGCTGCAGCGGGGAGCCAAGGTTTTGTTCGGCGGCGGCCGCCCGCAGGGGCCCGAGTACGAGAAGGGCAACTTCATCAACCCCGTGATCCTGGTCGACGTGCCCGACGCGTCGCGCATGGTGACCGAGGAGGTCTTCGGACCGGCGCTGCCGGTAATGCCCATCGCCGACTTGGACGAGGGCCTGCGCCGGGCCAACGCCTCACCGTTCGGCCTGGGCTCGTCGATCTGGACCTCGAGCATGGCCGCCGCCCACCGAGCAGTCATGGAGCTGCAGGCCGGCTATACGTGGGTCAACGCGCTCCAGATCGCGCACGACGAGCTGCCGTTCGGTGGCACCAAGGAGTCGGGCTTCGGCAAAGAGCACGGCGTCGAGGCGTACTACCAGTACACCGAACAAAAGTCCGTCGTGTACGGAGTCTGAGGCACTTCGGACGCGCGGCCGAGCGGGCCATCCGCCGGCGAATACACGCTTGCGGAGCGCGCAAGGGTGCGAACGCCGGCGGATGAATGACTACGGGAGCGCGCGCAGCCGCCGTGGCCGGCTCAGCGCTGGCTCGGCCGCGCGCTCAGTGGCCGGTAGTCGGGCAGGTGGAGCTGGGCCAGCGCGTCCAGCGCGGTCGACGTCAGCGTGGCCAGGCGCACGAGGTTGGCCTCGTCCTGCTCTGAGAAGTCGCCGCTCAGGCGATCCGAAACCTGGATGAACCCGTAGTTCGCGCCGTCGGAGCCGACCAGTGGCGCGACCAGCCAGCCTCGCATCGGAGGGTGGCGGCCGAGCTCGGGGCCGAAGTTGCGCCACTCCGGGTGCGCGCGCAGCTCCGCGTCGGTGAGGCGCAGCGGTTTGTCGATCTTGTGCGCGTAGGCGTGGATGCCGACGCCCCCGGCCGGCGTGTCGTAGTCGGCCCAGGCCGCGTACTTCTCAGACAGCGAGAAGTACTTCCGGGCGTAGGCCCAGCCCTCTCCGATCAGCTGCGCCGCGGCGCCCTGGTGCGCCTTCGTCACCACGCGCGCCAGCTCCGCCGCCTGGGTCAGGACCGGGTCCGCCGCGAGCATGAAGCCGGCCAGATCCGGAGGCACGTCGGTGGCCGGCGGCGTGCTCGCGTTGTGGTAGCTGTTCAGGAACGCCTCAGCCATGACTTACAAGATTACACGCGCCCACGCCGCGGTCTAGGCCGAGCGGCGGTTGAGGCGGTCCCAGCGGGACTGGCAGACGACGCAGCGTGTGGCCTCGGGCCGGAAGCGGAGGCGCTCGGTGGCGATCGGCTCGCCGCAGTCCTCACACTCGCCGTACTTGCCCTCCGTGAGGCGGATCAGGGCCCGCTCCACCTGCTCCCGGTTCTCTTCCAGGACCTGCATCAGCGAGTCGCTGACTTCCCGATCGGCCAGCACAGCCGCGAAGTCGGTGTCCTCGTAATCCCGGCTGACCACGTCACCCACGATCTCGGCGATGGGACGGTCGAGGCCCGCGTCGGCCTCGAACTGGTTCGCCAGCCGCGTCAACGCGGAGCGGTTCGCCTCGAGTCTCCTGGCCCTTTCCTGGTCTTCTCGTGTCATCTAAGAAGCTCCCCGTCGCTTGGCCGCCGGTTGAAGGCTGCAACACTATCACTTTTACTGACGAGATGCTGGGCCGCTTTACCTCAGGCTGAGCTGCTGAAAAAGCCCTCCCGGCGGCGGCGGTTCGGGAGCAGGATTCCCCGCCCCGCCAGGATCGAAACCGGGCCGGGCGGGCGGCGATTCCCCGGCGCGCAAGGACAAGAAGAAAAAGGGAGGGGAAGCCGACGATCCCCTCCCTTCGCGACTCCGCGGCCGCCGGCGTCAGGCTCGGCGGAACAGCGTCCCGAACTTGATCGCGAGGCCCATGTCCCCCTGCAGCTTCAGCTTGCCGCTCATGAAGGCCGAGGTCGGGTCCAGCTGGTTGGTGGCGATCTTCACCCAGTCCGCGGAGTCGGCGCGGAGGGTGAGCTTGGGGTTGGCCACATCGCCCTGCCCCGTCTCCGCCCTGCCGTCGGCGATCTTCACCCACCAGCGGCCGGGGTTGGCGCCGCTGAGATCGAACTGGATGTCAGCGGCAAGGCTGCCCGCCTTGTCAGCCTGGAAATCATTTGGCATCTGCTGGAACACCTGTTCCGGGGTCAGCTCGTCCGTCATGTATGGCCTCCTAATGACGCCTTGCGGCATGAACACTGACCCATCTTATACAGCGCTATGCGGCGTGAGTCTGGAGTGCGGCCGGGCCGACCTGAGCGGGGTCTGGCTCTAGTGTTTCGAGCTAGTCTTTCGATTCCCGGCGGGGTCGCATGCTGACACGGCCACGCCCCGCCACGGCGCGGCGTCTGGAGCGTGGCTGAATGGACCTGAACGAGGTCGGTCCGGGGGTCTTCGAGCTCCGGCTGCCGATTCCGTGGGAGGATGGCTTCGTCAACTGCTTCCTCCTGCCGCGCGGGGCGCAGGTGGACATGATCGACTGCGGCATGAGGTCGGAGGAGTCCTACGAGCTCATCCGGGCCGCCGTGCGCGAGGTGGGCGGACCGGCTGCCCTCCTGCGCCGACTGGTAGTCACACACATCCACCCCGACCACTACGGGGCGGCCGGCGAGCTGACTGGTCGCGACGGAGCCGAGCTCTTCCTGCACCGGCTCGAGGTGCCGATGGTGCACCCCCGCTACCTGGAGATCGAGCAGCTGGTCGAGGAGGTCGGCCTCTACCTGGAGCTGCACGGGGTGCCCGAAGCGGAGGCGACCATCCTCAAGAACTCCTCGCGCGGCATCAGGGCCTTTGTCGAGCCGGCGCTGCCAGTCCTGCAATTGGACGGGGCCGAGACGCTCGAGATGGGCACGCGGCGGCTCCACATCGTGTGGACCCCCGGTCATTCGCCCGGTCATGTCTGCCTCGTCGACGTGGAGGCAGGGGTCCTCTTTGCGGGCGACCAGCTGCTGCCAGACGACAGCCCCAACATCGGGCTCCATCCGCAGAGCACCCCCGACCCGCTCGACGACTACACCGAGGGCCTGCGCGGTCTCGCGGACCGGGAGCCGCGGCTCGTCCTCCCCGCGCACGGCCGTCCCTTCGCAGCCGCGCGGGAGCGGGTCGACGCGCTGACCCGGCACCACGAACGCCGGAAGGAACAGATCCTGGAGGCGATCGGGTCGGACGAGCTTGACGGCTGGCAGGTGGCGGTGGCCATCTGGGGCGAGCGCCCCGACCTCTTCGAGATGCGGATGGCCCTCCAGGAGGGCCTGGCTCACCTGCAGTCGCTGGCGCGGGCGGAGCGGCTCGTGAAGCTGGCGGAGCCGGGGCGGATCAGCTGGCGGAGGCCGACGTCAACCGTCTGAGGGCTAAAGGCATCATCTCGGCGGGATAGACGCCGACTCCGACCGTGCCAGGACCGGCGTGGGCCCCCACCACCGGTCCCAGGGGCAGGACGAGGAGCGATTCCGCCCGGCTCTCGAGCGCGTCGGCGATCCGCTCCGCCGGGCCCTCACTGACGGCGTGGCCGACGATCGCGCAGAGCTGCCCGCCGTCCTGTCCTTCATTCCGCGCCGCGAGCTCGACCACCCGGGCCAGTGCGCGGTCCTGGGTCCGGACCCGCTCCAGGGGCGCGACCTGGCCGTCCTCGATCGTCAGCACCGGCTTCACCTGCAGCACCGAGCCCAGGAGGGCGCTGGCCCGGCCGATGCGGCCCCCACGGCGCAGGTACTCGAGCGTCCCCACCATGAAGTACACGCGGGTCCGCCGGCGCAGGTCCTGCAGCCGGTCGACGATCGTCCGGGCGTCCGCGCCACCCTCGGCCAGGGCGGCCGCCGCCAGTACGTGCAGGGCGAGCGGCATGGAGACGAGACCGGAGTCGATCACCCTCACCCGGGGCGTGGCTCCGGCCAGCTCGACGCCCTGGACGGCTGCCGAGTAGCTGAGCCGGCTGGAGATGTGCACCGAAACCACCTCGTCATGGTCGGCCAGGAGCTGGTCATAGACCTCTTGGAAGGCGCCGGGCGCGGGCTGGGAGGTGGTCGCGGTGGCGCCCGGGGCGGCGATCCGCTCGTAGAACTCGGCGGCCGTGATCTCGACCCCATCCAGGTAACCGCGGCCGCCCATGATGACGGTCAGGGGCACGACCGTAAGACCCCGCTCCCGGACCAGCCAAGGGGGTAGGTCGGCCGTGGAGTCCGTCACCACGGCCACCCGGCGCCCGCTCACGGCGCCGCGGCCCCGGGCCGGTTGCGCTGCGCCGCCAGAAGCGCGCGGGCGGCGTCGACGAGCGCGGCCAGGGTCGCATCCGACCCCTTCTGGGCCTCCTCCAGACGGCCGGAGAGGCGCGTCACAGTCGCCACGACACCTCCGGCCAGGCGGGTGCGACCAAGGCGGGACAGCTCGGTGCCGAGGCCCATGGCGGCCAGGGTCTGGATCTTGGCCGCGGGCACCGCGCGGCTTTCCAGGATGGAGCTCATGGCCTCGCTGGCGGTGCGTCCGGCCGCCTCCAGCCGGGTCATCCAAAAGCCCAGGTGAAGGGACAGGTCACCGCCCGCCTGCAGGGTCTCGCTGACGTAGGCACTGGCCGCCGCCGCCCCGTCGGCGATGGCGGCGAAGTGCTCGAAGGCGCCGCGCAGGCGTTCGGGCAGGTCGGTCGGGAGTGGGATCGGAGCCGGCGTGACCGGGCTGAACAGGATCCGGGAGCGGCCGCCCCGGGGCGCGCCTCGGCCCGCCGCATAGGAGCGGACCGCGAATCCCGCCCGCTGCAGCTCGCGCAACAGGCCGTAGGCCGTCCAGGGCGAGACGCCCAACTCGCGGCCGACGTCCGAATAGTGCACGCCCTCGCCGGTCGGGGCCATGCGCCGCAAAAGGACGAGAGTCTCCCGGCGGCGGGGGGTGAGGTCGTCGTCGGAGGGCATCCGGCGGCGGGTCAGCTCTGGGAGGCGCCGCCCCGCCCGCCGGGCTCGTCCGGCAAGTCGGGCAGGTTGAGGCTGTTCACGAAGTCACGGAAAACCGCCAGGCGATCGTCGTCGACTTCCTCGTCGCCCGACTCCTGGTCGTCCTTCTCGGGGATGACGCCGGCGCGGTCCAGCACCTCGGTGGCGACAAAGATGGGGCAGCCGGCGCGGACCGCCAGCGCGATCGCGTCGCTCGGGCGGGAGTCGACGTCCACGTCGCGTCCGTTCTGGCGCAGGTGGAGCCGGGCGAAGAAGACGTCGTCGGCGAGCGAGGTGACGACGATCCGGTCGAGCGACACCCCAAGCTGGCCGAGGGCCAGGTTCATGAGGTCGTGGGTGATGGGGCGCTCGGGCGCCACGCCCTGGATCTTCATCGCGATGGCGCTGGCCTCGTTGTTGCCGATCCAGATGGGGAGGTACCTGTCGGCCTCCTTCTCTTTTAGGATCACGACGTGCTGGTGCGTGGGTAGATGCACCCGGATGCTGTCCACCGTGACCTCGATCATGTCCTCGGCCGTTGGTCGCCTCCTGGTTCCAGAGTCACCGAGGCTTAGCATAGCGCCGGGCTGAGAGGGGTCCTGGCGGGCGGTTCAATGCCCCTCCCCAACCCTCCCCGCAAGGGGGAGGGAGCCATCGTGGGTGAGAATTGCGGGATGCCTCGGGCCCGGCGCGGACGCCTCATCCTCATCGACGCGCACAGCCTGATCTACCGCGCGTTCTTCGCCCTGCCCCCGATGAGCACCACGCAGGGGGTGGTGACGAACGCCGTCTACGGCTTCACCTCGATGCTCGCCATCGTCCTCGCCGACCGGCCGGAGTACGCCGTCGCCGCGTTCGACGTGGGGCGCAAGACGTTCCGGTCGGAGGCATATGCGGCCTACAAAGAGGGCCGGCGGCCCATGCCCGACGACCTCCGGGTGCAGATGGACCTGGTGCGGGACGTTCTGGGCTCGCTCACGATCCCGGTCTATGGGATCGAGGGCTACGAGGCGGACGACGTCATCGGCACGTTCGCCCGGCAGGCCGAGGCGGCCGGGGCGGCGGTGACCATCGTCAGCGGCGACCTCGACTGCCTGCAGCTCGTCACCCCTGCCGTGGAGGCGATGGTGCCGCGGCGCGGGATCACGGACACGGTCAGCTACGGCCCCGACCAGGTGCGCCAGCGCTACGGCCTGGAACCCCGGCAGCTGATCGACTTCAAAGCCCTCCGCGGCGACACCTCGGACAACATCCCCGGTGTGCCGGGCGTGGGCGACAAGACGGCGACCCAGCTGGTGCAGCAATTTGGCTCGGTCGAAAGCCTCATCGAGCACCTGGACGAGCTGAAGGAGGGCCGCGTCAAGAACGCGCTCCGCGAGGCGTCCGGCCGCCTGCCGCTGATGAAGCGGATGGTCACCATCGCCACCGACGTGCCGGTCGAGCTCGACCTGCAGCGGGCGCGCTGGCTGAGCTACGACTACGATCGCGCGCAGGCGGTCTTCGACGGGCTCGAGTTCCGCCAGCTGCTGGCGCGGCTGCCGGCGCCCGACCAGGTGCCCCTGCAGCCGACGCTCGACTTCGAGCCGGTGGCGGCCACCGATGTGATCCTGGCCGGGGCGGCGGACCTTGGAGCCGTGCGCGCGGCGGTGGCCGCCGCGCCCGAGGTGGGCGTGTTCGGGCTCTGGGACGGGCCCGCGCGAGGCGGCCGCCCGGTGGGCCTGGCGCTGGCTGCGGGCGAGCCCGCCTGGTACGTG
>JALYZG010000013.1 GCA_030948965.1 Candidatus Dormiibacterota bacterium | reverse complement strand
ACTTCCTGGACGCTCGTGCCCGGGATCGCCTCCAGGGCACGTTCCAGAAAGGGCGGTGCCGTGAGCAGGAAGCGGGCGCCCGCGTCGGCCAGCTGGAAGTTGATCTCTCGCGGCGTGTAGAGCGAGTTGATGGTGGTGCAGACGCCGCCGGCGCGGACCACTCCGTGGAACGCGATCGGATACTCGGGCAGGTTGGGGCTGAACACGGCGAACGGCTCGCCCCGGCGCAGGCCGCGAGCGTGAAGCGCCCCCGCCAGCCGGTCCACGTCGCGACGCAGCTGCGAAAAGGTCACGGTCCGCCCCGTGGGGCCATCGACCAGCGCCGGTTTGTCTCCGAGCCGTTCCGCACGCTGCAGCACGACCTCGGTCAGAGGCGCCTCGGGGATGGTCACGCGCGGCAAAGGGCTTTCGAAGATCATCCCTTTAGCATCTCCTCCAGTCTCTCGCGCAATGCCGCCACCGAGACGCGCTCCTGCTCCATCGAGTCACGCTCGCGGATGGTCACGGCCCGGTCCTGGAGCGTATCGAAGTCGACCGTGACGCAGAAGGGGGTGCCGATCTCGTCCTGGCGCCGGTAGCGGCGCCCGATGTTGCCGCCGGTCTGGTCGTACTCCACCCGAAACCGGGATCGAAGCAGCTCCTGCACCTCCCGCGCGGGGCCGATCAGCTCCTCTTTCTTAGAGAGCGGCATCACCGCCACCTGCACCGGGGCCAGGCCGGGATGGAAGCGAAGGACCACCCGGGTCTCGCCGCGCACCTCGTCCTCGTCGTAGGCGTCGACGAGGGCGGTGATCATGATCCGGTCCACGCCCGCCGCCGGCTCGATGACATAAGGCAGGTAGCGCTCGCCCGTCTCCGGCTCTAGGAAGGTGAGGTCCTGGCCGGAGCGTTCCTGGTGCGCCCGGAGGTCGAAGTCGGTGCGGTTGGCGATGCCCTCCAGCTCGCCCCAGCCGAACGGAAAGTCGTACTCGACGTCGCTCGTCGCCTTGGAGTAGTGGGAGAGCTCCTCCGGCCCGTGCGCCCTGACCCGCAGGCGCTGGGGGTTCAGGCCCAGCTGGTCCAGGTACCAACGATGGCGCTGCTCGATCCAGTAGGCGTGCCAGTCCTCGTCCGTGCCGGGGCGGACGAAGAACTCCATCTCCATCTGCTCGAACTCCCGGAGCCGGAAGATGAAGTTGCCGGGCGAGATCTCGTTGCGGAAGCTGCGGCCCTGCTGGGCGATGCCGAACGGCACCCGGACGCGGTTGGACTGGACCACGTTCTTGAAGTCCACGAACATGCCCTGAGCCGTCTCCGGGCGCAGGTAGACCTGGGCCGCCTGCTCCTCGACCGGGCCGGCGTACGTTTTGAACATGAGGTTGAACTGGCGCGGGGCCGAGAGTGGGCCACCGCACTCGGGGCACCGGGAGGCGTCCTTCAGGTGGTCGGAGCGCCAGCGCTTACGGCAGCGCCCGAGGCAGTCGACGAGCGGGTCGGTGAAGCCGCCGACGTGCCCGGAGGCGACCCAGACCTCGGGGTTCATGATGATCGAGGCCTCGAGGCCGACCACGTCGTCGCGCAGCTCCACCACGTGGCGCCACCAGAGCGCGCGGATGTTGCGGCGCAGGGCCACGCCATACGGGCCGTAGTCGTATAGGGCATTGATGCCGCCGTAGATCTCGCTCGAGGGATAGACGAAGCCGCGGCGCTTGCAGAGCGCCACGACCCGCTCCATCAGCTGGGCGCGGGGGACACTCATCGCGGCGGCGTCGGAGCCATCCGGGTTCTCGGGCTCGGCAGCGGGCATGTCGGCGCTTGGAAGGGTACCTAGTACCGCGTCGGCGGCCGGCTACGTGGACCCCTCGGCGAGCGGCCTGACGCTGTACGCGCAGACGAAGTCGCCCGCCATCTTGTGACGGATGCGATCGACCTCGGCGTCGGGCAACACGGCGCGCAGGAAGGCGATCTCGCTCGTGCAGGCCATGCCGTAGCGGGCGGCCACGTCGAGGATGGCACAGTTGTGCTCGACGATCCTCCACGAGCCATCGTCCGCCGGCTCGCAGTCGGCGACGTAGCCGTCCTCGTCGAGGATGCGCGTCAGCTCCCGGACGCGGCCGTCGAACGACCTGCCTTCGAGGCGGATCCGAGCCCTGGCCACCCGGTCGCGGGCCCGGCGCTCGAAAGCCTTGCCGACGAGGGCAGGTTGATCCTGCTCCACGAAGCCCAGCAGCTGGTTCGCGAGCTGCCCGTAGCGTTTAGGCCAGAGCGCCTCCGCCGCGGGCGTCAGGCAGTACCGGCGCCGCGGCCGCCCAGGACCGGGGCGCTCGTCACGATGCGCGACCAGGCCCTCCGACTCCAGCCCAGCGAGCTGCTGGCGCACCGCCCCGACCGTGACCCCGATCGCGGTCGCTATGTGCTCGGCGGAGGCCTCGCCCGCGTGCTTGAGGGCCTCCAGCACGGCCCTGCGACCGGCCGGCAGTGTGCTCAGCCCGAGCGTGGCCCCGGCCGATTCGACCGGCGCCAGCTCGACCGGCTCCGACGTGCGGCCCGTGGCGCTCAAGGCAGCACCAGGTGACTGTCGCCGAACTCGTGCCACATGTACCCGTGCGCCAGTGCCGCCCGATACGACGCTCTGAGGAGATCGGGACCCGCGATCGCCTCGAGCATGGCCAGGTGCGAGGCGCGCGGTTCGTGCCAGCCCGTGAGCACCGCGCCGACGACTCGCGGCGGGTGCTCGAGATCGACGACCGCGTCGGTCCAGCCCTCGGCCGGCAGCACGAGACCGGGCTCCGCGACCGCGCTCTCGAGAGCCCGCACGACCGTCGTGCCGACCGCGATCACGCGGCCGCCGAGCCGGAGCGTCGCGTTCACGCGCTGGGCGGTCACCGCCGGCACCGAGAACCACTCGGCCTGAAGCGGTTCACCGGCCTCCGCCGAGGAGATGCCGCAGTGCAGGAGGACCGCGGTCAGTCCCACTCCCTGGACAATCAGCCGCGTGACGAGCTCGGTCGTGAAGGGACGCGCGGCGGAAGGCATCTCCGCGCTCCCGTCCTCGTCCGCGAAGACGGTCTGGTACGCGTGCAGGAGGCGCGGCCGGCCGGTGTGCGCGTAAACGATCGGCCTTCCCCATCGCGCCAGGTAGTCGCCTGTCGGTCCCGGCAATTCCAACTCGGCGGCCCAGAGACGGACACCGGCCCCGACCCGCTCGGCGGCCGGGCGCAGGAGCGTGGCCGTGCCGCCGTCCGGCAGCCTTATGATCGTGGCCGGGACGGCGTCGAGCCAGGGCGAGGTTCCGCGGCTCGAGCTCTCGCTGTGCCGGAGCTCCACGACCCAGGCGCCATCGTCGCGCCGGGCCGAGAGGTGGACGGTGGCGGGTTCGCCGTCGACCGTGCCGCGAAGGGCGGCGGGCCGGGTTCGCGACCGGTTCACGACGAGGAGGTCGCCGGGTCGCAGGAGCGCCGGCAGGTCGGCGAACGCCCGGTGCTCGAGGCGGCCGTTCGAGCGTTCCGAGACGAGGAGCCGGACGTCGTCCCGGCCCCGGCCCCGCTCCTCGGGCGGCTCGGTCGCCTCCAGCTCGGGCGGAAGGTCGAAGTCCAGCGCAGGCGCGACGACGGTGCTCAATTGCCTTCCCGGGGGGACGTGAGGTCGGCGATGCGGACCCGCCCGCTGGGCCGATCGGAGTCGATGAGCCCCAGGATCGCGGGCACCACGGCCTCCGGGGTGGGCCGATCGGAGATGTCCTCGCCCGGAAACGCCGCCTGGTGCATGCGGGTGCGCAGGTCGCCCGGGTCGAGGGCCCAGACGCGAAGCGCGGGTTCCTCAGCCGCGAGCACCGCCGCCAGGCGATCGGCCGCGGCCTTGGCCGCGCCGTAGCCGCCCCAACCGGGGTAGGCTTCCACCGCCGCGTCCGAGGAGACCATCACGATCCGACCGCCGGCCGGCGCCGCGCGCAGCAGGCTCAGGGTCTCCTGCAGCAGCCCGAGACCGGCGACGACATACACCTCGAGGACCTCGCGCAGACCGGCCAGCGGGTAGTCGGCGAGCGGGGGCAAGGGGCTTGGCCCGAGGACGCCCGCGTTGTGGACGAGCAGGTCGAGGCCGCCGAGTGCGTAGGCTGCGCCGGCGAGAGCCCGCCGGTGTTCGGCATCGGTCACGTCACCCGCAAGTGCGACCAGGTCCGCTCCCGCTGCCTGCACTCCTCGAATCTCGGCCGCGGCCTGCTCCAGGGCGGCGGCGTCCCTGCCGTCAACGACCAGCGACCAGCCGGTCCGAGCCAGCCCCTCGGCCAGCGCCCGGCCCAGGCCACGCGACGCTCCGGTGACGAGGGCGGTGCTCATGCGTCCGGATAAAGATAGCATGAACTATTTTTATGCGGTGATCGACGCAGGCGGT
>JALYZG010000006.1 GCA_030948965.1 Candidatus Dormiibacterota bacterium | reverse complement strand
GGTGAGCGCCAGCGCCAGCGCGGCCGGGGCCGGGACGGTCATCTCCGGCGCCGGCACGACGCTGACGCGCAGGCCGTGGGTGCGCGCGGGGATGACGGTCCGGGCCAGGTCCATGACCTCGGCTGCTGTTGCCGAGCCGGCCGGCGGCCGCCCCGCCACCAGGTCCAGCCCAGCGCGCAGCACCTGGAGCCGGGTTCGGGCCTCGCCCGTGACGGCCGTCTCGGCTGCGTTCAACTCTTCCAGCAGCGCCGCCATCGCCGCGTCCAGATGGGGGGTGGGAACGTCCGGCGCGACCAGGAGGGCGCCGTCACCGGCCCGGAAGCTGACGGTGCCCGGCAGCGGACCGGTCCACTCGGGGGTCCTGGCCATCTCCGCGCCGGAAGCGTCGACGAGCGCCGCCAGCAGGGGCAGTTCGGGGACCTCGGCGGGGTCGAGCCGCACCTCAGGCCTCCTTCTCGGGATCCGAGACGGCCAGCTGGTAGTAGCGGTTGCCCAGCGCCCGCACGCGGACGCACGAGCCGACCGCCTCCAGCCAACCTGAGAAGCGCCTGGCCGCGCGGGCGTCGGACTCGCGCAGGACCAGGCTGCGGTTGGCGCGGTGCGCGGCGAGGAGGCTCACGGCCACCCGGTGCCCGATCCGCTCCCCCGAGGGGAGATGGACGACGAGGCCGTCGCGCACGACCAGGTCGCCGACCCGGGCGCTGAGCAGCGCGTCCACGCGCTCCAGGAGACGATCCGCGCCGTAGCGCTTGGACTGGAACAGGCAGTGCGGGTGGGCCTCGTACACGCGGGCCTGATCGTCGATCGTCTCCACGCGCCCCGAATACACGAGGGGAATGCAGTTGACGTGCCGGTCCCGCAGGCTCCGAAGGACGTCGAAGACAGTCCTCTGGCGCTGCCCCGGGGGCACGAGCGACATGTCCAGGTCGAGCACCGCCAGCAGTGGCCGGCGATTCTCGAGCCGGGCCAGCGCCTGGCGCGGGCTGGAGGCCGGCACCGGGTCGAGATGGGCGCGCCGGACCGCGTCGACCAGGGCCGCCAGCTGCTCCGGGTCGTCCTCCAGGATGAGCACCTCGGGCGCCGCCCACATAGGCGCCGGCCTAATACCCCACTCAGCCGCCCACCAGCGCGATGCGGCCGGGCTCCCGGACCACGCGCACCGGGAGCCCGTGCCTCTCCACGGCCGCCATCGCGCCCCGGACCGCACGCCCCAGGCGCCGGCCGTCCGCGATGGCGAGGCCGTCCGGGTGCGCGGCGAGAAGGCCCTCCAGGGGCGCCGTCCGGCCCAGGAAAACGCCGCCGGGCAGGGCCAGGCCGCAGCCGGGAGCGAGGCGAAGCCCGGCCAGGAGCACGTGGGTCAGGCGCTCGACCTCGGTCGCCAGTCCCGGCCAGGTGTCGTGGCGGACGGGCTCGAATGTCAGGCCCGGGGGGTGTTGCCCCACCCAGTGGACGGCGAAGAGGCGGCCGCGGAGCGCCTCCAGCGCCGCCTCAGGCAGCTCGCTCACGTCTCCGGCCAGCACCCACGGGCCCGTCTCAAGGCCGGCGACGGCACCGGCCAGCTGCTCAGGCCGCGCCCACAGCACGGCGGCCATCGCCGGATCGATGCGGTCGCGAAGCAGCGCCCACGCGTGGGGCAGATCGGTGACCGCCAGAACTGTGCGCGTCGGATCTCGCATCGCCGCCATCATGCCCCGGCGGGCCGGACAGCGGGCGGACAGTGCAGAGTCCATGCGCCCTGCCAGAGCGGCGCCGCGCGATGATGGGGCGCATGGCCAAGAGCGAGGGGGCGCAGGCCCGGGTGGGGCCGCTGGGGGGTGTCAGGGTGCTGGAGCTGGGCGTCCTGCTGGCCGGGCCCTTCACCGCCCGGATGCTCGGTGACTTCGGGGCCGAAGTGATCAAGGTCGAGAGCCCGGGCGTCGGCGACCCGCTCCGGGAGTGGGGCCGGCAGGTCGACGGCATCGGCCTCCTGTGGTCGGTGATGAGCCGCAACAAGCGCCTCGTCACGCTGGACCTGCGTCGCGAAGGCGGCCAGCAGGTGTTCCGGCGCCTGGCGGCGACCGCCGATGTCGTCGTCGAGAACTTCCGACCCGGCACCCTGGAGCGGTGGGGCCTCGGTCCGGAGCGCCTGCAGGAGGCGAACCGGGGATTGGTGGTGACCCGCGTCTCCGGCTACGGGCAGACCGGTCCCTACGCCGCGCGGGCCGGGTTTGCCTCGGCCGGCGAGGCGATGGGAGGTCTGCGCTACATCAACGGCCACCCCGGGGAGGCGCCCCCGCGCATGGGCATCTCGCTGGGCGACTCGCTGGCGGCGATGTTCGCCGCTCAGGGCACGCTCATGGCCCTCTACCACCGGGCCGCCCACGGCGGCGCGGGGCAGGTCGTGGACGCCTCCATCCTCGAAAGCTGCTTTTCGATGCTGGAATCCACCGTTCCGGACTACGCCCGCTTCGGGCTCGTGCGCGAGCCCAGCGGCACCTCGCTGGCCGGCGTCGCGCCCTCCAACGTCTACCTCTCGGGGGACGGTAAGTGGATGGTCATCGCGGCCAACGCCCCGACCCTGTTCGAGCGCCTCTGCCGCGTCATCGGGCGGCCCGAGCTCGTGACCGACGGGCGCTTCGCCACCCATGCCGCGCGGGGCCGCAATGCCGCCGAGCTGGACGCCATCATCGGCGCCTGGGTGGCGGAGCGCGACGCAGCCGCGATCGACGCGGCGATGAACGGCGCCGGCATCGTCTGCGGGCCCGTGTACTCGATCGCCGACATCTTCGCCGATCCTCATTACCAGGCTCGCGGGCTGCTGCAGCCGGTGCCGGACCCGGTGCTGGGCGAGGTCGTGATGCCCGGCGTGGTGCCGGTGCTGTCAGAGACGCCGGGCGGCATAGCCTGGAGCGGACGGCGGGGCCTGGGCGCGGACAACGAGGCGGTGTACGGCGAGCTGCTCGGGCTGGGCCCGGCCGAGCTGGCCGGGCTGAAGGCGGAGGGCGTGCTCTAAGCGTCCTTCTCGAGGGCACGAGGAACGAACCGCCGCGTCCGGACCCTGGCCGAAAGGCGGGCGGCTGCGATCCGGGCGGTCGCCGGGTGGGCGGCCAGGTCACGGTCGTCTCCTGAGCGGGTCGCCCGAGCCGTAACCTTAGGAGCCTGTGCCGGAAATGTCGACGGATCTTCGCCATCCATGCAGCCCATCTCCAGCGTCAGCATCTCCACCCCACGAAATCTTGCGATTTCGCGGGGACCCCGGTTCTGCGGTCCTCGGTCACGCAGCTACGGCTGCGCTCCCTCCGGTCCTCGGCGCTTCCTTGGATCTCCACCCCACGAAATCTTCGATTTCGCGGGGGACCCCGGCTGGACCACCTGGATCGACGAATCTCTCGTCGCCATTCCGACACAGGCTCCTAGTGTCCTGGAAGCGAAGTTCGTTCGCAAAATCGGCGAAGGCTGGCGAGGATCTGGTCGGCCGTCTTGACCCAGACGAAGGGCTTGGGATCCGCGTTGTGAATGCTGAGGTAGAGACGGATCGC
>JALYZG010000191.1 GCA_030948965.1 Candidatus Dormiibacterota bacterium | reverse complement strand
ACGATATCGTCGGTCGGTCCGAGGGCCAGGTCGACAAAGCGCCGCAGCTGGCCCGGGCGCTGCGCGAACTCCACGATGAAGTAGTGCTTACGGCCCTGGTGGACAAGGCTCCGCTCCATGATCTCCGGGTAGCGGAGGATGTCGTTGTTACCCCCGCTCAGCAAGCAGACCACGGTCCGCCCTACGAGCAGGTCGGCGACGTCGTCCAGCGCCGCCACGGCCAGGGCGCCGGCCGGTTCGGCGATGATGCCGTCGTTTTGATAGAGGTCCACCATCGTCGTGCAGACCTTGCCCTCGGCCACGGCCACCATCCGCTCCAGGTGGCGAGCGCAGATCTCGAACGTCAGGCTGCCCACCGTTTTCACCGCCGCGCCGTCGATGAAGGTGTCGATGCGGTCCAGCGTGACCGGCCGGCCGGCCGCCAGGGCCGCGCTCATAGAAGCCGCACCGGCGGGCTCGGCGCCGATCACCCGAACCCCCGGGGAGATGTGTTTGAGCTGCACCGCCAGGCCTGAAATCAAGCCGCCTCCGCCCACTGCGGCGACCAGCACGTCGGGCGCGCGGGCCAGGTCCTGGACGATCTCGCAGCCCACGGTGCCCTGGCCGGCTATCGTGTGAAGGTCGTCGAAGGGGTGGACGAACACCGCGCCGACCTGGTCGTGGTGGCGCTCGGCGGCCTCGCTGGCGGCGTCGTAGGTGTCGCCGGTCAGCACCACGTCGACTTGATCGCCGCCGAAATGCTTCACGCGTTCCACTTTCTGCGTGGGCGTCACCGCGGGCATGAATACCGTGCCGTGGATCCGAAGGTCGGAGCAGGCGAACGCAACGCCCTGGGCGTGGTTGCCGGCACTCGCGCAGACCACGCCCCGGCGCCGCTCCTCAGGCGTGAGAGCGCTGATCCGGTTGTAGGCGCCTCGGATCTTGAACGACCGCACGTCCTGCAGGTCCTCGCGCTTGAGCAGGACCTCGGCCCCGTACTGCCGGGAGAGTCGACGCGACCATTGCAGGGGTGTCCGGGTGACCACGCCGGCGAGCCGCGAGGCGGCGGCGTCCACGGCAGCCACCAAGTCGTCGAATCCGGTTCGAATCTTCTCTTGCATTGCTGCCCCTGGGCTGCCCCAGGGTAACGAAGGCCGCGTCCCGTTACAGAATTGCCAGGATGCGGCTGAGCGCACGCGCGAGCAGACGCTGGGACGTGGCGGCGCATACTTTCGGGGATGCCGGCTCGACCCCGTTGGCCGCTCCTGCGCCAGATTCGCGACCCGCACGACCATCTGGGGTTGGGCGTCACCGCCGCCTCCCAGCGCTCGGTCGCGCTGACTCCGCGCACCGCTCGCGCCGATCGCGTCGTGCGCTCGATCTGCCCCTTCTGCGCGGTCGGCTGCGGGCAGCTCGTCCACGTCAAGGACGATCAGGTGATCCAGATCGAGGGCGACCCCGACAGCCCAATCTCGCGCGGCCGGCTCTGCCCTAAGGGTTCGGCCAGCCGATCGCTCGTCACCAGCCCCGCCCGCCTCGAGCGCTGCCGCTACCGGGCGCCGTTCGCCACGGAGTGGCAGGAGGTCTCGTTGGAGCGAGCGATGGCGATGATCGCCGACCGCGTCCTGCGCACGCGGGTCGAGACGTGGCAGGAGCGCGACGCGGACGGGCAGCGCGTCAACCGCACGACCGGCATCGCCAACCTGGGCGGCGCCACCCTCGACAACGAAGAGAACTACCTGATCAAGAAGCTGTGCATGGGGCTGGGCGTGACGCAGGTCGAGAACCAGGCCCGCATATGACACAGCTCCACCGTCCCCGGTCTGGGGACCAGCTTCGGTAGGGGCGGCGCCACCACCTTCCAGCAGGACCTGCAGTTCTCGGACTGCATCCTGATCATGGGCTCCAACATGGCCGAAGCCCACCCGGTGGGCTTCCAGTGGGTCATGGAGGCCAAGCTGCGAGGCGCCGAGGTGATTCACGTCGATCCTCGATTCACGCGCACGAGCGCGGTGGCCAGCCGCCACGTGACCATCCGCGCGGGCTCCGACATCGCCTTCCTCGGCGGCCTCGTCAACCACGTCCTGAGCCAGGGCCTTGACTTCCGCGAGTACGTGGTCGCCTACACGAACGCGGCCCGGATCGTGGGCCCGGACTTCCAGGATGCCGAGGAGCTGGACGGCTACTTCTCGGGCTGGAACGAGGACCAGCGAGCCTACGACACCGAGAGCTGGCGCCTCGAGCCGGGCGTGTCCGACCCCACGCTGCAGGACACACGCTGCGTCTACCAGGTGCTGAAGCGGCACTATGCCCGCTACACGCCGGAGATGATCGCCGACACGTGCGGCTGCACCCCGGCGCAGTTCCTGGCCGTGGCCGACGCCCTCTGCCGCAACAGTGGCCGCGAGCGCACGTCGGCCATCTGTTACGCGGTGGGTTGGACGCAGCACACCGTGGGGGTCCAGATCGTGCGCACGGCGGCCATCCTGCAGCTGCTGCTGGGCAACATCGGCCGGCCCGGGGGCGGCATCATGGCCCTTCGCGGCCACGCCAGCATCCAGGGCTCGACCGACATCCCCACGCTGTACAACCTGCTTCCGGGCTACATCCCCATGCCCGAGGCCACCGAAGACGATCTCGACCTTGACGCGTGGGTGGCCAAGCGCGGTTCCGCCACCGGCGGCTGGGGCTCGCTCAAGGCCTACCTGGTGAGCCTGCTGAAGGCATATTGGGGCGAGCACGCCACCGCCGAGAACGACTTCTGCTGGCGCCACCTGCCCCGCATCGATGGCGACGAATCCACCTACCAGAGCATTTTGGCCATGGTCGCGGGCGGGGTGAAGGGCTTCATCCTGGCCGGCGAGAACCCGGCCGTGGGCTCAGCCAATGGCCGCCTCCACCGGCGTGCCCTGGCCGAGGTCGAGTGGCTGGTGGTCCGCGACCTGGTGGAGACGGAAAGCGCGGCCTTCTGGTACCGCTCGCCGGAGGTCGAGAGCGGGGAGCTGCGGCCTGAGGCCATAGCCACAGAGGTCTTCCTCCTCCCCGCCGCCGCGCATACCGAGAAGGACGGGTCCTTCACGAACACGCAGCGGCTCCTGCAGTGGCACCACAAGGCGGTCGAGCCGAAGGCGGACGTGCGCTCGGACCTCTGGTTCTACTACCATCTCGGGCGGCTGCTGCGGGAGCGGCTCCGCGACTCGGGCGAGGAGCGCGACCGGGCGCTGCTGGAGCTGACCTGGGACTACCCCACGCACGGCGGGATCGAGGAGCCGGATGCCGACGCGGTGCTGCGCGAGATCAACGGATGGAGCTCGGACGGGGCGCCGATCAGCCGCTTCCAGGAACTGCGCGACGACGGCACGACCGCTTGCGGCTGCTGGATCTACGCCGGCTGCGCGGCGGGCGGCGTCAACCAGACGGCGCGCCGGCGCCCCGGCTCAGAGCAGAGCTGGGTGGCGCCCGAGTGGGGCTGGGCCTGGCCCGCCAACCGGCGCCTGCTGTACAACCGCGCCTCCGCGGACCCCTCCGGCCGGCCCTGGTCGGAGCGCAAGCGGTACACCTACTGGGATGGCGAGAGCGAGCGCTGGACCGGTCCCGACGTGCCCGACTTCAACCCCACCAAACCTCCCGGCTACCGGCCCCCGCACGGCGCTCGCGGCGACGAGGCGCTGGCCGGCGACCGGCCGTTTCTGATGCTGGGCGACGGCCTCGGCGCCCTCTACGTCCAGCGCGGGCTGGCCGACGGTCCCCTGCCCGTGCACTACGAGCCCCACGAGTCGCCGGTCCACAACCGCCTCTACGAGGTCGACGCCAACCCCACGCGCGAGCTGTTCGCGCACCCGCTCAACCCGTACAACGAAGCCTCCGACCGCTATCCCTACGTGGTCACCACCTATCGCCTGACCGAGCACCACACCGCCGGCGGCATGAGCCGGACGGTGCCGGTCCTGACCCAGATGCAGCCCGCTTTCTTCTGCGAGGTGGGGCCGGAGCTGGCCAGGGAGCGGGGCCTCGTGGACGGCGGCTGGGCGGTCATCTCCAGCGCTCGGGCGACGATCGAGGCGCGGGTGCTCGTGACGCCGCGGCTGCGCCCGGTCACGGTCGGCGGGCGCACGATTCACCATGTGGGCCTGCCCTATCACTGGGGCAGCACGGGCCTGACCACCGGTGACTCCGCCAACGACCTCTTTCCCCTCGCGCTGGACCCCAACGTCCACATCCAGGAGGTGAAGGCGGCGACGTGCGACATCCGCCCGGGCCGCCGCCCGCGAAGCGGGCGGCCGATGGATGAGATTCGTTGATTCCTTCTGAGG
>JALYZG010000347.1 GCA_030948965.1 Candidatus Dormiibacterota bacterium | reverse complement strand
GCGGGCGGGGTCTCCGGCCGCGGCGGCCGCCGCCACCCGCTCGAGGCCCGCGGCGTGCTCGGGCCCGTGGCGGCGCAGCTCCTCCCAGAAGGCGTCGCAGCGGAAGCAGAACATGCCCAGGTTCCAGTAGTGGTGTCCGTCCGCCACGTAGCGGCGGGCGTCCTCCAGGTCCGGCTTCTCCACAAACCGGCTTACGTGCAGCACCTGTCCCCCGCTCCCCGCCACCACATCGCCCACCTCCACGTAGCCGAAGCCGGTGGCGGGACGGGTCGGCCGGAGGCCGAGGCAGATCAGCTCGCCGGTCGCCGACGCGGTGCGGAAGGCGAGCCGCACGGCGCGCCGGTAGGGACCGGCGCCGCGGATGACGTGGTCGGCGGCCTGCGAGAACATGACCGCGTCCGGATCGCGGCGGAGCAGCGTCAGGGCCGCGAGGCCGAGGGCGTTGGTGGTGCCCCGCGCGGCCGGCTCGACGATCAGGTCGTCGGCTGAGAGCCCGGGGATCAGGTCCCGCAGCATCCCGGCCTGGGCGCTCTCGGTCAGTAGCAGCACCTGGTCGGCGGCCGGGGCGATCCGGTCGTACGTCTCTCGGACGAGCGATCGACCGCTGCCGCTGAGCGCCAGGACGTGCTTGGGTGAGGCCTGGCGCGAGCGCGGCCAGAGCCGGGACCCGGCGCCGCCGGCAGGAATCACCGCATACCGGTGGACCTCGCTCACCCCACCTCGGCCTTCAGCTCGGCGGCACGAGACGTGTCCTCCCAGGGGGCGTCGATGTCGGTCCGGCCGAAATGGCCGTAGCAGGCCACCGCTCGATAGAGGGGCCGGCGCAGGTTCAGCTCCTTGATTATCCCGAGCGGGCTCAGGTCGAAGAGGCGGCCCACGGCGCGGACCAACTCCGGCTCGGCCACTGTGCCGGTGTCCTGCGTGTCCACCCGAACAGCGACCGGCTTGACCACCCCGATGGCATAGGCGATCTGGACCTCACAGCGACGCGCCAGGCCCGCGGCCACGATTGTCTTGGCAACATGGCGGGCGCCGTAGGCACCGGCGCGGTCCACCTTGGTCGGGTCCTTGCCCGAGAAGCCCCCGCCGCCATGCCGGGCCCAGCCGCCATAAGTGTCGACCATGATCTTGCGCCCGGTCATGCCGCAGTCGGCGACCGGGCCTCCGATCACGAAGCGGCCTGTGGGATTGACGTGAAGCTGCGCCTCGTCCGCCGGCGGCCCGCCCTCTAGGACGGGCGCGATCACCTGCTCGATGACCTCGTGGCGCACCTGCTCGGTGTCCACCTCATCGTGGTGCTGGGCGGCGACCACGACGTCCTGCACGGCTGCGGGGCGGCCGGCCCCGTCGTAGCCGACCGTGACCTGGACCTTGCCATCGGGTCGCAGGTACGGCAGCGCCCGCGTGCGGCGCGCCTCCGCCAGCCGGCGCGCGATGCCGTGGGCGATGACAATGGGCATCGGCATCTTCTCGGGCGTGTCTTCGCAGGCGTAGCCGACCACGACGCCGGAGTCTCCGGCCCCGCCCACGTTCACGCCCTGGGCGATATCCGGGGACTGCTCGTCCAGGCTCACGAGCACCCCCGCGGTCTCGGCGTCGAAGCCGTACTTGGCTCTTGTGTAGCCAGCCTCCCGGATTGTCTGCCGGATGATCCGGGGGATGTCCACGTAGCAGTCGGTCGTGATCTCGCCGGCCACCAGCACGAGGCCGGTCGTGAGAACCGTTTCGCAGGCGACGCGGGCGAGCGGGTCCTTGCTGAGGATGGCGTCGAGAATCGCGTCCGACACCTGGTCGGCGAGCTTGTCGGGATGGCCTTCGGTGACCGACTCAGACGTGAAGCCGGTGACGATCTGCGCATTGGGCACGGCTGACCTCCTCTGACGGCCCCGAGCGCCGGCAAGGCGCCGCCACCGCTCGGGCGGCGCCCCAGGCGCCCGGAGTCTTCCTCCTGGGCACCGCCGATGCTATCAGGGGCTCTCCAGGCTGAGGTAGTGGTGGCCGAGCGCCCGAATAGGCGTCGCCCACGCTCGGCCAGCAGACGAGCGGTGGCCACGCGCGCCGCCTCGACTGTCGCCGCCATTTACTCCCGCTTCAGCGAGATGCCCTCGGTCGGCGGCAGGAGGGGGCAGATGATAACCAGCCGGGCGCGGCTTCGGATGCGTTCGAAGTCGGCTAGCATCCGGTGGTGCAGGCTGAGCTGAAGGGTCCTGGCGGGATCACCTCGCTCCCAGTTGGTGGGACCGTGATCGATCTCGCCGCCGGCCATGAGGCCTATGCCGAGGACCTCCTTTGGTGCCGTCGGTCTCCACCGCGACCGTTATCGGCGCTCGCCGGGAGAGCCGCGGTGCCGCCGCCGCGCAGCCGGGTCCAGAGCACGCTCACCGGGTGGGCGCGAAACACGTCGCGGGCCTGCCTCGACAGCCAGATCTCACGCAGGGTCCCGGCGCCCGCCACAGAGGGGGAAGCGGCCATCAGGGGCGGCGTTGAGTCCCCCCACGCTGCCCCCCCACCAGCCTCTCGAGCGGCTCGTCATCAAGAGCAGGCAGGCCCGGATGGGGTCGAAGAGTTCCCTTGTCAACTCCCTCGATACGTGATCACGCTCCGCACGTCGTGGCCGGCGAGCATGGACCGCCCGTCGAGGCCGGCCAGCTCGATCAAGAACTGCAGGCCGATGACCTCTCCGCCCAACTGCTGGACGAGGTCGACAACGGCGGCGGCGGTGCCGCCGGTGGCGATCACGTCGTCCACGACCAGCACCCTCTGGCCGGGCCGGATGGCGTCCTCGTGGATGTGTAGTACGTCCGTGCGGTATTCCAGTGAGTATTCGGCACTGCGGGTTCGCCAGGGTAGCTTGCCGGCTTTGCGCACGGGCACGAAGCCGGCGTCGAGACGGATGGCCATGGCCGCCCCGAACATGAAGCCCCGCGCCTCCATCGCCGCCACCAGGTCGACCCGCCGGTCCCGCCACGGCTCGCACATCGCCACGACGGCCTCGCGCAGCCCGGCCGTGTCGGCCAGTAGTGGGGTGATGTCGCGGAACAGGATGCCCTGTACTGGAAAGTCCGGGACATCTCGAATCAGTGCTGCCAGGTTCATGGCGCCGTCGCCGCAAAGTGATCCAGGGTTCGGCGCAGGCCCTCCTCCATCGTCGTCTGCGGGCCCCAGCCGAGGAGCTCACGCGCCCGCGTCGTATCCGGCCGGCGCTGACGGGGGTCGTCCTCGGGCAGGGGCCGGAACACGATCTCGCTCCGGCTGCCGGTCAGTCGGCGCACGATGTGCGCCAGCTCCAGCATCGTGACCTCGTCCTGGGAGCCGATGTTGAACGGCATCGGGTCCGGTCCGTCGAGGACCGCCAGGGCGCCCGCGACGAGGTCGTCCACGTAGCACAGGCTGCGGCTCTGGCTGCCGTCGCCGTAGACCGTGATGGGGTCCCCCGCCAGCGCCTGCTGGAAGTAGTTGGGGATTACACGCCCATCGTCTACACGCATCCGCGGCCCGTAGGTGTTGAAGATGCGCATGATCCGGGTGTCCACGCCGTGCGCCCGGTGATAGGCCATGGTGAAGGCCTCGGCGCAGCGCTTGGACTCGTCGTAGCAGCCACGCGGCCCGATGGGGTTCACGTTGCCCCAGTAGCTCTCCGGCTGCGGGTGAACCAGCGGGTCCCCGTAGACCTCGGACGTGGAGGCGAGCAGGAACCGGGCATTCTTGGCCCGGGCCAGGCCGAGCAGGTTGTGCGTGCCGAGCGTGCCGACCTTGACGATCTGGATCGGAATACTGGGAAAGTCCACGGGCGAGGCCGGCGAGGCGAAGTGCAGGACGAAATCGATCGGACCCTCGACGTGCAGCGGCAGGCTCACGTCGTGCTCGAGGAAGGCGAAGCCCGGGCGCGCGCGGAGGTGGCCCAGGTTCTGGACGCCGCCCGTGACCAGGTTGTCGACGGCGAGCACCTCCAGCCCACGGTCGAGCAGTCGCTCGCATAGGTGGGAGCCGATGAAGCCCGCCCCGCCCGAGATCACGGCCCGGCCCATCGCTGGTCTGATCGGCTAGTTGCGGCCGATGCCGCGATACACGAAGCCCAGCCGGCGCATCTCCTCTGGAGCGTAGATGTTGCGGCCATCGACCAGCACCGGCCGGCGCATGCTCCGCTTCAGACGGGCCAGGTCGAGGTGGCGGAACTCATTCCACTCCGTAACCACGATCAGCGCGTCGGCGCCGCGGGCGACGGCGTAGGGGTTGCGCCGGTAGTCGACTTCCGGCAGCTGCTTCTTGGCCCGCGCGATGGCGGCCGGATCGTACGCGCGGACGGTCGCTCCCTTGGCCAGCAACGCTCGCGCGATCTCCAGGCTCGGGGCCTCGCGCAGGTCGTCGGTGTTGGGCTTGAACGCCAGGCCGAGCAGACCGACGATCTGACCGCGGAGGGTGCCCAGGCACTCGCGCACCTTCTCCACCGCCAGCTTGCGCTGGTCGCGGTTGATGTCCATCACCGCGTGCAGCAGCTCGGGATGGTATTCGTACTTCTCGCCGATCGCGGCCAGCGCCTTCACGTCCTTGGGGAAGCAGGAGCCGCCATAGCCGATGCCGGCGTCGAGGTAATGGGGGCCGATGCGACGGTCGAGGCCCATGCCCTCGGCGACCAGCTTGGCGTCGGCATCGACGCGCTCGCAGATGCGGGCGATCTCGTTGATGAACGAGATCCGCGCGGCGAGGTACGCGTTGGAGGCGTACTTCACCATCTCCGCGGTGTAGAGGTTGTACCGGAGAATGGGCGCGCCCAAGGGCTCGTACAGGGCGGCCACGCGGTCGGCCGCGTCCGGGTTGTTCGCGCCGATGACCACCCGATCGGGCTCCATGAAGTCGCGCAGGGCTGATCCTTCGCGCAAGAACTCGGGATTCGAAACCACGTCGACCGGGAACTTGGTGGCCGTGCGCCGGATGACGTCGGAGACGACGTCGCCGGTGCCTATCGGCACGGTCGACTTGTTGACCACGATCAGGGGGCCGTCAAGATGCTCGGCGATCGTGGCTGCGGCCGCCTCCACGTAGCTGAGGTCGGCCTCGCCCCGCGCGCCCTCGGGTGTGGCCACGGCGATGAAAACGATGGCCGCACCGGGAATGGCCTCCGCGTAGGAGGTCGTGAATCGAAGACGGCCGGCGCGGGCGTTGCGCTCGACCATCTCCTGCAGGCCCGGCTCGTAGAAGTGCAGCCGATGCCGGCGCAGGGCGCGCACCTTCTCCTGATCGATGTCGATCACGCAGACCTCGCTGCCGAGGTCGGACAGGCAGGCGGCGGTGGTGAGCCCGACGTAACCCGCCCCGACCACTGTGATGTGGTTCAAGGCTCCCGCATCATGTTAGCGGTCGCCGCCCTGGCGCCATGGGCGGTTTGAACCCGCTCGTAGGCGGCAACGGTCGCCCGCGCCGAGCGACGCCAGGTGTAGAGGCGGGCGCGCCCGAGCCCGGCCACCCGCATCCTCTCCCGCAGCCCGGCATGCGCGGCCACGCTGGCCGCTGCGGCGCCCAACGCAGCGACATCTCCATCCGCCACCAGCAGGGCCGCGTCGCCGGTCACCTCCGGCAGGCTGGAGTTGCGGTAGGCAACCACCGGGCAGCCGCAGGCCATGGCCTCCAGCAGGGGCAGCCCGAAGCCCTCATAGCGGCTGGGGAACACCAGGCACGTCGCGGCGCTGTAGAGATCTACAAGCTCCTCGTGGGCGAGATAGCCGAGCCGCGTCGCGCCGGGAAGGCGCTCCGGAGCCTGGGGCCCGCCGGCGCCCGCCAGGACCAGGTCAAGGTCCGCTCCGGCCGCCCTCGCCACCTCGGCCGCCCTAAGCAGGGCGAGCGGACTCTTGCGCACGTCCAGCGCCCCCACGTAAAGGAAGTACGGCCGGCGCAGCCCGTGGCGCGCGGCGACGCGCTCGGCCGCGCCCGGGGCGGGCCGGAAAC
>JALYZG010000342.1 GCA_030948965.1 Candidatus Dormiibacterota bacterium | reverse complement strand
GTCCGCCACCCAGGCGGTGGCGCCGCGGACCCCGAGCGGGTCAGCCGGCGGCAGCCCGGCCTCCGCTGGCGCGGGCGGCGGTGCGCTGGATCTCGTCCTCGACCAGCTTGAAGTCCTTTTGGGCCAGAAGGTGGAGGTGGCCCTGAAAGGCCAGGGTCCAGTGTTCCGGCGGCCACTTGCGGACATAGTCGAGGCGGTAGGCCAGTTCTTTGGCGGGCACCCAGTCGTGCCCGTCGAGCACGTAGTCCGGGCGCATGCGCACCCGCCAGGGGTAATCCTCCTCGCGGCGGAGGGCGCGCCAGATGTGGCTGTGCTCCTCGAACGCGCCCGAGGTCAGCGTGCACGTGGCGGCGAAGGCCATGCGCCCGGTGACGTAGAAGAGCAGCCGGTCGCCCGAGCGCATGGTCTCGGCCCGCCGCCGGTGGCGGCTCTTGATGCCCTGCACCGAGAAGCCGTGTTCGTGCGTCCGGCGGTAGTTCTCGGGCGAGCTGACGATCATCCAGTACTGGGCGATCCGCGCGGGCCGCGGCGCCCGCTTGCGCCGGCGGTTGCGCGGACCCGAGCGCTGTGGCTCGTCGGACACGCATCGAACTCTAGCCGTGGCCGCTCGCCTGCATCCGTGGAGCCGGGAGAATAGCGCCGTGGCGCTGAGTTTCGACATCGTCGCCCGCGACGGCGACGCCCGCCGCGGGGTCATCCGCACCGAGCACGGCCAGATGGAGACGCCCGGCTTCTTCGCCGTTGCCACTCGCGGGGCGCTGAAGAGCCTGGACGCCGAGCGCGCGCGGGCCGTGGGCGTCGAGGCGCTGATCTGCAACGGCTACCACCTCGCGGTCCAGCCCGGCCCGGACCTGATCGAGGGCGCCGGCGGCCTGCACCGGTTCATGGCCTGGGCCGGCGTCCTGGCCACGGACTCGGGCGGCTTCCAGGTCTTCAGCCTCCGCCACGGGCAGGTGGCGGATGAGCTCAAAGGCCGCCGCCGCCTGGCCACCGCCCAGGCCGACGAATACGGGCTGCCGGTCGTGCGCGTGGACGAGGACGGAGCCGAATTCCGCTCCTACCTGGACGGGTCTCGGCGCCGCTTCACCCCCGAGAGCAACATGTGCTTGCAGCAGGCGCTCGGTGCGGACGTCCTCTTCTGCCTGGACGAGTGCACGCCCTTCCACGCCACCCCGGACTACACGCGGCAAGCCACGGAGCGCAACGCCCGCTGGGCCCGGCGCTGCCAGCAGGCCCACCTGGAGCTGGGCATGGACCGGCATCAAATGCTCTATGGCATCGTCCACGGCGGCGTCCATCCCGCCCTCCGCCGCTGGAGCGCCGGCGAGATCGCGGCCATGGAGTTCGGCGGCTACGGCATCGGCGATTGCCTGGGCGAGGCGAAGGCGGACTGGTACGGGGTGGTCGACCTGGTCCGGCCGCTGTTGCCGGACTCGAGACCCCGCCACCTCCTGGGCGTCGGCGAGCCGGACGACCTGGTCGAGGGCGCGCTGCGCGGCATCGACACGTTCGACTGCGCCATGCCCACCCGCCTCGCTCGGCACGGCCAGGCGCTCTGCCTGGGCCGGCCGCGATACCGGGTGGACCTGGCCAAGGCCGAGCACGCGGCCGCCGACCAGCCGATCGAGCCTGGCTGCCCCTGCTCCGCTTGCACGCGGTTCGGGCGCGGCTACCTGAACCACCTGCTGCGGGCGCGCGAGTCCCTGGCCGGCGCGCTCCTGGCTGAGCACAACCTCAGCTTCACCGTCCGTCTCCTGGCGCGGGTCCGGGAGGCGATCAGCGCCGGCTGCCTGCGCGACCTGCGAGACGAGGTGATCGCGGGCACCGACGCGGCCTCATGAGCGTGGCCCCGGAGGGCGTCTTGGTCTCCGAGATCGACCTGAGCGCCGATTGGCGCGTGGGTCGTGGCCTCAACGGGGGCTACGTCGCGGGCGTGCTGCTGGCGGCCATGCACGACGTGGTCGCTGACCCTGCGCGGCCGGCGCGCTCGCTCACCGTCCACTATCTGCGGCCGGCCGCGCCCGGAGCGGCACGGCTCGAAACCCGCCTCGAGCGGCCCGGTCGTTCGCTCTCAGCGCTCTCCTGCCGGTTGGTCCAGGGCGGCAGCACCGCCGCCCTCGCGCTCGCCGCTTTCTCAGCCGAGCGTCCGGGCCCCGCCTGGCAGGACTTGGCTCGGCCCGACGCGCCTTCGCCGGAGGCACTCGCGTCGTCGTCCCGGCAGTTCGGCTTCACGCGCAACTGGGACGCCCGGCCGGTGGTCGGCGCCCCGCCGCTGAGCGGCGCTCCCACCGCTCTGTCCGGAGGCTGGCTGCGGGCCCTCACCGACACCTTCGCCGGCGCACCTCTGCTGGCCGCGATGGCGGACAGTTGGATGCCGGCGGCCGTGGCCCGCCTGTCGGAGCGGCCGGGCTTTCTGCCCACGATCGACCTCACCGTCCACTTCCACGCGGAGCTCCCGGTCGGGGGCTGGGCTTTCGTCCTCTTCCGGTCCGACCTGGCCGGAGGCGGGCAGTGGGAGGAGGACGGCACCATCTGGTCGCCGGAGGGCAGGGTCCTCGCCCGCTCCCGGCAGCTGGCGCTTTTCGTCTGAGTTGTCAGATGAGCTCGAAGCGGACCCCAACGGCGTCATACGTGCGGGCCGCTCGCTCGTCCCGAGACAGGAGGCGGGCATCGGCTTCCAGGGCAGTGGCGGCGATGAGAGCGTCGTACGTGGCTCCTCCGATAACCCCGCGCGTGCCGGCCAGCCCGAGCAACCGGACGTGGCCCAGCGCGGAGAGGGTGAGGGGCGGACCCGGCAACTGATTCAGCAGCCTCAAGGCCACATGCGGGGGCGTGCGCGGCCGGTTGCGCGTCAGCCACGAGTAGGTCTCGAGCAGTACATGGGCGATCATGGCCAGGTCGCTGACCTCGCCCAGCGCCCCGTCGACCCGGCGATGATCCGCGTGCCAGGGGGCCACGGCGGGGATCAGCACACTGCTGTCGACGACGGTCAGCGCCAACGCTCCTCTCGTTCCTCCCGCTGCGCCTGCAGGGCGACGCGGACATCGTCGGCGGTTACGGTCTGGGTTTCGCCATCGACGGCGAGCACAGGCAGCCTTCCCGGCCGGGTGCGCACTCGCACGCGCGGCTGGATGGGTTCGATCTCGATCACCACCCCGGCCAGCCGCACCTCGACTTGCTCACCACCCGCAAGTCCGACTGCGTCGCGGATCGGCTTCGGCAGAACCAACCGGCCCCCGCGATCGAGGGTGACTCTCATGGAGTCATCATCCCACAAATCCGTGGGCAGACGGACCCATCTATCGTGGTTCGGGAGTGGGTGCCGACCTCGCAGGCGGGCGAAACACGGATCAATGCATACCTCGGGACCGGGGCCGCGTGCCGGGCCCTACTCGGGCAGGACCGCGACGAGGTTCCGAAGCTGGGCCAGGTGGCCCAGCTCGTGGCGGTTGATCTGCTGCCCGACCTCGTGCAGGGTCAGGTCGCCCTGCCGCGGGTCGCTTACGCTCCGCACCCACTCCCGCTCCGACAGGCCGCGGAGCAGCTCGACGGTGCGCCGCCGGTCCCGCCCGAAGCCCGCCAGCATCTCCGCCAGCGGCGGCGAAAGGTCCGGTTCGTGGGGTGGGTCCAGCGCGTCCCGCAAAGGCACGTCGACGGCGCCCTCCAATAGCGCTCCGCGCAGGAGAGCGTCCAGCCGGGTGCCGGCCGCACACAGGTGGCCGATGACCTCCTTCAGGGTCGGGAACGCGGGCGCGTGGCGGTAATCGAGCCGGGGCTCGTCGAGGCCCAGGACGAGGTCCTGCATCTGTTCTGGGACCATCGCCATCAGCACCACGACCTCGTCCGGCCGGCCGGCCGCCGACGTCTCCACTGCCTGCAAGCGTAGCCGGGCCCCCTGCCGTCGGGCATACTGGGTCGGAGGGTGGCACCAGAGCTTCAGACTCACTGCGACCGCTGCGAAACGCCGCTGCGCCGCAACGCGGCCTACTGCGAGCGCTGCGGCGAGCGCACCCACCGGGCGCGCTGGCTCGTGCGCACGGCGGTGCGGATCGAGGTTGTCTTCTTTCTCCTGATAGCGCTTCTGGTTACCGGGTTCACCTGGATCTTCTACGTCCAGCCGCCCAAGTAGCCGGGGTCGGCCTTTACCTCCGGTAGAGGAACTTGCCGTTCATCTCGTCCTTGTTGAGGCGCTTGGCCAGGTGCAGCCCTTCGAGCAGCAGCTCGGCCACGGAGGCCCTGACCTCGGACCGGTCCGGCAGCCGGAGCCGCTTCAGCGCCGCCGTGACCTCGCCGGTCGAGTCCAGCAGCCGGGCGTAGCCGGCGGCGGGCAGCGCCTCCCCGACCTCGACCATCTCGCCCTCTTCGAACCTGGCCACCAGGTTCTCGAGCTGGCCGGCGGCGAAGTGGCGCGAGAAGACGGCGCCGACCGCCGCGCGCTGGATGCGTTCCAGGACCTGCTCCTCGCGGCCCTCGTCCAGCGCCTCGATCTCCAACCGGCCAGCTGTCGAAGCGGCCAGGAAGGCGATGTCCGAGATGCGGGGCACGGCCAGCGAC
Organism: Candidatus Dormiibacterota bacterium; assembly: GCA_030948965.1. Lineage (GTDB taxonomy): Bacteria > Chloroflexota > Dormibacteria > Dormibacterales > Dormibacteraceae > JALYZG01. Next base: position 6,665 of record JALYZG010000342.1, on the reverse strand, counting down.
TCGTCCAGGCGGGCCGCGCGGCGGACCGAGTTCGCGGTCAGGATCTCGGCGTTGGCTATCGACATGCGCACGGACACCCCGGATGTCTGCGAGATGTGCGGGCTGCGCCGGGCGAGATGCGTGATCTCGGCCACGATCTCCTTCATGAAACCGGGGACGAGCACCTCGACCCCGTCCGGTGCGGGCGCCGCCTCCTGGTCGATGATCTCGATCTCCTCGGCGATCGAGAGCGGGTAGTGGGTCCGGACCTGGGAACCGAAGCGGTCCTTGAGCGGCGTGATGATGCGGCCGCGGGAGGTGTAGTCCTCGGGGTTGGCGCTGGCCACCACGACCAGGTCCAACGGGAGCTGGATAACGTAGCCCCGGATCTGGACGTCGCGCTCCTCCATGATGTTGAGCAGGCCCACCTGGATCCGCTCCGCCAGGTCGGGCAGCTCGTTCAGGGCGAAGATGCCGCGATTGCAGCGCGGCACGAGGCCGAAGTGGATGGTCAGCTCGTCGGCCAGGTAGCGCCCCTCCGCCACGCGGATGGGATCCACCTCACCGATCAGGTCGGCGATCGAGATGTCAGGTGTGGCCAGCTTCTCGCCGTAGCGGCGGGCGCGTGGCAGGAAGGCGACGGGGCTCTCGTCGCCGCGCTCGGCCACCAGGTCGCGGCAGCGCCGGCAGACCGGGGCGTAAGGGTGGTCGTTGATCTCACACCCAGCGATGACCGGCGTCTCCACGTCGAGCAGCTCCACCAGCGAGCGCATGATCCGGCTTTTGGCCTGGCCGCGCTCGCCGAGAAGAATCAGGTCGTGGCCCGAGAGCAGCGCATTGGCGATCTGAGGCACGACCGTCTCCTCGTAGCCGACGAGGCCGGGCAGCAGCGGCCGGCCTGAGCGGACGCGGGCCAGCAGGTTCCGCCGCAGCTCCCGGCGCACGCTCTCCCGCTCGTGTCCGGAGCTCCGCAGCTGCCCGATCGTCTCCGCTCTCGGGGTTTCGCCCACGAACCCGAATATAGACTTCTGGTGTCCTGCGCCAGAGGTTCGTTGAGCAGATTTGGGGCAGGCACCCGAAGGGTGCCGGTCCGGGCGCCGAAGCCAAGGAACGGGTGGAACTAGGAGGAGCGCATCGTCGATGCGTGACGACGACGGGCCGGGTCCCGTGACGCCGGCATCGGTGTCCGGAGCCTCAATATGCCGACGAATATCTGGCGCGGGACACCTGGGTTGGTGAGCCCGAGCCTCGGCATCCGTGCCCTCTACGCCCGCGCCCGGGAGTCCGGCGCGCCCCTGGTGGGCGCCCACCGGGGCAACTCCGCCGAGCTGCCGGAGAACACGATGGCCGCCTTCGAGTCGGCGCTCGAGCTGGGCGTGGACCTGATCGAGTGCGACGTCCACCTCACCTCGGACGGGGAGATGGTGGTGCTCCACGACCACACCCTCGAGCGCACCACCAACGGCCGCGGCCTGGTGGCGCAAACTTCCTGGGCGGAGCTGCGCGAGCTGGACGCCGGCCGGGGCCAGCGCGTGCCCACGCTCCGTGAGGTCTGCGAGCTGGCGCGGTGGCGCGGCGCCGGCCTCTCCATCGAACTGAAGCTGATCCCAATCCCCTACCCGGGTTTGGAGCAGCTGGTCGTCGATCTGCTGCGGGAATTGGACATGGTGGAGCAGGTGGCGGTGATCAGCTTCCAGCACGCCGGGGTGCGGCGGATGAAGGAGTTGGAGCCGCGCCTGGCGGTCGGCATCCTGGAGGGCGCGCGCCCGATCGACCCGGTGGGTTTGATGCGCGGCGCCCTGGCCGACATCTACTGCCCCCACTTCGGCGCTACGGACCCGCAGCTGGTGGAGGAGGTGCACGCCGCCGGCCTATCGGTCGGGGTCTGGGTAGTGGACGACGAGGCTGCCGTCACCTGGTGCCGGCTCTGCCGGCCCGACTCCCTCTTCACCAACCGGCCGCGAGAGATCCTGCCGCAGTTCCGCCCATGAGCGGCGCCGAGCCCGCGGGCGTGGGCGCGGACGCGCTGGAGTCGTTCGTGGCCGCGCTCCTGGGCCGGCACGGCACTCCGGAGACGATCGCCGCCGAGGTCGCCCGGCACCTGGTCGGCGCCAATCTTGCCGGCCACGACTCGCACGGCGTCCTCCGCCTGGCCGCCTACGTGGCCGAGATCGCGAGTGGGTCGTTGCACCCGGCGGCCACGCCCGAGCTGCTCCGAGAGTCGCCTGCCACCGCCCTGTTCGACGCCCGCCGGGGCTTCGGTCATTTCTCTTCGATGGTGGCTACCGAGTGGGCGATGGGGCGCGCGGCCACCACGGGGTTGGCGGCCGCCGCGGTGCGCCACTCGGGCCATGTGGGTCGCCTCGGCGAGTACACCGAGCGCATCGCCGAGGCGAGCCTGATCGGGGTGGCTACAGTCGGTCAAGCGGGCCTGGGCGGCGGCTCCGTGGCCCCGTTCGGCGGAGCGTCCACCTTTCTCGGCACCAATCCGTGGTCGGTTTGCGTGCCGGCTGCCGGCCACGAGGCCATGCTGTTCGATGCGGCCACGTCGACCATGGCCGAGGGCAAGGTGCGGCTGGCGCGGGCGAAGGGCGAGCTGCTCCCCTATGGCGTCATCCGGGACCGTGAGGGGCGGCCGACCCGTGACCCGGTACAGCTGTACGAGGGCGGCACGCAGACAGGGCTCGGGGCCGAGATCGCGGGCCACAAAGGCTTCGGCCTGGCGCTCGCCGCCGCCCTCGTCGGCGGCCTGGCGATGATCGGGGACGCGGAGCCGACGACCGCCGGGACGGGGACCCGGGTCGCCGAGGGCGAGCCCTTCCTGGCCGGGTTCTTCGTCCTCGCGATCGCCCCGGCGGTGTTCGGCGAACCGGCGGAGTACTTGCAAGTGGTGGGTGCGGTCTTGAACGCCGTGGGCCGGGTGCGGCCGGTGCCGGGCGTCGAGCGGGTCCTCGTGCCCGGCGAGCCCGAGGCGCAGAGCCGCCGCCGCCGGGGCGAGGCCGGCATTCCCCTGGATCCGGCCACGAGGGAGGCGCTGGCCGGCCTGGCCGCGGACTGCGGGCTCGACCCGCCCTTCTGACGGCTCTGGCGCGGCCAGGCCTCGTTACTGGCGGCGGCCGGCGGCGTTGGGTCTGATGTGCCCGGCTACGATACCGAGCGGTGGCGGAGGCCAAGCCCCCGTTCGAGGAGCTGTACCGGGCCTACTTCCGGCGCATCTATGCCTTCCTTCGCTCCCAGCTCGGCAGCGCCGAGGAGGCCGAGGACGTGACCTCGCAGGTCTTTCTCAAGGCGTACGAGGCCTACGGCCGCTACCAGCCGCGCCACGACACCCCGACCGCCTGGCTCTTTCAGATCGCGCGTAACGCGGCCCTCGACCAGCTTCGCGGTCGCGGCCGCCGCCAGCGTCTGGACCGCGCGGTCGCCCAGGAGCCCGAGCCGACCGCGGACCCGTCCACGCTGGCCGCTGACCGAATCGGCTGGGAGCAGCTCCTCGAGGCTGTCGCCCAGCTTCCCGAGCGGCAGCGCGAGGTCATTGGCCTGCGCCACGCGGGCCTTTCATTCGCTGAGGTCGGCGGCCACCTCGGCTGCAGCGAGGACGCGGCCAAGATGCTCTACCACCGCACGCTGCGGGCGCTGCGGCAGCGGCTGGCTCCGAGCGCCGGATGAGCGAGCAGGACCGGGAGCCCCGGCCCGACCCGGAGCTGGAGCGGCGCCTCGACGCTGCCTTCGCCGCCGCCCGGCCGCCAGCCGGATTGGAGGGCAGGCTGTGGCGGACCCTGCAGCGGCGGGGATGGTGGCGGCGCGCCACCTTTGGTCTCTCTGGGCTGTCGCGGCCAGCCTGGGCCGCGATGGGCGCCGTCGCTGCCGTCCTGATCCTGGCCGTGGCCCTGATTCCGACCCTCGGCCACCTTCGCGCGGGCGGCTCGGCCGATTCGGGCGGTTCCGCCGCCAGTGCCCGGGCCGGCGCGGCGGCGCCCGCACCCCTCGCCAAACTCCCCGCGCCGGCGCTGAGGGGGCCCAACACGGGCTCGGCTCACGCCGGCAGCAGCCACGCCCCGGCCGCCGGCGCGGGGGGCGTGGAGGTGGGCGTGGAGCTGCCGGCGCTGCCGGCGCAGCTCCCGGTCTGGACCTTCAAGGTGCCCGACCCGGCGACATTCCGGGCCCGTGCGGCCGCCGTTGGTGCGGCGCCGTACTCGCCTCCGGCGGGCTACCGCGAGCCCCTGGTCCAGGTCTCCGCCGGCGCCGGCGCAGGTGGCCCGGTAGAGGCCTATCTGCGCGCCCACGGCCTCTTCCCCGACTGGCCGGCCCTGGTCCAGGCCGGGGCGGCGGTCACGGTCTACGTGCACCAGTTCGCGGTGCCCGGAGGCCTTGCGCCCCAGGTCGACCAATCGGGCCAGCCGGCCGGGACGGCGGTGCAGCTGGCCGGCGCGGGGGCGGTCGGAGCGGTGGCCCCACTGCCCGGCCTCGAGCTGACCGCGATCTCGTACCCCGCGCTCAACCCGGGGGAAGTGTCGCAGGCTCTGGGCGGTACTACCGCAGCCGGTGCCGGGCCGACGGCTGCGCGCCTGACCTCGGCGACGCTGGTCTACATCGCGGTGGACGGGGGCGCCGGGATCGGCTACTACGAGCCGGCGCTGCTGCTCCGCGGGGCGTCCTCCGCCGGCTCCGAATTGCGGCTACTCGTGCCCGCGATCCAGGCCCATTTCCTGCGCTGACCGAGCTGTCGGCGATGGTGCATCAGCCGGCGGAGCGGCCTATTCGGCGGTGACGTAGGCGGCCGTCAGGCCACCGTCGACCACGAAGGTTGAGCCGTTCACGTAGCTCGACTCGTCCGAGGCCAGGAACAGCGCGGCGCTCGCGATCTCGCGGGCGGTGCCGAGCCTGCCCATCGGCAGGTGCACGCGCCGCCGCTCGAAAGCCGCCGGGTCTTCCCGAAAGAGGCGCATCAGCATCGCCGTCTCCACCGGCCCCGGGCAGAGGGCGTTGACGCGCACGCCCTGGCGCGCGAACTCCACGGCCAGCTCCCGGCTCAGGGCCAACACCGCCCCCTTGGAGGCCGTGTACGCGATCTGCGACGTGGCCGCCCCGACCAGGGCGACGAACGAGGCGACGTTGATGACCGAGCCCCCGCCGCGGCGCAGCAGGTGAGGGATGCCGTGCTTGCAGCAGAGGAAGACGCCGCGCGCGTTCACGTCCAGGACTCGGTCCCACGCGTCGGGCTCGGTGACCAGGATGGAGCCGTCGTCCGCGGGCATTACGCCGGCGTTGTTGTAGAGGACGTCGACGCCGCCGAAGTGGCCGCTCGCGGCCTCGTACAGCACCCGCACGCTATCCGAGTCGCCCACCTCGACAGGTATGAAGATCGCGCCCGGGCACTCGGCCGCGACCCGCCGGCCGGCTTCGTCGGCGCCGTCCGCGACGCAGACCGAGGCCCCTTCGGCCGCGAAGAGCAGGGCTGCCTCGCGCCCGATCCCGCCCGCCGCCCCCGTGATCACCGCCACCTTGCCACTCAGGCGGCCCACTTTTGTCAGTCCTCCCACGAGACGAAGACGTTCTTGACCTCGGAGTAGGCCGCCATCGCCTCCAGCCCCAGCTCCCGGCCCAGGCCCGACTGCTTGAAGCCGCCAAACGGCGTCGCCACGCGCACGGAGGTGTTGCTGTTGACGGAGAGCGCGCCGCTGTCGATAGCGCGTGCCACCCGCATCGCCCGGGCCACGTCGCGCGTCCACACCGAACCGGAGAGCCCGCAGGGGGTGTCGTTGGCGATGGCCACCGCTTCGGCCTCGTCCTGGAAGGGGATCACCGCCGCCACCGGCCCGAAGACCTCCTCGCGGGCCACCCGAGCCGAGTTGTTCGCCTCGACCAGGGTGCACGGGTACCAGAAGCCCGGGCCCGAGGGCGCCTCGCCGCGGAAGAGCGGCTCGGCCTCGACGTAGGCGGCCACCTTGGCCCGGTGGGCGGCGGTAATCAGGGGCCCCATCGTGGTCCCCGCCGCTTCCGGGTCGCCGACCCGCACCTGCGCGGCGGCCTCGACCAACAGCGAGAGGAAGCGGTCGTAGGCGCTGCGCTGCACCAGGATCCGGGAGCGCGCGCAGCAGTCCTGGCCGGCGTTGCCGAAGACCGCCCCCGGCGCCGCGACCGCCGCCCGCTCCAGGTCGGCGTCGGCGAAGACGACGTTGGCCGACTTGCCGCCGAGCTCCAGCGTCACTCGCTTGATCGCTGCGGCGGCCTGGGCCATGACGCCGGCCCCGACCTCGGTGGAGCCGGTGAAGCCGATCTTGGCCACGTCCGGGTGCTCGACCAGCCGCCGGCCGCATACGGAGCCGGGCCCGGCGACCACGTTCAGCACACCCTCCGGGAGGCCGGCTTCCAGCGCGAGCTCCGCGAAACGCAGCGCAGTCAGCGGGGTCAGCTCGGCCGGTTTGAGCACCACCGTATTGCCGCAGGCGAGGGCGGGGCCCACCTTCCAGGAAGCCAGCATCAGAGGAAAGTTCCAGGGCACGATCAGGCCCACCACGCCCAGCGGTTCGTGGAAGGTCATGTCCACGCCGCCCGATACGGGAATGGTGCTGCCGCGGTGCTTGTCCACGGCGCCGGCGTAGAAGTGAAAGACGTCCGCCACCATGGCCACCTCGCCCCGGGAATCGGCCAGCGGCTTGCCGGTGTTGCGCGTCTCCAGCAGCGCC
>JALYZG010000339.1 GCA_030948965.1 Candidatus Dormiibacterota bacterium | reverse complement strand
GGCCCAGACCGTTGACCGGGTCGTGATCATCGACCGTGGTCGCCTCGTCGCGGACGCCTCTCTCGACGAGCTGGGAGGTCGAGGCCAGACCCTTGAAGACGTTTACCTCGAGCTCACCGCTTGTGCGTTGTCGTGAGGGCGCAGCTACGTTCGGAACGTCTCAAGTTGCGAACGACTCGTAGCACCCTTGGGCTGTTTGGCGCGATGGTCGGTCTCTTGTAGGGGTGGGCCCGCGCCGGAGACGTGGCTTTCGACCCCCCGCCACTGCTGGTCGTCGAGGTCGCATCGCCCTCCACGCGGCGCGCCGATCGGGGCCACAAGCTGGCGGACTACCGCCTTGGCGCCGCAGGCGTCTACGTGCTCGTCGACCTGCCCGAATCCGATGGTGGCGACGCGGTTTTCGAGGTGCACGACTTCGTCGCATCGCCGACGACGAGCGCCAACACCGCCGAGGTCATCGTGGGGGGCCACCACCTCCGCTTCGACCTCAGCGACGCGCCCACTGATCAGGTGTCGCGGTAGTCGGACACATGGGCTACGCGCCGAGCGTTGCGTAGGCCATGCAGCCGGTGACGCGGAAGCTCGCCGGATAACCCAGCATGGCGCGGAGCTCGTTGGCAGTTCGGGGCACTGCGACTTCGCCGGCGCGATGCAAGAGTTCCAGGTAGTGCCGGCCGCGGCGCGTCTCAGCGACGAGGCCAGCGAGATATATCCGGCCGCCAGGCGCGAGCCGGTCCTGCAACGCGCCCACGAGCCCGGGAATGTCGTCGAAGAGGTGAGTCAGGCCGAGACCGAGGATGGTCGTGAATCCATCGAATTCCATTGGCAACGCGAGGATGTCAGCCTGCACAAGGCGGACGCGAACCGGAATCTCGCCGTTGGTGCCCACGCCGCCAATGCGCTCAGCTGCCCGTTCGAGCATCGCCCGCGAGAGGTCTACCAGCACCGTCGGTCGCGCCGTGGTCCCGTGAAGGGCAGCGGTCGCCGCAGCTGAACCGGCTGCGGCCTCCAACAGCGGCCCGTCCGAAGAGCCGAATGCCGCCGCCGCGAAGTCGGCGTAGTCGCCGGGCGCCGAGCTCCAAGCGATCCGGTTGTAGATCCGAGACCGCACGAGGCGGTCGTAGAGGGCGGCGCGACGATCGTACGGAGTTCCGGCGCTGACTAGTTCTGACTCGATTCTCCACATGGAGAAAATTGTAGCCTCTATCGTTCTCCATGTGGAGAACACCTCGCGAGCTCGCCTCCTCGATGCAGCCTTGGAGCTTCTGGGCCGGTCGGGGTCCGCCAGCCTCACGGTGCGCGCCACTGAGGATGCGGCGGGGTTGCCGCATGGTTCTGTCCGCCATCACTTTGGGCACCGCCAGGGCATGGTCGAGGCCCTGTTCGACCACCTGGCCGAGCGGGAAGGAGCGCCCCTTACGGGCAATGCCGCGGCTGCCATAGTGCGATGGATCGGACCAGGCCGCAACCTGACGTTGGCGCGATACGAGTTGTTCCTGATGGCCGCGCGTGACCCGACGCTGCGGGCATCTCTTGTCAGAGCCCGAGACCGCTTCGTCTCCGCCGCCGCAGAGCGAGTAGGCGCCGAGGCGGCAGCGACTGTCGTTGCCGCGCTCGATGGGCTGATCCTCGATGCACTGGTAAGAGGCAGGCACGACCCGCGACAACTTCGCGCTGCAATTGCTCAGATCATGGGGCAGGGACCCGCATAGTAGGAGACGGTACGGCGGGATTTGGTGCCCCGGCCAAGGTGCGCCCAGCCCAGCTCCTCGCCGGCAAGGTCATCGGGGTCGGCACGCTCGGTCTGGGCCAGCTGATGATATTCATGGGCGCCGGGCTGGTTGCTGCTGACGCCAGCGTCACGATTGACCTGCCGCCAGGCCTTCCGGCGTCGGCAGCATTGGTCCTGGGCTGGTCCGTTCTCGACTTTTTCGCTCTACAGCGCCCTGTTCGCCATGGCGGGCGCGGTGGCATCGCGCGTCGAGGAGTCGCAGAACACCACGTCGCCCATCACGTTCGTGATGATAGGCAGTTATGTCACCGCCATCGTCGCCACGGGCGATCCGCGCAGCGCGGTAGCCGAGGTGGCGTCCTTCCTGCCGCCGGCTGCGCCGCTGGTGATGCCCATCCGGGTCGCGGACGGCGCCGCCGCCGGCTGGGAGCTGGCCGTGTCCATCGGTCTCATCCTGGCTACCGTCGTCGTCGTCGTCCGCCTCGCTGGCCGGGTCTATGCCGGTGGCGCGCTGCGCACTAGGGGAACAAGCTGCGGGAGGCCCTCGCCAGCGCCGACTGACGAGGCCGCGAAACCGACCGCAAGGCGTTGGTCGCGGTTATGACGGCAACCGATTCAGCGACTACGGCAACGACACCGAGGGGGTCGAGCCAGTCGCCGACGTCATCTCCGAGCTGGGGGAAGGCGATCAGGCGGGTGGCGACATAGCCGATGATGGCCAGCCCACAGGTAGTGGCGGTGAGGCAGTAAAGGGCCGCACTGTCGCATGTGACCGCCGCCAGGGCCAAGAGCACGCAGGCCACAGTGAGCACGACGAACTCTTCTCCCAGGTAGGGCGCCGCATTCAGGTGCGGGCTGATGACGGGCACGTGGGCGGCGGCGGCGATCATGGTGGCGCCGCCGACGGGCCACCGCCACCGGCTACACAAAGGCGTCCACAAGAAGCCGCCTTCGACCGCATCGGTGCCGCCCATCATTTTCAGACGCCCATCTCCGTGGCGTAGGCGGCGGCCAGGTCATTTCCGGGGACGAAGAACATGTGCATCATCAGCTTCTCGCCGCCGGACTTCTGGTGGTAATGCCAGCGGGTGATGGGGCCGCCGGGGTCTGGGGGCGCCTGCGGGTAGGACTCGTTTGCAGAGAACATGACGCCCACGAGGGTCCACTTCCCCGCGCCCCGGTATTGGTACATCAACGTCTCCGGCGCGCCGGGGTCGAGGACCTTCCCGTCCTTGCGGTTGGCGTCGTTGGCCACGTGCAGCATCGGCATCTTTCCCCCTGGCATCTGTTTGCCCATGTCGGCTCGCTCGATGGCCGCGGCCAGGCCCGGACGCTTCTTGGCCTTCTTGGCGAGGCTGGCCTGAAGGTCGAAG
>JALYZG010000338.1 GCA_030948965.1 Candidatus Dormiibacterota bacterium | reverse complement strand
ACGCCCGTCGCCACGCCCCGGATCTCCCAGCCCGAGCCCGCGAGCAACTCCCGGAACTCGGCCAGCTTGCCTGGGTTGCCGGTGGCGACGGCCAGCTCCCGCACGAAAGCGTCAGCCGAGGCCGGCGATCGCGCGCTTCTGGTTGACGATCAGCTCGCGGATGCCCTGGCCCGCGAGGCCCAGCAGGCCCTCCAGCTGCTCCCGCGTCAACGGGGCCTTCTCGGCCGTGGCCTGAACCTCGATGAAGCGGCCGTCCTCGACCATGACCACGTTCATGTCCGTCTCGGCCAGGAAATCCTCCGCGTAGTCGAGGTCGAGGCGCGGCTCCCCGTCGATGATGCCGGCGCTGACCGCGGCCACGTACGTGCGGATGGGGTTGGCGCTGATCGTGCGCGTCTCGCGCATGCGCCGAACCGCCTGGTAGAGCGCGCAGAACGCGCCGGTGACGGCCGCTGTGCGCGTGCCCCCGTCGGCCTGGAGCACGTCGCAGTCGAGGGTGATGGTCCTCTCCCCCAACGCCCGCATGTCCACCACCGTTCGCAGCGAGCGGCCGATGAGGCGTTGGATCTCGTGAGTGCGACCGCCGATGCGGCCGGTGCTGGCCTCGCGCTGGCCGCGGTCGTGGGTGGAGCGGGGCAGCATCGAGTACTCGGCCGTCACCCAGCCCTGGCCGCTGCCGCGCCGGTGGGGGGGCACCCGGTCCTCAACGCTAGCCGTGACCCACACCCGGGTGCGGCCCGATTCCACCAGCGCTGAGCCCTCGGCGTGCGCGTTGACGCCCAACTCGAGCTTGAAGGGACGCAGCTGATCAGCGCGCTCGCGACCGTCGGGTCGCGACACTAGCGGCCGCTCAGCTTGAGCAGCAGGGCTGTGCCCTCCCAGAAGATGTACAGGGGCACGAAGACGATCAAGGGCGTGAAGGGGTCAGCGCCCGGGGTCATGACGTTGGCCAGCAAGCCTAGGCCGACCAACCAGTAGACCCGATGCTTGTACAGCCAGCGAGAGCTGATGATGCGAAGCATGCCCAGCGTGTAGAGCACGACGGGCAGCTCGAAGACTATGCCGAAGGCGATCACGAGGCCCAGCACGAAGCTGAGTAGGTCGCTGGCCTGGGGCAGGAACTCGGCGCTCGAGGGCATGAACCGCAGCAGCACGTTCAGGATCAGCGGCAGCGCGAAGCCGGCGAAGCCGACCCCCAGCAGGAAGAAAAAGGTCGTCGCCGCGATGAGCGGCAGGATCAGGCGGCGCTCCTGGATATGCAGCCCAGGCGAGACGAACCACCACAGCTGCCAGAAGATGATCGGCGAGGAAGCGACGAGGCCGAGGTAGAGGGCGATCTTGAGTCGGATCGAAAAGCCGCCGGTGGGGCTCAGGATCACGACTCTGTGGAGGCCCGAGCGATGGACCAGAAGGTTGAACGCTTGGTCGGAGAAGAACCAGGCGACAATCGTGATGACGAGCCAGGCGGCGACCATGATGATCAGAGCCCGGCGCAGCGCCTCCAGGTGCTCGATGACGGACATGCGCGAGTCATCGTCGGCCGGGGGCGGCGCGCTGCGGGCCCTTGTGAGGAGGGCCATGGTTAGGGAGTTAGGCCGTCTTCTCGGTCTCGGGCTTGGGGTCGACGGCTGTCGACGTGGAGACCGTGTTCGAGTGCTCCGCGCCCACGTCTTTGATCTCGCTCACGATCTTGTCGGATTCCTTCCGAAACTCTCGGAAGGTGCGCCCGACGGCGCCGCCGAGCTCGGGCAGCTTGCCGGGCCCGAAGATGATCAGCACGAGGATCAGCAGGACGACAAGAAAACCGGGGTGAATTCCTAATGGCATTGGCTAGGTACCTCCAGCCGATTATACGTCCGGGGTCGCGGCCCGGTTCATCGCAAGTGCCTGGCGCGGGGCTGTGGCCGCAACTTACGCCTTTCTCACCGATACCTGAAGGATCCGATCGCTCGTGCCCACCTGGCCCAGCACGTCAAAGCCGAGCGTGACGGTCGCGAAGTGGTTGTAGGGCGCCGACGGATCGCCCCCCTGCCAGGCGGTGCGGAGCACGAAGAACTGGGAGCCGCTAACGCGGCTATCGGGGTAACGGGCCATGCCGAAATCTCCGGGCGCCCATTTGCTCCCGGCCGCCCGCGGCTCCGACGGCAGGGTGTAGCCGGGGCCGCCGCGGCCGTTGTTGTCCGGATCACCGGCCAGCGCCACCCAGCTGTCCACCCTCCAGAATCGGAGCCCGTCGTAGTAGTGGTTCACTGCCAGGACGACGAAGTTGTTGACCGTCTGCGGGCTCTCTTTGGGCAGGAGCTGCATAGTCACCGAGCCCTTCGTCGTGACCAGGGTCGCCTGGTAATTGGCGGCCGGGTCGATGCATTTCGGCGGCGGCCCGGCGTATCGCCCCGGGGCGGTCGCCGTTTGCGGGCGGCAGCTCGCGAAGGCACCAGTCGGGGCCGGATGGAGGAAGCGGTCCACCGTCACCCCCGCCGCGACCGCCACAACCACGAGAAGGGCGGAGAGGAGCACGGCCGGCAGCGGGCGCATAGGCAGCACTCGGGCCGCCGGCGCGGGCGCGCCGACCCCGGCGGCGGCGTCACGGCGTTTGGACACGGCCACCAATGATATTGACGCCGCCATCGTTCGCTGCCGCTCGTAACTCGGGTCCCCCCCAGAGATCGATCACCTCGGTCGGCGCCACCCGCCGGCCGAAGAGAATGGCCGCGATCTCGTCGAGCCCGTCCGGCACGGCCGTAACCAGCAGCTCGTGCGCCGGCGCGACGGCCCCGGCGCCGGCGCGCATCCGGGCGTGGTCCAGCCGCCTCTCCACCACCGCCGCCGTGGTCGAGGCGGAGTCGACGAGGTTGAAAACGCCCGGAAACACGCGCTCGATCGTTGGCCGGAGCAGAGGGTAGTGCGTGCAGCCGAGGACCAGGACATCAGCCCCAAGGGCAGCGATCTCGGCCAGGTCGCGGCGGAGGGCCGCCTCGGCTCGGGGGGTGGCGGCCGCCCCCGCCTCGACGATCGCCACCAGCTCCGGACAGGCCTTCTGGAAGACACCCACCATCGGGTCCAGCTCCTTGATGGCATGCAGGTACTCCTGGCTCGCGCGGGTGCCCTCGGTCGAGATCACCGCCACCCGGCCCTGGCGCGTGGCCTCGACCGCCGCCTGGGCGCCAGGGCTGATCACGCCGACAAGGGGCACGTCGAAGACCTCACGGGCCTGGTTCAGCGCCGCCGCCGTGGCCGTGTTGCAGGCGATGACGACCAGCTTCACGCCGCGTGCTTGCAGGTAGGCGATGATGTCGAACGCGAAGCGCTTGACCTCCTCCTGGTAGCGCGGCCCGTACGGAAAGTGGAGGAGATCGCCGACGTAGATGGTGGGCTCCAGCGGCAGGCGTTCCTGGATCGCCCGCAGCACCGTCAGGCCGCCGACCCCCGAGTCGAAGACCCCGATCGGGCGCTGGTCGGAGCTCAGTTGCGGGCCGTGAGGCGGTAGCCCAGGCCGGGCACCGCGTCCAGTGCGATCGCCGGGTCGCCCTGCGCCTCGAGCTTGCGGCGCAGGCGCTGGATGTGCGGGTCCACCGAGTGGTTGTCGACCTCGGCCTCGTACCCCCAGACCTTCTCCAGCAGCTGGTCCCGCGACATGACCCGGCCCTGGTTGGCGACCAGCAGGGCGAGCAGGTTGAACTCGGTCAGCGTCAGCTTGACCTGGCTCTCACCGACACGGATGTGGCGACCCTCGGTGTCGATTTCCAGCTCTCCCACTCGCACCAGCCCCCGGCGTGGGGGGGCGCCGGCGTCCATCTGCGTGCGCCGCAGGTGGGCCGTGAGGCGGGCGGTCAGCTCGCGCGCGTCGAACGGCTTGGTGATGTAGTCGTCGGCGCCCACCTCCAAACCGACGACGACGTCGACCTTGGACGTGCGCCCGGTCAGCATGATGACCGGGCAGGCGGCGCCCCTGCGGCGCAGCTCCCGGCAGACGTCGATGCCACTGAGATCCGGCAGCACCCAGTCGAGCAGGATCAGATCGGGCTCATGGGCGGCGACCGCGGCCAGGCCCTGGCCCCCGGTCGCCGCCTCGATGACCTCGTAGCCCTCGCGCCGGCAGACCTCGCCCACGATGGTGCGCACGCCCGCGTCATCGTCCACCAGCAGCACGCGCTTGCGCCGCTTTGGGCCTTGGAGGCTCACGGGCGGGGCCGTGGTCATCGCGCTGTAGGGAAGAAGCCGACCGGACGGCTCTCGCGTTCGCCCTTCTTCGGCTTGCTGAGCACCACCACGTGGATTTCGCCGGCCGGGTAGACGCCCACCAACCGCCAGCCATCTTTCGAGGCGGCGCCGAGCCGCGCCGCCAGGGTGGCGCCATCGGTCAGCTCGGCCGTGCTCAGGTTCTCAGATCTGAAATCCTGCTCGCGCTCTCCGCCGCCCGCCGCAACGGTCGGCACCAAGGCCGGCGCCGGGGCGGGCTGGTCCCCGTCCGGCTCGTCCGGATCCTCTTCCAGCAGCCAGCTCATCAGAAACCAATCGTAAGGCGGCACGGTCCACCAATGGACCGCAAGAGCCGAATACGGAATACCGGCCGAAGGTGGTAGGGCGCCTCTTTCGGGGCGCCGGTGCGGGTGGTGGGGCTCGAACCCACACGCCTTTTTGGGGGCCCGACTTTTTAAGAGTCGTGCGTCTGCCAGTTCCGCCACACCCGCGTCGGGCCTTCGATGGGACCGTTAGGCAAAAGGCTGCGACACCCGCTCGAGCCGGTCAAGGTGCTCCTTCTCCAGCCTGACTTCCAGCGCGCCCACGCTGTCTCGCAGCTGCTCCGGCCGGGAGGCACCCACGATCGGCGCCGTGACCGCCGGCTGAGCCAGCAGCCAGGCCAGCGACACCTGGGCGGGCGTGGCCCCGATCTCGACCGCGACCGCCTTCACGTCGTCGACCACGTCGAACATGGCCTCGTGCCAGTAGCGCTCCTGGTACATGCGGCCGTAGTCTCCCCAACCGAAGCGTGAATCGCCGGGGGCGGCGGCGGAGCGTTCGTGGCGGCCGGCCAGCACCCCCGCGGCCAGCGGGTTGAAGGGCACGACTGCGATGCCGGCTGCGAGGCAGAGGGGCAGCAGATCGCGTTCGGGGCCCCTGGTGACCAGGTTGTAGCGCGGCTGCAGGATCGAAACCCGGGCCAGCCGCCGCTCTGCCACGACGGCCATCGCCAGGGCCAGCTCCCAGGCCTCGAAGTTGGAGAGGCCGACGTAGTGGATCTTGCCCGTCTGGCGGAGCCGATCGAGGGCCTCGAGGGACTCGTCGATGGGCGTCTGCGGATCGCTGTGGTGGAGGTAGAAGACGTCCACACACTCCCTGCCCAGGCGCCGGAGGGAGGCGTCGCAGGCCTCGATCACGTGCTTGCGCCCGGCCCCGCGATCGTTGACGCCAGGGCCCATGGGATTCACGCACTTGGTGGCTACGGTGAACGGGGCGTCGCGAGACCTCAGCCATCGGCCCACGATCTCCTCCGTGCGGCCGGCGCTTTCGGGGGCGGGGGGCACTGGATAGTTGTCGGCCAGGTCCACGAAGTCGATTCCGAGATCGGCCGCCTGGTCGAGAACGGCGCCGGCCGCCGCCTCGTCCAGCTGGGTTCCGAAGATCATGGTGCCGAGACAGATTCGGCTGACATTGAGCCCACTGCGGCCGGCGCGCACAGTCTCCATCTAGCGCGCCGGCTCCTGGCCATAGTCATAGAAGCCGCGGCCGGTCTTACGACCGAGGCGGCCGGCCTCCACATGTCGGCGCAGAATCTCCGGGGCACCGGGTCCCCCCTCCAGGGCCGCCCGGTCCTCGATCGCGCCGAAGAAGATGTCGAGACCGCTGAAATCCAGGACTTCGAAGGGGCCCATGGGCCAGTTCAGGCCCTTCTTGACCGCGACGTCCACGTCCTCCACCGAAGCGTAACCGCCCTCGACCAGCCGCATCGCCTCCTCCGCGGCCGCAAACAGGATGCGATTGACGATGAACCCGTGGACCTCCTTGCGGATCAGGACCGGGACCCGGTCGATGGAGCGCACGAACGCCATGGCCTCGGCCACGGTCTCGTCCGTCGTCTCGGGGCCGCGGACCACCTCGCAGAGCTGCATCACCGTGACCGGATGGAAGAAATGCATGTTGCAGCAGCGCCCCGGCCGCCCGGTCAGGCCGGCCAGGCGGGAGATGGCGATGGTCGAGGAGTTGCTGGCCAGCAGGGCAGCGGGCGGGGCCAGATCGCGGAAGCGGGACCAGAGCTCGCGCTTGGCCTCCAGATTCTCGTAGATGGCCTCGATCACGAGGTCGGCGTCGCCCACGGCAGCCGCGAGGTCGGTGGTGTATGTGAGAGCCTCGACGACCGCGTCCGCTCGAGTCTGATCGATCCGGCCTCTCTCCACCGCTCTGGCCTTCAGCTTCGCGTTCTGGGCCCGAGCTGCCTCGACCTGACCCGCCTGGGAATCGACCAGGGTCACCCGGTGGCTGCCTGAGTACGCGGTTTGGAGGGCGATCTGAGAGCCCATGGTCCCCGAGCCGACGACCGCCACCCTGTGGATCTCGCCCATCCTCGCCCTCCCGGTGCATCCTGGACTGCTGTGGAGGTGAGCCGGGAGCGCTTCGAGGCCGCCGTGCTGGAGGCCATCAACTCGATCCCGGCCGCATTCCAGCCGTATGTGCAAGATATCGAGTTCATCGTGGCTGAGCGCTCGACTGAGGGGCTGCTGGGTCTGTACGAGGGCGCCGGAGCCTCAGCCGAGTCCCTTCTGCCACCGCGGGTGACGATCTTCCAGGAGGCGCACGAGCGCGGCGCCGGCAACTGGCCAGAGCTCGTGGCCGAGGTGCGGCGGACCGTGCTCCACGAGGTCGGCCATCACTTCGAGATGGAGGAGGACGAGCTCCCGTATTGAGCCACGGGATCAGGCTCGGGAGCGGCCACCAGCGGCCGGCCTTGGACCTCGACCACGACCAGGTCGACGCCGGCGCCGATGCTGTTGAAGACGGCCACCAGCAGGGCTCCACCGAGGCCCCCGGCGACCCCGCCCGGCACGCCCCCCAAGAGTGATCCGGCCGGGATCACGAGCCACCAGCGCTGCGCCAGGAGGGCCAGCAGCTCGGCCCTGTCGCCGAGCGGCAGCAGGTCCGCGGTGACGCCGAGCGAGAACGCCAGGTGTGTCTGCCAGATCAGGATGGCACCTGAGAGGTAGGTCAGCAGGCCGCCCAGAACCGCGCCCCCGAAAAGCCCGAGGACGCCGCCCGCCACCGCTCCGGCCAGGGCCCCGGCGCGCACTGAGACGCTGCTCACCCGCACCCGGCGGCCGACCCCGTCGAGGCCGGCGCGGGCAGCGCTCAGCGCGGCGCTCCCCGGCCCCGGAGCAGCAGGGCCAGCGCCGCCACCAGGAGAAGACTCGGGAAGGCCAGCGCGTAGAGGAGCAGGAGTCGCAGCTCCGGCCGCTCGCCGCTGGGACCGAGCGGGATGGCCTGGCCGCCTGAGACCACGGTCCGAGAGCCGGCCGGGCCCGGCTGGTCGGTCGTGGCGGCAAACGCTGCGGCCGCCGCCGCGGCGGCGGCACGCTGCGAGCCGTCCGGCCGGAAGAGGCCGAAGTGCTCCACCTTGATCCCCCGCCGCTCGGTCCAGTAGTCGTCGAGCGCCCACCACACAGCCGCGCCGAGATATCCGCCGCGATCGTCGAGCACCTGCTGCATCTGCCCGTACGTGACCTGGAACACGTCAGCCTGGAGCGGCTCCTCGGCTGGGCTGTCCGCCCACCGGCCGAACTCCATGATCATGATGGGCTTCTTGGGGTAGGCGCCGTGCATTCGCTCGAGGCTGCTCCTGATCGTGGTGGGGCTGAGTGGCCGATCGTAGAAAACGCCGGAGTAGAAGGTGTACCCGGCCACGTCGAGGGGGTCGCTCGAGGTGTCAGCCAGGTCGTTGCCGTACGCCGCCTGGCCCGTCAGCCGGCTGCCATCGAGGCGCCGGTCCAGGTCGCGCAGCGTCGTCAGCGCCGAGACCCGCTCGGCCTGGCCCTCCGACTCGTTGGCGAGGCCGTGGAAGAGCACTGAGGGATGGTCCTGGTCGCGGAGGTCCATCTCCGCCAGCAGTTGCTGGGGGATGCCGCGCTGCATCGAGATCTGGAAGGTCGCCGGCGTCGCGTGGTAGTTCGGGATCTCCTCCCAGACCGCAAAGCCCAGCCTGTCGGCCAGCATCAGGAGGAGCGGGTTGGGCGGGTTGTGGTCGGCGCGGAGCAGGTTCGCGTTCACGGCCTCCGCCTCGCTCAGCCGGGCCAGGTAATCGGCGGCGGTCACGGCCGGCCCGCCCGCGGGCGTACCGGCCTGGAGGGGCGGTCCCACACGCTCGTCGTGGATGGCGACCCCCTGGAAGGCGACCCGATCGCCGTTGAGCAGCAGCCGCGGAGCCTTCGCGTCGACCTGGACCTGGCGCAGCCCGAACGTGTCGTAGAAGTCGTTCAGGACCGTCTCGCCGGCCATCACGCTGGCGTGAAGCACATACAGCGCCGGGCGTCCCGGACTCCAGAGGTCCGCCGACCGAACTGCGAACGGGTAGTCGATGCGGCGCACTGCGTTGACGTCGACCGCGCCGATGTCTACGTTTCGGTCCAGCAGCGGTGCCGCCCCCAACGCGACCAGCGAGCGCGGGTCTGGGTCTTGCAGGTTGGCCAGGGTGACCGCCGCGGGCAGGATCTGGAGGCGGAGGACGGCCTGCTCCAGGGCCGGTGTGGAATTGGAGATCGTGACCGAGATGTCGCCTGCGTCGAGGTGTGGGGTCACGGCCGCGCGCACGATCTCCAGCGGTGCCTCGCCCTCGATCCACATGTTCCCGGTGAGGCCGGCGTACTCCCACCAGTCGGTCAGGCCCCACGGCACCATGTCCAGCCGGCTGCCAAGAGCGGGTCGGCTGACGCGCGCCACGATGACGTTGGGACCGTCCCGCCGCAGCTGCTTGCCGACGTCGAAGGCGAACGGCGTGTTCTCGCCTTCGTGGACCCCGAGCCAGCTGCCGTTGAGCCAGATGTCGGCGATGTAGTCGGCGGAGGCCACCTTGAGCGTGGCCCGGTCCGGGAAGGACGCCGGCACGATGAACGAGCGCCGGTACCAGCCACCGGTCGTATCGCTGGCCGGCGGCGGCGTGAACGTGCCTGGCACGCCGAGCGTGGACCAGGCCGAATCGTCGTATCTCGGTGCCAGCGCACCCCCGGACTCGCGGGCCAGTGCCGAGACGACGACCTGGCGGTCGCCGAAGGTGAGCGCGTCTTCCAGGACCTGGGGCCGGAAGCGCCAGACGCCGTCCAACTCAAGGCGCGGCCGAGGCTGGAGGCCGAAGTCCGGCACGGGCTGACCGGACTGGTACGCGACCAGACCTCCGTCCGCCTGGCGCAGCTCGAGGGTCGGCTTCAGGGCCGCCTGGACCTGGATCGGCGCGGCCAGGACGCACGCCGCCAGGGCCATACCTGTCAGCGCCGCCATCATCGCCAGCGCGGCGGCCCTGGCCACGGGCGGAGGCTGCCTCACGCGAGCCCCCAGAAGGCGCGGTCCCATAGGACAAGCGGCTCACCCGAGCCCCTACCGTGAGCGGCCACCCGAGCCAGGACGAGGTCGTGGTCGCCGGTCTCCAGGATGTTGGCCACGGCGCACTCGAACCAGGCCACGGAGCCGGCCACGATCGGCACCCCGTTGGCGCCCAGGGTGTGAGCCACCTCGTCCCAGGTGGCGTCGACGGCGGGCGCCCGACCGGCGAAACGCTCGGCGAGGAACTCCTGGCGCCGGTCGAGCAGGCTCACCGAGAAGACCCGGCTGGCCGCGACCGCGTCCAGCGTCTGGCTCGGGCGGCTGAGGCAGACGGCGATCAGCGCGGGTTCCAGGGAGAGGGCGGTGAAGCTCGTCGCGGTGAGCCCCCGGAAGCCGGCGTTGTCGCCGGCGACAACCACCGCCACCCCGGCCGCGTGGGCCGCCAGCGCCTCTTTGAGTGCCACCTCCACCAATCGGAGCCTACTGGACGGGCCGCCTGTGCCAGGACACTAGAATCGAGTTGGCAGGGCGACGTAGCCAAGTGGTAAGGCAGGGGTCTGCAAAACCCCCATCCCCAGTTCGATTCTGGGCGTCGCCTCCAACACTTTTCTCTCAGGAGGTCGCCGGTGGGTGTGTCGCCGATCAAGATGCCGCAGCTCGGCGAGTCCGTCACGGAGGGGACCGTCGACCGCTGGCTGAAGCATGAGGGCGACCTGGTGAAGCGGGACGAGCCCATCGTCGAGGTGGTGACGGACAAGGTCAACGCCGAGATTCCGTCGCCGTTCGCCGGCAGGCTGCTCAAGATCGCGGTCGACGAGGGTTCCACGGTGGCCATCGGCACGGTGATCGCGCAGATGGAGGTGGAGGGCGCGGGCGAGGCCCCGGCCGTGACCACGGCTGGGCCGGTTGCACCCGATGCGGCGGCGCCCGGGACGGCGCCGGATGGGGCCACGGCGACCGAGCGGCCCGGGCTCC
>JALYZG010000336.1 GCA_030948965.1 Candidatus Dormiibacterota bacterium | reverse complement strand
TTGGCCTGGAAGTCGGCGGCGATCACGGCCGCGATCTCGCCGCGGTAGAAGTCGTCGGCGCCGAACTCGGCGAGGCGCTCCAGGGTGCGCGCGTAGTCGGGGTTGGCGATCACCTCGCCCACCGGGTACATGGCGCCGTCCCTGGTGTAGATCCGCTTCGACTCGGCGGTCCACTGCAGGCGGCGGTCGGTGGGAACCACGTCCGGGCCGGAGTCGGTCAGCCAGTTGCCCGCCACGTTGCCCGTCACCGGGCAGCCCTCGCGGGCGATCCGGATGGCGGGCTTGAGCGCCGCCGCCCAGGAGATCGTGCCGAAGCGCTGGAGCGCGAGCGCCAGGCCGGCCACCGTGCCCGGCACCCCGACACTCTGGTAGCCGGCGTCGTTGACCCAGCCCTCCAGCACGTAGCCGTAGCGGTCGGCCGCCTCCCTGATGAGGATGTCCTCCCACTGGTGCGGGCGCACCTGGTGACCGGCCCGCGCGTAGAAGTCGATGACCGTGGAGGTCCTCCCGCGGGCCGAGTGAAGCAGCATCACGCCGCAGCCGCCGAGGCCGCACATGAAGGGGTCGATGACGCCCTGCACGAGGGCCGTCACCACGGCCCCGTCGACGGCGTTGCCCCCGGCGCGCAGCACCGCCAGGCCAGCCTCCGCCGCCTGCGGCTGCGGGCAGACGATCATGCCTCGGCGCATCTAGGGGCCGCCCCGCACGTACAGCGTCTGGCCGCTGATGAAGCTCGACTCGTCGGAGCAGAAGAAGGCGATGGCGTTGGCGATGTCGATCGGCTGCCCGGTCCGGCGCAGGGGCGTGTGCTCGGCGGCCGCCTTCTTGAAGTCCTCCCAGTCCAGGCCCATGCGCTTGGCGGTCGCCTCCGTCATCCGTGTCTCGATGAAGCCGGGGGCGACGACGTTGACGTTGATGGAGAAGGGGCCGAGCTCGATGGCCAGCGTGCGCGCCATCCCCTGCAGGCCGGCCTTGGCGGTCGTGTAGTTGGTCTGGCCGCGGTTGCCGAGGGCCGAGGTCGAGGAGAGCAGGACGATCTTGCCGTAGCGGTTGGGCACCATGACCTTCTGGGCCGCCTGGGCCGCCAGGAAGCTGCCCTTCAGGTGGGTGTCGATGACGCCGTCCCAGTCTTCGTCCGACATCTTGTGGACCAGGTTGTCGCGCGTGATGCCGGCGCAGGCGACCAGGATGTCCAGCTTGCCGAAGCGCTCGACCGCCTTCTGGACCGCGGCCTCGACCTGCTCGCGCCTGGTCACGTCACAGGCGATCGCCAGGCCTCGGTCGCCGAGCGGCCCGGCGACCTCCTGGGCCGGCCCCTGGTCCATGTCGCAGACGGCCACCGAGGCGCCCTCCGCGGCGAAGAGCTGGGCGGTCGCAGCGCCGATGCCCCGCCCGCCGCCCGTGATGAGCGCGACCCTTCCCTCAAACCGTCCCATTCACGACCTCCTCCTGAAGTACGGAAGCGGCGGCTCGCCGCCGAATTCGACCTCCACCGGCAGCCCCACCCGGGCCTGTCCCGGCTCCACCCCGAGCAGGCGTGTCATCAGCCGCGGCCCCTCCTCCAGGTCGACCAGTGCCACGACGTAGGGGACCTCGTCCCGGAACTCGGCGGGGGCGCGGTGAACGACGGTATAGGAATACACCGTGGCGCGACCGGAGGTGGCGGCCCACTCCAGCGCCGCCCCGCCACAGCCCGGGCAGACGGACCGGGGGTAGAAGACCCAGAGCCCGCAGTCGAGGCAGCGCTGGATCTCCAGCCGGCCGGCGGCGGCCGCCTTCCAGAACGGCGCCGTGTCGGCGTCGGGCAGCGGGCTCGGGCGCTCGGGCATCTCAGTCGCGGCCCAGGACCACCGTGGCGGCCGAGCTGAGTACGCCGCCGGTGCCGTTGGCGAGCGCCAGGCGAGCGCTCGGCACCTGGCGCGGCCCGCACTCGCCCCGCAGCTGCCGGGTGGCCTCGATCAGGGTGAAGATCCCGTACATGCCCGGGTGGCAGTAGGAGAGGCCGCCGCCGTTGGTGTTCATCGGGAAGTCACCCCCGGGCGCGGTGCGCTGGCCGGCTACGAAAGCACCCGCCTCGCCGGAGCCGCAGAAGCCCAGCGCCTCCAGCGACAGGAGCACCGTGATCGTGAAGGAGTCGTAGATCTGGACCACGTCCAGCTCGTCGGGCCGGATGCCTGAAGCCGCGAACGCCCTGGCGCCGCTCAGGCTCGCGGGCGTCGTGGTCAGGT
>JALYZG010000300.1 GCA_030948965.1 Candidatus Dormiibacterota bacterium | reverse complement strand
GCGCTGGCCGGTCTTGCCGCCGAGGCGAAGCACGTGCTCGCGTTTCTCCTCCAGGATGTCGGCCTCGCGCAGCGACAGCACTTCACCCAGCCGCGCCCCGGTGTCGGCCAACGTCCTGATCAGGAGCTTGTCGCGCTCCGTGGTGGCTGCGGCCTCCAAGGCGCTGATCTCTTTGCGGCTCAGCACTTCCAGCGTACGCCGTCGCAGCGCTGGGGCCTGTGCCCGCGCCGGCGAGTCCAGCCAGCGGAGGAACTGGTTCGCGGTCCTGGCGTAGGTCGCCACACTCGCCTCTGAGAGGGACTCTCCGCGCGGCGTTCGATGGGTTTGGCGGAGATGCCCAACCCAACGGCTCATGACCCGCTGGTCAAGCTCAGCGGCCGCCACGATGCCTTGCTCCGCCGCCCACGGTGCCAGGGTCCGCCGCAGCACCATCGTGTGCATCTCCAAGGCTCGGGTCCTCACCCTGGCCGCGGCCTCGTCCAGGAAGTCGGTCATCGTGTCCTCCAGGGATCGCGCCTGCTCTGGAGATTGCATCGTCGGCTGCTGCCTGCTTACCATGCGGCTTGCCTACGCGCATCCTAGCTTTTTACGTGAGATCAGACTAGATCAGATTATCGCGCCTGCTACGGCTCCGAACCGGCCTCGGGCTGGTTCCTGCTCCCAAGGCAGGCGCGCTGCCGGGCTGCGCCACCGCCCGCTTCCGAACTGGACTACCGCGCCTGCGACTCGGTGGTGCAGGATTACCGCGCCTGCCGCAAACGGGCCAAATCCGGGTTAATCGTAGGTCACGCCGGTTCGGGAGCCTCCTTTCATGAAGCCGCCCAGCCTCAGCCGCAATCCCCTCGAACGAGGGGAGTCATACACGAGTAGTTGGATCCGGACGGCAAGCGATGGCGCCACTCAGATCTGGTATATCGATGTTCGTCGATGTGCCCTTGGGTGCGAGGAGGATGCTCGGTGAATCAGGTCTACGATCCCATCACACAGAACCGAATGCGGCCGGAGTCCGAACACCTGATCGAGCCGTCGAGACCGACCTGGATCAGCTCGCTGGACTCGTAGTGCTGGCCGCAGCTGATCGACTCCTCGGTGGCGGCAGCTGCTCGGCCACAGGTCGGCGGGGCCGGTCGATGGGAGAAGTGTCCGAGCCTGGAGCTAGTCGTTGCCCGTAGCCTGCTGGTGGCGCCACTCCCTGTCGAGCGTCAGTCGAAGTAGGCGCCGCCGTTGACGTCCAGGACCTCGCCGGTCACGTAGGCCGCCTCCTCCGAGGCCAGGTAGAGCGCGGCGTAGGCGACGTCGGCCGCCTCCGCCACGCGCCGCATCGGCACCGATGCCGCCACCCGCGCCGCTATGTCGGCCTCCACCTGGGGGCTGCTGGCTCCCGCCACGAGCCCGGTCATCACCAGGCCGGGCGCGATGGCGTTGCTCGTGATGCCGTTCGGACCCAGCTCTCGGGCGGCGCCTTGGCAGAGCCCGATCACGGCCGCCTTGCTCGCCGCATAGTGCGTGGAGCCGAAGACCCCTCCGCCCTGCTTGCCCGCCACGCTGCTCAGCCAGATAAGGCGCCCCCAGCCGCGGGCGCGCATATCTCCGACCACCGCCTGCATGCACACGAAACCGCCGCGAACGTTCACGGCCATGAGCTGGTCGTATTCTTCCAGCGGAATTTCCCAGAGCGGGCGGCTCCGGGTCACACCGGCCGAGTTGACCAGGATGTCGACCGGACCGAGACGGCGGCGCACGTCGGCGACGGTCGCGGCGACAGACTCGGCGCTGGTGACGTCCATGCGCAATCCCAGCGCGTCGCCATCCAGCGACGCGGCGTTGGCCTGGGCCGTCTCCCCGTCCAGGTCGGCCAGGGCGACGCGAGCGCCGGCGGCCGCCAAGACAGCCCCCACCTCGCGGCCGATGCCGCGCGCCGACCCGCCGCCGGTGATCAGCGCGACACGGCCATCGAGCCGGAACGGCGCCCGCTCGGCCACCAATCCATGATGCCAGCTCTCGCGCTGACCGCGGGCAGAGGCGTCGGCACCTCCGCCCTGCGGCGGCTCAGAAGGGCCCGCGCTCGAGCAGGGCCCGGACCGCGGCCCCGCGATGGCTCCAGCGGTTCTTCTCGAAGCCGTCCATCTCGGCGAAGGTGCGGCCCACCTCGGGAACCAGGAAGAGCGGATCGTAGCCGAAGCCGCCCATGGCCCGGGGCTCGACTAAGACGCCGGCGCGCACGCCTTCGACGACCACCGGCCACGCGTCGGGCCGCACCAGGGCCAGCGCGCACGTGAACTGCGCTTGCCAGGGCCTGGCCACGTCGCGCAGCCGCTCCAAGAGCAGGCGGTTGCGCTCGGCCTGAGTCGGGGCCACGCGCGCCGAGCGGAGGCCGGGTAAGCCGCCCAGGGCGTCCACCTCCAGGCCCGAGTCGTCG
>JALYZG010000293.1 GCA_030948965.1 Candidatus Dormiibacterota bacterium | reverse complement strand
GAGCGCAAGCTGTTCGCCCTGCCGGTTTGGCGTGAGGCTCCCTACTTCACGGCCCGGGAGCGCGCGGCTCTGGAGCTGGCCGAGGCCGGCACGCGGCTCGTCTCCGGCCCCGTCACGGACGAGGTGTATGCCCGCGCGGCGGCGGAGTTCGATGAGATGGAGCTGGCGACGCTCATCTGGACGATCGCCGTCATCAATGCCTGGAACCGCCTAGGCGCCATCGCCCGGCCCTGGCCTCTCCCCTGAGCGGGATCACCGCGTGGCTGGAGGCTCCGGTTCCAGGCCCGATTCGCCAGGGGCCTGCGGGGCCGCGTGAGCGGGCTGGATCGGGCGTAGGCGTCCCGCGGCGGCTGCGGCCGGTTGATGCGCCGCGAACAGGCGAGCGACTGGGCCCAGCGCCTCGATCAGCCCAGGTACGGAGGCGCGCACGCGCCGGTAGGCGGCAACGAGGTCTGGGTCGGCATCGATTCGGGTCGAGCCTGCCGTCCCCCGCGCCGAGAGCAGGCCGACTCCGACCGCGAGCTCGGGCACCCGACCGAGGGCGAAGAGGCCGAGCGCCGCAGCTCCGAGCGCCGTGCCCTCGGCGTCCTCGACCACGTGCAGCGGCCGGTCCAGCGTCGCGGCCATGATTTCCCGCCATAGGTGCGCTCGGAAGGCTCCGCCCGTGACGCGAACCGAGCTCACCGGTTCCAGCTGGTCGAGCTGGTCCAAGATCAGGCGCAGCTGTAGGCAGACGCCCTCCACGGCCGCCCGCACCAGGTGGGCCCGCGTGTGCGCCCGGTGCAGGCCAAGGTATGCGCCGGGCAGCTCCGGGTCCCAGAGCGGCGCCCGCTCCGCCAGGAGGTACGGCAGCATGACGAGACCGTCGCAGCCGGCGGGCACCGCCCCCGCCAGCCGCAGCAGCTCCTCATCCGCGGTCCCGCTGGCCATGCTGCCTCGGAGGTCGGGGGCGAGCGAGTGTTCCGCCCAGCGGACGACGAAGCCGCCGTTGCTGACCGCGCCCCCCACCACCCAGGCCGAGTCGGTCAGCGCGTAGCAGAAGAGAGTCCCCAAGGCGTCCAGCCGCGGCTCGGGGAAGACCATGCGCACGGCGCCGCTGGTGCCGAGGGAGAGTCCCGCGACACCCCGGGCCATGGCCCCAGTGCCGAGGTTGCCGAGCGGTCCATCGCCCGCCCCGGGGATCACCGGCGTCCCCGCGGGTAGGCCGACCAAGGCCGCCGCCGGCGCCGCCAACGCCAGCACTGCGGTCGTCGCGAGGATTGGGGGCAGCTGCGCCGCGCTGACGCCGGCGAGCTTCATCGCCTCGGGGTCCCAGGCGTGGGCCGCCATGTCCAAGAGACCCGTGCCCGAGGCCGAGGAGAGCTCGGTCGCGAGGGTGCCGGTGAGGCGCAGGAGCAGGTAGTCCTTCAGGCCCACCCACCAGCGCGCGTCGGCGCAGATCCGAGGCGCGTGCCGCGAGAACCACATGAGCTTGGTCAGCGGGGTCATGGGATGCACCGGGGTCCCGCTGCGCCGGCGCAGCTCCACGGCCTCCCCCGTCCGGCGCAGCGCCGCGGCCTCGGCCCAGGCGCGGGAGTCGGCCCAAGTAATGAGGGGCGTGATCGGCTGCCCGGCCTGGTCCAGGCCGATCAAGCCGTGCATGGCCGCGCTCAGGCTCACGCCCAAAACCTTGGCCGGCGACGTTGTCGCGACCACCTCGCGCAACGCCTCGACCGTTGCCTCCATGACCCCGTCCGGGTCCTGCTCCTGCCAGCCGGGCCGCGGCTCGAGCAGCGGGTACTCCCGGATGGCCGCCTGGCGGAACCCGGACGCCAGGCCAAACGCGACGGCCTTCACGGCGGTCGTGCCCACGTCGAGGCCGATCATCACCTCGGCTGGCCGCGGCCCAGCCGCCATCAGCAGCAGGCCCGGATCAGGACCGGTCGCCCACGAAGCCATGGCGATAGGCGTACGTCACGGCCTGCGCCCGGTCCCAACGTCCGCAAGCACGCGCATACGACCAGCGTCTGCCTCGGCCTGAGCTGGCGCCCGGACGGCACCGAGCTCGTGTCGAGACGAGGGCGAATGGAAGCCCGGGGGCAGACTCCCAGCGCGGCCGCCAAGAGCCAGTGTGGCCGGACGGAAACGCCCAGCCAGAGGAGCGCGGCGATCGCCCAGAGGCCGAGAGCGACGAGGGCCCGGCCCTGCAGCAGCGGGTGCGAGGTTCGGGCCTCCACGACGCCGATGAGGCAGGCGGCCAGTACCAGCAGCCAGAGCCGCGCCGGATGCCTGCCCCGCGGGCTAGCCGTGGTCATCACCTCGGGCCGGATGATATGCCCGACTGGGTCAGCGCGCCGCCGCTGCCGGGGCCATCTCCCGCCCACCCGACCGCAGCCAGATGACCAGGTTCTGGGCGGCGAAGGTCACCGTGACCCGCCGCGATGCGGCGGACCCGCGTAACTGGAGGGCCGAAACGCGCGTTTGGTTGCTGAGGCTTGGCGCCGGCCTCGAGCAGTCCTAGCGGGCGCCGCCCAACTACCCCCCGGGCGGCGCTCAATCTTCTGCTCGGCCGCCGCCCCTGCCTTAGGTTTCCAGCTTCAACGCCAGCTTGGGACAGTCGCGCACGGCGCGCTGGGCCATGGGCAGCAGGCCGTCGCCGACCGGCGCCGGGTCGACGATCGGATAGCCCCAGTCGTCGAGCCTCACCCGCTCCGGGAGGAGCTCGGCGCAGAGGCCGGAGCCATCGCAGAGGATCGGGTTTACGCGCAGACGTCGCTTCAAAGCCGGGTCCCGCAGGCGCCGTGCCGGAGGTGCTGGTCGAAGTCCCAGGCGAACTCTCGCAGGGCGCTCGCCAGCAGCCGGGCCGCGCCGTCCGGATGACGGCAAGCACCGCGCCCGCTGCCCAGCTGTCCGGCCCAGCGCCGCAGCTTCAGGATGTCGTCTGGAGCGCCGCGACCGGCGGCCACCGCGGCGCACGCGGCGCCCATTGCGGCCAGGCCGTGGATGCACGGGCCGCACTGGCCGGCGCTCTCGCCGGCCAGGTATTGCAGGATGCGAGCTGTCTCCGTCACCCCGCAGCCGCCCCGCCCCAGCGCGAGCACGACCCCGCAGCCGAGGTGCAAACCGTTGGCGGTTAGGGCGGCATCGTCCAGCGTCAAGCTGTCCAGCCGCTCCGCCGGCACCCAGCTCCCGAAGTAGCCGCCGAGCAGCACCCCGGCCAGCCGATCCGGCTCGGCGCCGGCCAGGCGCAGGACGTCGGGCAGTCGGGAGCCCTGGGCAATCTCGTAGACGCCCGGGTGGGCCAAGTGGCCGCCGATTGTCATCAGGACTGGTCCGGGCGCATCCCCGGTCCCAACCGACCTGAACCAGTCGGCGCCGAAGCGCCCGACCAGAGCCGCCAGGGCCAGCGTCTCCACGTTCTGGACCAAAGTCGGCCGGCCGGCCACGCCGCGCTCGAAGGGCCGAGGCGGTGTGAGGTAGGGCTTGACCTCCTCGCTGCCGGCCGCCCGCACTGCTGCGGTCTCCTCGCCCGCGACGTAGCGCCCGGACGCCGGCACAAGGTGGTATCGGGTCCGGTCGCCGACCACGCGCCTCTCCTCGATCGCGGCCGCGATGGCGTCGGTCGGATCCCCGAAGTGGCGGTTGACATAGACGACGACTTCCGTCGCGCGAAGCGTCTCGGCAGCCAGCCAGGCGCCGTCCAGCACCAGGTGAGGCCGGAGCTGCATCAGGGTGCGGTCCTTGGCGCTGCCGGGCTCGCCCTCGGCGCCGTTGACGAGGACCACCGGGCGCCGTCGTTGCCGCGCGACCGCCTCCCACTTGATCCAGGCGGGGAAGCGAGCCCCGCCCCGCCCGCGCAGGCCGGCGCTGCGGAGGGAACCGATCACCCCGGCCTGGCCGAGCGGCTGGGGCCCGAGGCGGCCGACATGTGAGGCGAGGGTTTCGGGGCCGGAAGTGGCCGCGGGCCCCGAGAGCAGCCAGGGCAGTGTCGCCGGTGGCGCTGCCAGGCCGATCATCCTCCCGAGCTCCCGCTCGTCGGGCCGTGGCCGAGGAGCGCCGGCGGAGTGCCGGCTGCGCGGGCCCAGCCGGGCTGGGCCGGACCGAGCAGGGTGAAGACCGCCGTGGCCAGGAGACCGGCGACAAGCAGCGTCGTGCCCGCCAGCTGCAGGGAGCGCCGCTCTCGAGGCAGGCTCAGAAGGCGGACCAACACGGCCAGACCGACCGCCACCACGCACGCGGCATAGATCGCCAGCGCCCAGCCGAAGCGGGTGTCGCTGCCGGTGCCCAGCCCGTGCAGGATCGTCAGCGGCCAGGCCGCGTAGACAGCCCAATGCGTCAACCGCCAGAGCGCGGGGCCGAGCCAGCCCCGGACGAGGCTGGTCAGGGTCACCGCCACCATCAGCTCCCCACCCAGGACGCCGAGCCCCAGCCAGAGCGGGCGGTAGGCGGAGGCGAAGGGCAGGAGCATGTCCCTGAGCCCGAGGCCGGCGAACGAGTCCAGGATCGCGCCCAGGGCGTGCAGCGGCACCAGCACCAGGGCCAGAAGAGCGAGGTTGCGGTGGAGGCCGGCCACGACGAACCGAGGCCAGCCGTCGCCGCCTGCCCGCCGGCTGGTGAGGATGCCCAGGACCAGCGTCAGGCTGAGAACGATGAGCAGGGTCAGGCCGAGGCCTCGGCTCGCGTACCAGAGCGGGCTGGGCCCGGTCGTCCCGGTCACTGCTCCCCGCCCTCGGGCCAGCCGGCCACGCGGGTGATGCTCCCGTCAGGGGCGACGAGCCGGGCGGGCAGGCGGTGGGCCTCCAGCCACTCGGGAGCGGTTTCACCCCACACGATTGAGGCAGTGGCTGCGGCGTTGGCGTCCACGCAGCTCGCGGCGAAAACGCTGACTGTGCGCCAGCACTCCCGGGCGGGTAGCCCCGTGGCGGGATCCACGATGTGGTGGAGGGCCGTCCGGCCCCTATGCCACCGGCGGACGGTCGTACTGGAGGTCGCGAGCCCACCGCAGCTCAGGCTGACGACCTGGCCCCCTGCGCTCGCGGGCGCCGCGTGGTCATCGGTCACGAGCACCCCCCATCCGCCCGGTGGCGCTGCCCCGGCCATGGCGATGTCACCGCCGAGGCTGACGAGCACCCCGGCTCCGGTGGCCGAGTGGGCGCGGCCGGCACAACGGTCGGCGGCCAGAGCCTTGGCCGACGAGCCCAGGTCCAGCTGCGACCCGGCGGGCACACGCAGGCGCCCGCGCTCAACGTCCAGGCTGACGCTCCTCCAGCCGCCGGCGGGATGGCGACGGAGGTGGATCTCGCTGCCGAGTGCGGGGACCAGCGCGAAGTCGCGGTCGTAGCCGATCCGGCTCAGGGCCTCCCCCACCGTGGGATCGACGGCGCCCGCGGTCATGTCGGCCACCCGCAGGGCCTCGGCGATGTACTCGGCCAGGAGGGGTCCGATCTCGACCTCGGTGCCCGCCCGAGCGTTGGCCCGCGCCAGCTCGGAGTCGTCCCGGAAGCGGCTGCAGGCGAGGTCGACCGCATCCAACTCGGCCGCAATCAGGGTTCGCAGGCCTTGGAGCGCATCGGGCTCGGTGGCCAGGATTCGCACCCCGCTACCCCAAGCGGCCAGGTCGGCAGCCGCCACCTCGCCCTCTGCGGCGTCGCCGCGCCCGACCGCCAGCGAGCGCGCGCCGCCCTCGAGGCCGGCGATCAGGACCCCCCAGACACCGCGCCAACCCGGCCGGTCCCGCCGCCGGCCAGGCCTCCCGCCGGCACCTGGGGCTGGGCCACACCGGACTGATTGCCGGCAGCAGGGAGCGCACCCGACTCCGCCGGGCTGTCCTCAGAGCTGCCCAAGGAGGGGTTCTGCTGGGTTCCTGCCTGAGCCGCGGCCTGGTTGCCGGCAAACGTGCCCGCCGCGGTCAGAGACAGCACACCGGCGAGGCCGCTGGAGGCGACGACCGCCAGCGTGGTCCAGCGGCGAAGGCGCCTCAGACCGCGCTCACGCTCACCCATCCTGCCGAGAACGGTAACCCCCGAACCTTGGAATCGGGTTGGAGCCGTTTGCGCACGCGCTCCGCCTTCCTGGTTACCCTCAGCGCATGGCGACCGAGTCCGGGCGCGAGGTCATGACCTGGGCGACTTTTGGCGGGGCCAGCCGCGACCTGGCCCAGGCTGTGGCGGACAGCGGGTACGAGCCCAGCATCATCCTCGCCGTGGCCCGAGGCGGCCTGCTCAACGCCGCCTCGATGGCCTATGCGCTGGGCGTCAAGAACCTGTTCGCGATGAATGTGGAGTTCTACACCGGCATCGACCAGCGCCTCGACTTCCCAGTCATGCTGCCGCCCCTTCTCAACGCGGTGGACATCGCCGGGGCCCGCCTCCTGATCGTGGATGACGTGGCCGACACCGGCGCCACCCTCAAGCTGGTCAAGGACTTCTGCGCCGAGCACGTAGCCGACGTGCGCTGCGCCGTCCTCTACCAGAAGCCGCGCTCGATCGTGCGCTGCGAGTACGTCTGGCGACACACTGAACTCTGGGTCAACTTCCCGTGGTCGTCGCAGCCCGCGGTGGTGGCCGGGGCGCCCCATCCCGAGGGCGAAGCGCTGGTCGGGCCCTAGAGGTTCGGTCCCGTTTGCTGAGCCGGCGCCATCCGCCACCCGCGGACGTCCCGCCCGGCGCCGAAGTGGGCTTCGACCATGCTTATGGCTGGCTGCGCGACCAGCTCGACACGCTGGACGAGTACGACCGGAAGCTGGGCGTGGCGCTCACCGTCCAGTTCGCGATCACCGCGGCCCTGCTGACGATCGACACCGCCCTGGTGAGGCGGGAGGCCTTGCGCGTCGCCGTGCTCGGCTTGCTCGCCCTGGCCCAGGTCAGCTCCGCGGCCGCCCTGCTCGTGCGGCCCAACCGCAAGGCCCCGGAACCGGCCCAGTTCGTGACTTACGCGGGCCTGCCGGTGGCTGAGATGAAGTGGCGGGCGGTGCCGGCGCTGCTCGAGGCGATCCGGATCAACACCCTGGCCATCACCTGGAAGCGGCGCCTGTTCGCCTTCGACGTGGTCGCCCTGGCCCTGATCGGCGCCGGCGTCCTCCTCGGCCGGGTGTTCAACCTGACCTGAGTCGGGTACGATCGCCTCATGGCGGAACGACCCCTTCCCCCGGTCAAGCTGCCCCAGCTCGATCCCAAGCTGATCACCTCCGCGGACGGAGGCGGCCCCACCAAGTAGGCGGCCGACCCCACGGGTGGCCTACAGGTCCGGGCGTTTGGGACCGGCCTGCTGGCCGAAGCGGCGCTCCATCTCCTGGACGAGGCGCCGGCTCTTCTCCTCGAGGTCGTCGGGCGGAGCCGCCCGCGCCGCGTCCAGGATCGGCTCCGGCGCGGGCTCGGCGCTGTCAGGCTGCGGCGGGTCGCCGGTCAGCGCCGGCTGAGGAGTTGCCTCTACTGTTGCAGGCGTCACGGCGGTCACGGCGGACGGCGCCGCCGGCTCGACACCAACGGCCAGGTCGGCGCCGGCGACCGCTCCTGGCCGCGCTTTCGCGGTGGCGCCGCGGGCGAACCAGCCTCCAGCCAGGCCCACGACCAACCCCAGGATGATCCCCGCGAGAAGCCAGGCCACGCCCCCAGGATAGAGCGCCCGCCGCGGCGTCCCGGGCGCTATTCGAGGGTCTTGCGAACGGTCACCCAGGTCGGCTCGCGGTAGCCGGTATGGGCGTGCTCGGCCACCACCAGATAGCCCAGCCCGGCGTAGAAGCGGAGGTTCCCTGGCAGCGCCAGCCGCACGCCTGCGCTCACCGCTCGGAGGCCCTGGCGCATCGCCTCCGACTCCGCCCAGCGCATCAGGGTGGTCCCCACGCCGCGCCTCTGCTGGGCTCGCGCCACGGCCAGGCGACGTACTCTCAGCTCTCGCTGGACGCGATCCAGCCGGAGGCACCCGACCGGGTCACCGCGCCTCCAGGCCAGCGC
>JALYZG010000286.1 GCA_030948965.1 Candidatus Dormiibacterota bacterium | reverse complement strand
AGTGAGGCTCTTCAGCCCCTCCCGCGCCAGCTCATGCGCAGGGTTGGCCTTGCGACTGACATATCGCACCACCCGGTGCCCCCGGCGCGTGCGCTCGCGGACCTCGTGGACGGCGACCCGGAACGTCTCGCTGGACGGAAAGCGGCTGCGCACGACCGGCGCGCAGTCGGTTCGCACCACAACTCGATGGGCAGGCCAGCGGCACGCGGCCAGGTCGAGCGCGGCGGCGCAGACGTGGGCCTCCAGCTGGGCCGAGCCACCCAGGTGGTCGAATCCGAACGACTCCGTGTAGACGGCCCGTCCACGAACAAAAACGGCCAGGCCACAACCAGCCCGGCCGTTCTTGTCGAGTGCGGCATCGACGTATATGACTAGGCACTCTGGCAATCGCTCCAATCCTCCCATTCGGGAACTTTGGGCGATTCTATCAGCATCTTGGGGGCCGCTCGGGTGCGGCCCCCACATCTGGACCTTCAGTCGGGTGGTTTGGGATCCTCGGGCATCTCGAAGCCGAGCGCGTGGAAGCCGCCGTCGGCGTGTACCACCTCGCCCGTGGTCGCGGGCATGTAGTCGCTGAGCAGGGCGCAGACGGTGCGCCCGACCGGGGTGGGATCGGTCGTATCCCAGCCCAGCGGCGCCCGCCGGCCCCAGGAGCTTTCGACCTGCTCGAAGCCGGGCACACCCTTGGCGGCGATGGTCCGGACGGGCCCCGAGGCCACCGCGTTGACCCGGATGCGGTAGCGGCCGAGGTCGCGCGCGAGGTAGCGGACGACTGCGACCAGGGCCGCCTTGCTTACTCCCATCCAGTCGTAGGAAGGCCAGGCGGAGACCGCGTTGTCGAAGTCGAGGCAGACGATCGAGCCGCCGCGCTCCCGCATCAAAGGCAGGAGGCCGACGGCGATCGTCTTGAGCGAGAAGGCACTGATCTGGTAGGCGGTTGCCGCGCTCTCCCAGGGCGTCGACAGGAAGTTGCCGCCCAGGGCATCCGTGGGGGCGAACGCGATGGAGTGCACCCAGCCGTCGAGCCTGCCCCACGTCGCGCCTAGGCGCTCCGCCACCGCGGCCACGTCCTCCGGCCGGCTGGCGTCGAGTTCCACCACCTCGGGTTCCCGCGGCAGGCGCCGAGCCATCATCTTGGTGATGCTCATGGCGCGGCCGAAGCTCGTCAGGACGATCTCGGCGCCCGCCTCCTGCGCCTCCTCCGCGATGGAGTACGCGATGCTCTTGCGGTCGAGGACGCCCGTGACGAGCAGACGCTTGCCTGTCAGAAGCACGTTCCTAGCGTAACCGCGCAACCGGCCTGGTCACGGATCGGGGCCGGTCGCCACCGGTGCCTCCGGCCGGCTCGACCAGTCGCTCCATGAGCCCGCGTAGAGGCGGCCGCCGCCCAGGCCGGCCAGCTCCAGGGCCAGCAGGTTGGCGCAGGCGCTGACCCCGGACCCGCAGTAGGCGACGCTGTCGGGACCGCCGGCCGCGCCCAGGGCGGCAAAGCGGGCACGCAGTGCCGCCGGCTCCAGGAAGCGGCGCTCGGAATCGAGGTTGGCCTCCCACGGCGCGCTCACGGCGCCGGGGATGTGGCCGGCCCGCGGATCGATCGGCTCGACGTCGCCCCGGTAGCGCTCGGACGCGCGGGCGTCGAGGACGCGGGACGTGGCCGGCAGGGAGCGCACGGCCTCGTGGTCCAAGACCATCTCCAGGTGCGGCTCGGAGGCGGTGAAATCGCCAGCCGGCGGCCGCACTGGCTCGGTCGAGAGCGGTTGCGTCCAGCCCCCGAGCCCCCCGTCCAGGACGGCCACCCGGTCGTGGCCGAAATAGCGCAGGAGAAACCAGAGGCGGCCCGCCGTCAGACCTCCGGTGTCGTCGTAAACCACGACGTCCGAGTTCCGGTTCAGTCCCGCCTCCCGCATCCGGGCCTCGAAGACGTCTCCGGCCGGCAGCGGATGGCGGCCGGCGCCGCCGGTACCGGTTACCGCCTCAAGGTCGAGGAAGACCGCCCCGGGGATGTGGGCCGCGTCGTAGGCGGCGCGTCCCGAACGCCCGTCCAGGTACCAGCGGAAGTCGACCACGACCACGGTCTCCAGGTGGGCCGCCAGCCACCCGGCGCCGACCAGAGGTCCAAACCGGCTCACGCTGGGTAGCCTACGAAAGTGAATCCAGGCGTGGGCTCGCTCACCGTCATCACCGGACCGATGTTCTCCAACAAGAGCGGGGAGCTGATCCGGCTCGTGACCGTGCACCGGATCGCCGGTCGCCGAGTGACGCTCTTCAAGCACTCGCTGGACGACCGCTACGACGGTCCGGCCGCGATCTCCACCCATGGTGGCGTCAGCCTGGAGGCCGAGTCCGTGGCCACGTCGGAAGAGATCAGCCGTCTCAGCGCCGAGGCCGAGGTGGTGGCGATCGACGAGGCCCAATTCTTCGACGAGGGCCTGCCCCAGGTGGTGCGAGACCTGGTGGAGCAGGGCGCGACCATGTTCGCCGCCGGGCTGGACCGCGACTTCCGGGGCGACCCGTTCGGCCCCATGCCGGCCCTCCTGGCTCTGGCCGACGACGTGATGAAGCTGAGGGCGGTTTGCATGCGCTGCCGCTCGCTGGAGGGCACGATGACGCAGCGCCTCGTCGACGGCCGGCCGGCGCCACCTGACAGCCCCCAGGTCCTGGTCGGTGCGGCCGAGTCATACGAGGCGCGCTGTCGCGCCTGTCACGAGGTCCCGCACGGGTAGGCCAGGCTCTGCCGAGGCTTAGATCAGCCGGATAACCACGACTATCAGAGGCTGACGCTGCCAATGGCGAGAAGGGCGAAGAGGGCGGCGAGGTAGACGTTGGCCAGGCCGAAAACCCGCTTGGCGGAGCTGCGCCCGGCCAGGTCGAGGACGCAGGCGCCCAGGAGCCCTGCACCCAGCAAGAGGGCGCCGCCGAGATAGATCGCGCCCGCCGCCCGCGTGAAGAACGGGACCACGCTCGCGGCCACGGCCAGGGTCGCGTAGGCCAGCGCCCAGACTTTGGCCGGGCGCTCACCGGCGACCACGGGCAGCATCGGCACCCGGGCCGACTCGTAGTCGCGGCGCATCATCCGGGCCAGCGCCCAGAAGTGGGGCGGCGTCCAAAAGAAGATGACGAGGAAGAGCGACACCGCCGTCCAGTCGAGGCCGCCGGTCACGGCCGCCCAGCCGACCAGCGGTGGCACCGCACCCGCCGCGCCCCCGATCACGATGTTCTGCGGCGTCGTGCGCTTGAGCCAGAACGTGTAGACGAACAGGTAGACGAGAGTGCCCGCCAGCGCCAGCAACGCCGCGACCACGTTGGCCAGCAGGGCCAGGATGACAAAGGCGGCCACGTTCAGGACGATGCCCAGGAGCAGCGCGTGCCAGGCCGGGATCCTTCCGCTGGGCAGCGGCCGCCGGCGCGTGCGCGCCATGACGGCGTCGATATCGCGGTCGAACCAAGCGTTGATGGCCTGGGCGCCGCCTGCCGCCATGCTGCCCCCGAGGAGGACGGCTAGGACCGGTTCGATCCGGGGCAGCCCGCGGGCCGCGGGCAGCATGGCGCCCAGCGCCGTCAGGTCCAAAAGGAGCACAACCCGGAGCTTGAGCAGGCCAAGGTAGTCACCCCCGACCTCGAGCGCGCGGCGGCTCTTCGCGCCCGCCGCCACCTCTGCCATCGAGCCTGAGTCTAGTGCCGGGCGGTAGTGGGGATCACGCGCCGGTGAGGTTGGCCAAAGCCAGCCCCAGCGCGGACTCGTCCACCGGTCCCGGCTGCTGGTAGCGGATGAGGCCGTCGGGCCCCACCAGCACTGTGGTGGGGAAGCCGGCGACGCGATAGGCCGCGGCCACCGCTCCGTCGGAATCGAGGAGCACCGTGGCGCGTAGATCCAGGGAACGCGCGTAGGCGGCGGCCGCGGCCGCGGAGTCGCGGTTGTCGATCAGGAGCAGGGTCGCCCCCGGGTGGCTGTCCGCGAACGCCTGCAGGGCGGGCATCTCCACCCGGCATGGTGGGCAGCCCGTCCACCAGAAGTTGAGGATGACCGGGCGCCCCCGCAGGTCCTGCAGGGCGACGGTGGCGCCGGCCGGCGAGCGCAGCCTGAACGCCGGCGCGACGCCACCTGTGGGCGCGGTCCCGGCGGAGCCCGCGACCGTGCGCAGCGCGTCGATCACCTCCGGCGCCCCCCAGCCCTCGCCGTGGCCGGCGAGGAGCGCTCGACCGGCGGGGTCGAGCTGCTGAGCCAGCGCGCCGGGTAGCCGGCCGCCGACGTCCGGCACCCCCGTGAAAGCGGTCCGGATGTACCCGTGCGAGTCCACCAGCACCAGCGCCGACGTGTGCGTGTCGCCGGCCGAGGGCTGGACTCCGAACGGGGCCCAGAATTCGGCGATGGCATCGAGGCTGCCGGTGGCGAAGGTCCAATCGGCGCCGATGCCGTGCGCGTAGGCGGCGAGAGCCGCCGGCGTATCGGTGGCCGGGTCGGTGGTGACCTCGACCAGGTGGGTCGCGGGCGAGCTCGACCGCAGCTGCAGGAGCAGGCCAGTGTAGAGCGGGCAGGTCTCGTGGCAGGTGGTGTGAAAGGCGGCGATGAGCGTGTCATGGCCGAGCAGTGATTGGCGTGTGAACTGCAGCCCGGCCTGGTCGATGAGCTCGAAGCCGGCCAGCGGCACCAGCTTGCCCCCCAGCTCGCCCAGGCCGAGGTTGACGTTCTCAGCCCCGGCGTAGACTCCACCGGCCCTCACGTGTCCGCCCTCGACGGCGAGCAGGATCGGC
>JALYZG010000026.1 GCA_030948965.1 Candidatus Dormiibacterota bacterium | reverse complement strand
TTCTGGGAGGTGAACGAGCGCGTCGTCGCCTTCGACTGGGTCGACCCCGGGTTGCGCCTCCAGATCCCAGCGCTGCGCAGGGCCCTCGACCGCAAGACGAGGCCGCAGGCGCGCGCCAGGGTGCCGGGCCAGGACGTGGACGACCCGGAGGACCTCGTCCCGCTGACCGAAAAGCTCTGACCGCCGGCATCCGCCGCCGGCCCGCGCTGGCCGCCCTGGCACTGGGCGCCTACGTCCTGGCTGCGCTCGCCCTTTACGCCCACAGCTGGCAGGACCCGCTCCATGTCAGCAGCGGCGGCAACGGCGACCCCGAGATGTCGATGTGGTTCCTCACCTGGGATGCCTTCGCCGTCTCCCACCACCTGAACCCGTTCTACACCGACCTCATCCTCCACCCGGCAGGGATCAACCTGATGTGGAACCCGGCGCGCTGGACCCAGGGCGTGGTGATGGCGCCGCTGACGCTGACGCTGGGCCCGGTCTTCGCCTACAACGCGAGCCAGGTCGTGGCCCTGGCGCTCTCCGCCTGGGCCGCCTACCTCGCACTGGTGGCGCTCATCGGCAGCCGGCTGGGCGCCTTTTGCGGCGGACTCCTGTATGGCTGGTCGCCCTACATGCTCGGCCACGCGCCGATCCATTCCGACTTCATCTTCGTGCCCATCCCGCCGCTGGTCCTACTCATCTTCCACCGGCTGGCCGTCGATCCGGCTGCCACGCCCTGGAAATGGGGCGTCGCGCTCGGCATCCTCGGCGCCGTCCAATTCCTCGCCGCCGAGGAGGTTGCCGCGACGATGGCGCTTCTCGCCGCGATCGGCGCCGGCCTCCACCTTTTGACCCGGCGGATCGGCCGCGAGACGTTCCGGCGCTGCGCCACCGCCGTGCTGATCGCCGGCTGTCTTTCCGCAATCCTCCTCGCGGTCCCCGTCGGCTACCAGTTCTTCGGCCGCGAGACGCTGCACGGGGAGTTCCACGGTTACGGGTTCTACGAGACGGACCTACTGGGCTTCGTAATCCCGACTTCCACGCTGGCCGCCTACCCGGCAGCCCTCCCCAGTTGGGCCGACCGTTTCGGCGGCGGCCGGGCCGAGCAGACCGCCTACCTCGGCCTTCCCCTGCTTCTGCTCCTCGGCTACACGGCCTGGCGCTGGCGGGACCGGGTCATGGTCAGCTGGTCGGCGGCGATGCTGGTCATCGCCGCGGTCCTCTCCATGGGCCCGCTCCTCCAAGCCGGCGGCCGTGTCTTCCAGGTCCCGCTGCCGTGGCTGATCTTTCAGTTCCTGCCGCTTCTCGGGAGCGTGCTGACCGGCCGCCTGATGCTTTACGCATACCTGATGGCCGCGGTGCTCCTCGGGTACTTCATCGGGCGGCTGCCCGACCTTGCTCCCCGCCCACGGATCGCCGGCTACCTGCTCCTCGCCGTCGTCGCGGT
Source organism: Candidatus Dormiibacterota bacterium (assembly GCA_030948965.1). GTDB lineage: Bacteria > Chloroflexota > Dormibacteria > Dormibacterales > Dormibacteraceae > JALYZG01. The sequence goes on along the minus strand of JALYZG010000026.1, from coordinate 1,353 downwards.
CAGCCTCTTTCCGAGTGCGCCGCTCGCGCCCTACCGGCGCACGGTCCCAGCCTTCTTCACAGGCTCTGGCGTGGAGCGGATCGAGGGAGAGACCGTGCTGGTGGCCCCCTTTTCGGCCGATCCCGGGTTGATCAAGAACCCTGCTTACGAGGTTGCCGACCCGATGCTCTGGCAGGCCGCCTCGGGGATGCGCTTCAAGACGCCCGCCGGCTACGCCTGGGGGCGGGGCCGTGACGGCAAACCGCTTGCCGGGCCGGCGCGAACGCGCACCCAGGACCTGATGACAGGCATTGGCCGCTCCGGCACCTATCCCACCCTCTGCCAGACCGATCGCGACCAGGTCTTCGCCGACCTGCGGAACTGGGGCGTGAGTGCGGTCGTGGTCGGCCCGATGGGACGGCGCGCGAAGATGGTCGAGTTCTTCACCGACCTGCTCGGCTCGCCGCCCGACGACGTGGGCGGAGTATCGCTCTGGTCGACCCTCCCGGCATCTCCGCCCGCAGGCGCCTGCTGAAACGTTGAGGCGAGGGCTCCGTCCGTACCTGATCGGGTACCTCGCGGCCCTACCGATCGCGATCGCCGCGGCCTTGCTGCAGCCGATCTGGAACCCGATCGACGAGGCCGCCCACTTCGACCTGATCGACCAGTACGCGCACGGGGTGGCGGCCGCCGTCTCCACCCACATGCGGCAGGAGACCGTCGCGCTGATGCGGATCCACGGGGTCAACCCGGGCGTGCAGCTCCGGATGCCTGCCAAGACGTCTCCCGGCCCGCCTGCGGGCGTCTCCCGGCACGCGAGCGACGTCTGGCTCTACCGGCACATCTGGCAATACTCGGACGAGGCCTTCGAGCCCCCGCTCTACTACCTGGCGGCGATTCCCGTGTGGCTCGTCGGCGATGCAGCCGGCGGACCGACCGGCGCGCTCTATGCCGTTCGACTGCTGAACGCCTTCCTGTTCGCGCTGCTGGCGCCGATCACGCTCTCGCTCTGCCGGCTCATGCTGCCCACCGCCCGCCGCGCGCCGTGGCTGGCGGCCGCGCTCGCGGCGGTGATGCCGGGATCGCTCTACAACGGCACCCACGTGACCAACGACGGCGTCGCGACCGTGACCGGCAGCGCGCTCCTTCTCTTCGCCGCCTGGCGGACGGTCCGGGGCTGGGGATGGCGAGGCTCGCTGCTGGCCGGTGCTCTCCTGGGGCTTGGCCTTCTCGTCAAACCGACCGCCGGCGGGATCGCACTGGCGCTGGTCGTGGCGATGCTGATCTCCCCCATCGCACCGCTACGGACGCGCATCGGTCACGCGGCCCTGGCGACGGGCGCCGGCCTCGCCGCCTTCCTGCCCTGGTTGGCGG
>JALYZG010000247.1 GCA_030948965.1 Candidatus Dormiibacterota bacterium | reverse complement strand
GGCCCAGGCGCTCCTGGCGGAACAGCACCGGGCCGGGCGAGTCGAGCCTGATCGCCAGGGCGATCAGACCCAGGAACGGCGAGCCCACGATCAGGCCGAGGCCGCCGACCACGACGTCGAAGGCACGCTTGGCGAGCGCCTTGGAGGGGTCGACGTCGAAGCTTTGCCGGAACTGGAGCAGGGGGATCCCGTCCAGCTGGTCGCTGGCGACCCTGGAGGTCATCAGCTCGAGCAGGCTGGGCACGATCTTGAACTCGGCCGGCAGGTGCGAGCAGCCGTCGACCAGCTGCAGCACCCGGTCCGGGCTCAGCTCCGGCGAGGCGATGAAAACCTGGTCGATGCCCTTCTGGGCGATCACCCCGCCCAGGTCGGAAGTGCCACCCAGCACGTCCACCCCACCGAACGAGTTGCCCGGGGTCAGATCGTCGGTCACCACCCCCACCAGCTGATAGCCGTAGTCGGGGAACATGCGGATGCGCTGGATCACGAGGTCCGCGGCTGCGCTGGAGCCCACCACCAGCGCGCGGTCAACGGCGTTGCCCCGAACCCGCAGCCAATCCTGGAAGCGCCGCAGCGCGTAGCGGGCGAACAGAACCAGCAGCGTTGTGGAGGCGGCCCAGTAGAAGAAGGTCACACGGGAGTACGTGAACTCGCCGTCCTTGTAGACGCCGATCAGGGCGAAGCCGACGACCGTAGCCACCACCATGGCCTTCAGAACCGCGAAGAGCTCGTCCACGAACTCCACGCCGCGGCGCCAGCGGTACACGGACATGAAGGCGAAGACCGCCACCACGAGGAGCGCCAGGACGGGCGCTGTGGCCATGTAGCGCGAGAGCGAGGGCGCCTCACCGCCGGGGATGTAGCGCGGGTAGACGTGGAACCTAAACCAGTACGAGAACGCCAGCGCGACCAACGCCATCAGGGCGTCGGAGGCGACTCGGGCAGTTCTCAGCCAGCGCGAGGCGCGGGCCCGCCGCTGGGCTGGTGGCCGGCGGCGACCGCGGTCAACATCAACAATCGCAGCGCCGCTGGGGCGCTCCTGGATCTCGGCTCTGCTCATGGGGGTGGTCGGGGTCCTCGCGATAGGAACAGGCGCCGCCGGCTCCAGCGACGGCGCGCGCGCTTGCCGGGCGGCGGAGCCGCGGCGGCCATCTGCTGGAACGGCCATCCAGCCGGTAATGTTACCGGCCGCCTCTGCGCCTGTCCGACCCGCGCTGGTCGGAATCGCCCATGTCACCGGCCCCCGGGTCAGCCCGCCCGCGCCCACGGCGGGCGCACTCAGGCCGGCAAAAGCGAGAAGGCGGCGGCGTGCCGAGGCCTGACAGCCCCGAAGTGGCGGTGATCGAGGGTGACGATGGTGGTCGCGTCCAGCCGCTCGGCCAGCGCGATCACAGACGCGTCGGTCCCGCCCAGCGGGAAGTCGCCGTACTCCTCAACCAGCTCCGCGATCCGCACTTGCTCGTCGGGCAAAGGCGCTTCGACCTCCAGGACGGCGACACCCCGCCAGAAGCGCGCTTCCGCACCCGGGCCGAGCCGCGTGCCGATGAAGTACGTCACCTCGGCCAGTACGAGCGCAGGCACCACCAGCCGCAGGTCCGGCCGGGACAGCACCTCGACGCATACCGGGTGATCGGGGTCGTCCAGATCAGCAGCCGCGTAGAGCGGCCCCGAGTCAACTACGGCGACCAGGCGACCACTCCTCCGCGATGAGATCCTCCATCCGCCGGGCCACGCTGCCGCCGCCGCCGCGCCCGAGACCCGCGTAGGGCAACGGTCGGGGCGCGTCCGAGCCCATGCCCAGGTGGGCTTCGAGCACCCCGCGCGCCAGCTCCGACACAGAGGTATTCCGGCGCCGAGCCTCTCGAGTCAGCGCGTCAGCCACGCCATTCGGCAGGACAATCGTGGTGCGCTTCATACCCGCATACCATCGTACCAGCTCTGCAGCGAGCAGCGACGGCCTCCGGATTGAGGGCCATTCGCCGGCGACCGCACGCTTCGATCGGCCTCGATTGAGCGATTCGCCGGCGACCGCACGTTTTGCCGCACGAGTTCGCCGGCAGGCGCACCTCTCAATCGCGGCCGCCACCAAGCTCTTCGGCCTGCCGGTGCCCTTACCGCCTGAAAAACCCGGACGCAATCACGCTGGCAGCACTTCTATTCGCCCCTCCCTGGCGACGATCCCGAAGTGCCGATCGAGGGTTAGGACTCGCCCGCCGTTGCGCTCGGCGCACGCGACCACACTGGCATCGGCCGCGCCGAGCGGCATGTCGCGGTAGCGGCTCACGAGATCGCGAATCCGGCTGAAATCGAGCTCGCCGCACTCGAGCGAGAAGGCACCGGCCTCTAGGTCCAGGAGGAAGGCATCGAGCACTCGGGCGCCCAGTCGATTCCCCACCAGGTACGTGATCTCCGCCAGAATTCCGGCTGGCACCAGGAGTGGACCGGGGTCGGCCTCGAGCGCCTGGCGGATCGC
>JALYZG010000238.1 GCA_030948965.1 Candidatus Dormiibacterota bacterium | reverse complement strand
GTGCCGGAGGTGACCGAGGAGGACATCGCGCAGATCGTGGCGGCGTGGACGGGGGTGCCGGTGCACCGCCTGGTGGAAGAGGAGACGGCGCGACTGCTAAGGATGGAAGAGGAGCTGCACCACCGGGTGGTGGGGCAGGACGAGGCGATCCTGACCGTCTCGCAGGCGGTGAGGCGGGCGCGGGCGGGGCTGAAGGACCCGCGGCGGCCGATCGGCTCATTCATCTTCCTGGGTCCGACGGGTGTGGGCAAGACGGAGCTGGCGCGGGCGCTGGCGGAGTTCCTGTTCGACTCTGAGGACGCGCTCATCCGGCTGGACATGAGTGAGTTCATGGAGAGGCACACGACGGCGCGGCTGGTGGGCGCGCCGCCGGGCTACGTGGGCTACGACGAGGGCGGGCAGCTGACGGAGGCGGTGAGGCGGCGGCCGTACTCGGTGATCTTGTTGGACGAGATCGAGAAGGCGCACCCGGAGGTGTTCAACATGCTGCTCCAGATCCTGGAGGACGGGCGGCTGAGCGACGCCAAGGGGAAGAAGGTGAACTTCGCCAACTGCGTGATCGTGATGACCTCGAACCTGGGCATGAGGGACATCAACCAGGCGCAGACGGCGCTGGGCTTCCAGGCGGCGCTGGCGGCGGAGGAGACGGAGGCGGACCGGCGGCACCAGATCATGAAGCAGAAGATCGACGAGGAGCTGAAGCGGCTGTTCCGGCCGGAGTTCCTGAACCGGGTGGAGGCGGTGGTGACGTTCAAGCCGCTGTCGAAAGAGCAGGTGCGGGAGATAGTGGACCTGCAGCTGGCCAAGCTGGGCAAGCACCTGCAGGAGCAGGAGGTGCGGATCAAGGTGACGGAGCGGGCGCGGGACCGGCTGGGGGAGGAGGGTTTCGACCGCCAGTACGGGGCGCGGCCACTGCGGCGAGTGATCACGAGCCGGATCGAGGACGCGCTGTCCGAGGAGCTGCTGCGGGGGCGGTTCAAGAAGGGCGACGAGGTGGAGATCGACACCGACCCCGAGGGCGGCTTCACCTTCAACGTGCGCCCGCGCGCCGAGGCCGTCGCAGCGGTGCCGGCCGCGAGCCTCGAGGCCTGACCCTTCCCGATCAACGCTGTGTCAGCGGCCGGATCGAGATCACGATCACCAGGTCGTCGTCGGCCAAGTAGTCATAGAGCACCCCGAAGCGTCGAACTCTGAGTAAGCGGCGATCGGAGCCGCTGCGGTCTCGTTGGCCAAGTTGGGGAAACCGCTCGAGGTGTCCGATCTGCTTGGCCAGGAGGTCACGATGAGTCTGAGTCAGTTCCAGGTAGAAGCCGCGCGGGTTTCGGGTCCAGCGGACCTCAGCCACGCCGCCGCGCTTGGCCGATTACCTCGTCGTGTGGGTGCGTGGTCAGCTCGCCCGCCGCCTGGGCCTCCGCGTACGTGGCGAGGTCCATCTGCATCCCCGGGTTGCTGAGCACCTCCAGCGTGGCCTGCAACTCGAGCCACGCCTCGGCGGAGATGACGAGGGCAACCGGCCTCCCGTTCTTGGTGATCGTGATGGGTTCCCGGACTGCGGCCTCGATCACCTCCGTGAGACGCGGGCGGGCCTCGTTGATCGAAAGAGTTGTCACGCGCAGCATGATCGAAAGCTTAATGGATTCGTTAACATGAAACCAACTCCAGGCCTTTCGCCGGAAGCAGCAGGGCTTAGCCTCGGCCGACACGCTGAACTAGACTCCTCGAGTAAATGGCCCAGCTGAACGGCTCCAAGGAGTTTGGGATCGAGACGCTCGCGGTGCACGCCGGCCAGCGTCCGGACCCGGTCACGGGCGCCCGGGCGGTGCCCATCTACCAGACCAGCGCCTATGTCTTCGAAGACACCGACCACGCGGCCAACCTCTTCGCGCTGCAGCGCTTCGGCAACATCTACTCGCGGATCATGAATCCCACCGTGGCCGTGTTCGAGGAGCGCATGGCCGCCCTCGAGAACGGCATCGGCGCGATCGCGACGGCCTCCGGCCAGGCCGCCCAGTTCATCACTCTCTTTACGCTCATGCAGGCCGGCGACGAGTTCGTCTCGTCGTCCACGCTCTACGGCGGCTCCATCCAGCAGTTCGACGTCAGCTTCCGCAAGCTCGGCATCAACGCCCGCTTCGTCGACGCCGACGACTTGGGCGCCTGGCGCGGCGCCATCACCGAGCGCACCAAGTGCCTGTATGCGGAGGTGATGGGCAACCCCAAGATCGACGTGCTCGACATCGAGGCGGTGGCCAAGATCGCGCACGACGCGGGAGTGCCGTTGGTCGTCGACAACACCTTCGCCACCCCCTACCTCTGCCGCCCGCTGGAGTGGGGCGCCGACATCGTCGTGCACAGCGCCACCAAGTTCATCTGCGGCCACGGCACGACCATCGCCGGTGTGATCGTGGACAGCGGTCGCTTCCCCTGGGACAACGGCAAATTCCCGGGCATGACCGAGCCGTCGAAGGGCTACCACGACCTCCGCTTCTTTGAGTACTTCGGCGATTTCGGCTGGCTGATGAAGGCGCGCGCCGAGATGCTGCGTGACTACGGTCCCTCGATGGCGCCCTTCAACGCCTTCCTGCTGCTGAACGGCCTCGAGGACCTGCACGTGCGCATGGACCGGCATGTCGCCAACGCGCAGAAGGTGGCGGAGTTCTTAGAGGGGCACCCCGCGGTCAGCTATGTCAACTACCCCGGCCTGCCGTCCAACATCTACCACGCGTTGGGCCGCAAATACATGCCTCGAGGCTGCGGCTCGATCTTCACTTTCGGCGTGGCGGGCGGCCGCGAGCTCGGCCGTCGAGTCATCGAGAATGTGCAGCTCTTCTCCCACCTGGCCAACGTCGGCGACGCCAAGTCACTGATCATCCACCCCGGCTCCACGACGCACCAGCAGTTGAGCGACGACGAATTGCGGGCGGCCGGGATCGGGCCCGAGATGATCCGCCTCTCGATCGGCATAGAAAACGTCGACGACATCATCTGGGACCTGGAGCAGGCCCTGGCCAGGGCGGAGGCGGGCCTCGGCCGGCCGGCGGCAGTGGCGGCGGATGGCGACGACCCACACGCCGGGCGCTCCATCCTCAGCAAGGCGTTCGGGGCGCCCTACCAGTCATGAGCCGCATGCCGTGAGCGCGGTCGGGGAGCGCAACGACCTCGGCCTGACCGCCTGGGACCGCTACCGGATCCTGACCGCGTACCGGACGATCGCGATGGTCGGGCTTTCGACCAACTATTACAACGCCTCCAGCTTCGCCGCCATCTACCTGGACGCCAACGGCTACGACATCGTCCCCGTCAACCCGGTCCAGGCCGGGAGGGCCAAGATCCTGGGCAAGACGGTCCACGCTTCCCTGGCGGACGCCGCCCGCGCCCATCCAGTCGAGATCGTAGACGTCTTCCGCCCCGCGGCCGAAGCCCCGGCCATTGCCCGCGAGGCGGTCGCGATCGGGGCCAAGGTGCTGTGGCTGCAGCTCGGGGTGGTCTCCGAGGAGGCGGCCGAGATCGCCGGGGCGGCCGGCTTGCAGGTGGTGATGGACCGCTGCTGCAAGATCGAGCACGCCCGCTTCTTCGGTGGCCTGCGCACCATCGGCCTCAACACCGGCATAGTCACCAGCCGCCTGGCGATGCGCCTCCCAGAAGGTTAACCCCCTCCAAAGCAGCCCCTCACACTAGAACCATCCCCACCAACCGAACAGCCAGGCTGGCGATCCCGGCCGCCGCCCTCCTCGTGTACCTCGTGCTCGCGTTCGCCGTGTTCGCGAGTATCTGGCGGGCCCCCTTCGCTCACACCATCGGCGCCTTCCAGGATCCGGCCCAGCACATGTGGTTCCTGGGCTGGGTTCCCTTCGCGCTCAGCCACGGCCTGAACCCCTTTTTCACGGACTACGCCGACTACCCCGCCGGCGCCAACCTGCTCTGGAACACCTCGATGCCGCTGCTCTCGCTCGGGCTCTGGCCGGTGACCGTCACGCTCGGGCCGGCCTTCGCCTTCAACCTGATCGAGACCGCCTCGCTCGCACTGTCAGCGTGGTGTGCGTTCCTGCTGATCCGCCGCTACGTACGGAGCTCGCTGGCCGCTGCGCTCGGCGGACTCCTGTATGGCTTCTCGCCGTATATGGTGGCGCAGTCCCGCGGCCACCCGTCGGTGACGATGGTGGCACTGCCGCCGCTGATCCTGCTGCTGCTGGACGAGATCGTCCGCGTCCAGCGAACGCGGCCGGTGGCGTTGGGCGTGGCGCTGGGACTGCTCGGCGCGGCTCAGCTCCTCATCTCGGAAGAGGTCCTGGCCATGACCGGGATCGCGGCGGCCTTGTTGCTGGCGATCGCCATCGCCACCTGGCCGGAGCGGGTCCACGCCCAGTCCGGCAGGGCGGCCCCGGCGCTGGCTATCGCCGTCGGCGTCTTTGCTCTTTTCGCGGCCTACCCGATCGCGTTCCAACTGTGGGGCTCGCAGCACATCGCTGGGCCGCAGCATCGCCCGGACTTCTACGTCAGCGACCTCATGGGATTCCTGGTGCCGACCCAGATGCAGCGCCTCGCGCCCTCCGCCGCGCTGACGATCACCCAGCGCTTCACCGGCAACGTCGCGGAGTGGAATGCCTACCTCGGGGTGCCGCTGGCGCTGCTGCTGGCCTGGACCGCCATCAGGTATCGCGGCGATGCCGTCGTGCGGTTGGTGGCACCCGCCGCCGTAATCCTGGCAATCCTCTCGCTCGGAGTGAACCTGCACTGGGGCGGCCAGGTCCTGGATCGCGTGCCCGCTTTCACGCTCGCCCTGCCATTCTTATTGCTGCCCCCGTCCGTGCCCTCGCGGGCGCTGGTCCTGCTCACGTTCGGCGGCTGGCTGGCGCTCTACAGGGCGCCGTTCCTGAACCACGTCATCCCGGCTCGGCTGATGCTCTTCGTGTTCCTGCTCGCGGGGCTGTTGGTGGCGGTCTTCGTCAACGCAGTCCTCGCCGCCGGCTGGCAGGCCAAAGCGGCGGGGGCGCTGGCGCTGGGACTGTCGCTGCTGGCGCTCCTGCCGGTGGCGCCATACCCATCGCAGTCACTGCCGGTGCCCGCCTTCTTCACGGACGGTGCCGCCGATCGGATTCCGCCGGGCAGCGTTGCGGTCGTGGCGCCGATGACCCGCGAGGACCATCCCGAGGCGATGCTCTGGCAAGCGCGGTCGGGCATGAGGTTCCGGATGCCGCAGGGATATCTCTTCGTCCCCGCCTCCCAGCCGGGTCAGAACACGCTGAAGACGCCGCCCAGCGCGACTGCGGAAACACTGCTGGCGATCGGCGACGGTTCACCCACCCCGATCGGCGACAGCGCAATCAAGACGGGGATGCTCGCGGACCTCAGCCGGTGGCGGGTTCAGACCGTGATCGTGGGTCCGATGGCCCACCAGGATGCGGCGGTGGCGCTGGTCTCGTGGGTGCTGGATCGGCCGCCGGAGCAGGTCGGAGGCGTCTATGTGTGGTGGAACGTCGTCGCCTCGTCCCGCCCAGACTCCCTCAGGGCGACGGGGCCGCCCGCGTGACTAACCTGGCGGACACATCGCTCTACTTGGGACCCTGACCTGAGCCAAAAGGCTGACCCCGGTCAGTCGACGATCAGGCAGTAGCCGCGGTTGTGCTGACTCGCCAGGCGGCAGGGAACGCCAAGTGGTTCGAGCTTCTGACGGAGCCGTCGCACGTAAGTCCGCAGCTGCTCGACCTCGTGGGCCCCCGCCCGCCAGCCGAGGCGAATGACCTCGTGGGCGCTGAGGAACCGGTTGGGGTGGCTCAGGAACACCGCCAGCAGGTCCCACTCCTGAGTGGTGAAAGAGACTTCGTCGCCGTTGAAGTGGAGGGTTCGACCAGCGCCGTCGAAGGTCATGCCTTTGATCTCGACCCTGGAAGCAAGGTGCATCATCAGGGAGGGGGATCTCCGCAGCGCCGCTTTGAGCGCGCCGACCAAGGCGGCGGGGATGAACGGCTTGGGCAGGACCTGGAACGCACCCGCCTCGTAAGCGCTCTGGGCGGAGTCGAAGCTGTCGGCGAGCAGCACCACCTCCGCGTCCGTCCTGGTCCGGAAGAGCGCCAGCGTCTCGGATGTCCGTTCCTCCTCAGGCCCCAGACCCCAGATCAGGACGTCGAAGTCCTGGCCGTCAAGCCTCGATAGCGCCGGCTCGATGTCGGCGACTGCTTCAGATCGACAACCGGCCAAGCGAACGCAGCTTTCAAGGACGGTCCGGTAGGCCTCGTCGGCTTCGACGATCAGGACGGCGCCGGAGACCCGGATGCGTTTCCGACGAGCCATCGGGGATCCGGCGGCGCCGCCCAAACGCACCTGTGGCGGCTGGCTGGGGCCGGCCCTGGATTCCACCCTCTCGACGCGCTCCATCTCACGCACGATACGTCATTCTTGATAGGCAATGAGTCAATAGCGCGTTTACGGTCCCGAGTGGAGTTGCGCTCTCTCCATTTACGGACTGCCTGGCTATAATTGCGTGGGTTGTCGGCAGCTCCTGGCTCGAGCTCTCGGTGACCGCATCTCAGCCCGGGCCAAGGAGATAGTTCTGTG
>JALYZG010000177.1 GCA_030948965.1 Candidatus Dormiibacterota bacterium | reverse complement strand
GGGGGACTCACCGAACACGACTCCGCTCAGCAGGATTTGGGGTACTTCCATTTGGGTCGGGCCCGGTTCAGCCGTCGTATGCCGGGTTGTTAACGGTGGCCCTCGAGAAGTAGCTGCCGCCATTGGCCGAGAAGGCCGCCCAGGCCGGGCCGCTTACCGCGCAGCTCACCGTCACGGTCTGACCGTTGGGCGCAGGCGGGATGTTCGCGGTGCAGGATCCCAGGTCCTTGCCGGCCGAGTCCTGGACCGAGACCGTTACGGTCGCCTGGCCCGAAGGGGCGCCGCCCGTGTTGCGCAAAGTGATCTTGAACTCGCAGCTCGTGTCGCCGCACGCGCCTTGATCATGCGTCGTGACCTCGTAGAAGGCGGGCCATGTGGCATGGTCGTCGGGGTTGATAAAAGCCGCTGGGGGCGTGAGGTCGAGCGGGACCGGGTAGCTGTACGTGAACTTGATCCGACTCAGTCGCGAGGGGCTGACGTACGAGGCCGCCGACGCGAAAGAGAGGGCCTTGAAGGGCTTCGAAGCCGTGACGTAGAGGTCTCCCTCGGTGCCGGACAGCTTTAGGGCATGGGTGCCGGCGACTGAGGCCGCAGCGCTTTTGGAGGGCCTGAAATGGGCGTTGAGGTCGCGCTCGACCTCGGCCCCACTCAGGGCCGTGAGCACCGCCTCCTCGGCGCCGCCACCCGTCTTGACCCAGCCACTCGCGTAGACGCGCTGGGTGGGCGCATCGGCGCCCAGCCCGTGCCAGTAGCTGGCCGGAGCCTTCCGAAAGATGTTGGCCCCGGCCTGCAGCACCTCCACTTGGGCGCCCAGGAAATTCAGCGTCGAACGCGAGTCACCCTTCTGGTTGATCGTCGCGTCCAACGTGTAATCGACGCCTGAGAGCTGAGTTGAGCCGGTGTAGCGCAGGTTGTCGGCGCTGAGCACGCTCTTCAAGGCCGCAGCCGACATTTCCGCGGGGGTCGGCCCTGAAGATAGGAAGGGCGCCGAGCAGGCGCCCGCCAAGAGGGCGAGGCTCGCCGCTCCGAGCAGGGCGAGCAGCCGCGGGGTGGGACCCCTTGTCCCTCTCACGCGCTGCTTTATACCGGGCTACGTGGCCGGGGTGGCGATGCGAACGAGGGCCTCCTCCACCATCACCCGCACCATGCGCTTGCGCCAGAAGTGGGTCAGGTCGGTATTGTCGAGCGGCTTCGCCGGCTTGGCCGCCAGCTCAGCCGCGGCGGCGATCGAATCCGGGTCGAGGGGCCGGCCGGCCAGCAAGGCGTCCGCCGCCGGCGCCGGCACCGGGTGGGAACCTACTCCGGACATGACGATGCGCGCCCACTCCACTATGCCGCCGTCCATACGCGCCGCCACGCCCACGCCGGCGATGGGGAAGTCGATCGACCCACGCCGCCGCAGCTTCACGTAAGTCGAGCGCAGGTGCGGGTCGGGCGGGGGCAGTGTCACCGTGGTCAGGACCTCCTCGGGGCGCTTGGCCAGGTAGTCGATGCCGTCGTCGCGGTAGAGGCCGGTGGCCGGCAGCTCACGCTGGCCCTCGGGCGCGGCCAGCGTCACGACGGCCCCGAGGGCGATGGCCATCGGCGCTGTGTCGGAGGACGCCACCGCCCAGCAGCGGGGGCTGCTCGGCGCCACCAGGCAGATGTCGCCGTCCTTCTTGAGGCAGAACCCGATCGAGCGCCGCCACTCGTACGTCATGTCGTAGTAGTTGCAGCGGGTGTCGACGCACAGGTTGCCGCCGATGGTGCCGGCGTTGCGCAGGGGTGGGGAGGAGACGAGCCCGCACGCCTCGCTATAGCCGGGGTGCGGCGACGTCTGCGCGGCTTCGGCCAGCGTCACCAGTGCCCCCAGCCTCGGCCCGTCTCGCCGGCGCAGCTCGGCCAGGTGGGAGAGGCCGATCAGCGTGTCCGGCTCGAACTGGCGCCGCTTCAGCTTCGGGAAGAGGTCGGTGCCGCCCGCGACCAGCATCGCCCCCGGGCCCAGCTCGGCCGCCATCCGCGCCGCTTCTTGGACCGAGCCCGGGCGGAGATAGCGGAGACGCGGCAGCCTAAGCACCGCCGAAGGCCGCCTCCAGCTCGGGGCCGACGCGGAGGTCGTGGGGGTCGGGCGGCTCGACTTTGATGGGAGGTCCGAAGTCGAAGTCCGGGAAGGCCTTGGGCCCGACGCGCGGCGCCTGGCCTCGGGTCGCCGCGTCCAGCGCCTTGAGCACCTTCTCCGGCGTGACCGGAGTCTCGTCGATCCAGACGCCCAGGGCGTCGAAGACCGCCGCGTGCAAGGCCGGGATCACGGGCAGCAGCGGCCCCTGGCCGGCCTCCTTGGCCCCGTACGGCCCCTCCGGGTCGAGCGTCTCGACGATGAAGCTCTCGATGGTCGGCATGTCCACGAAGGTCGGCGACTTGTAGTCCAGCATCGACGGCCAGCGGTGGCGGCCGTTGCGGTAGGCCTGCTCCTCCATCAGGGCCTCGCCCAGGCCCATGTAGACGCTGCCCTCGATCTGGCCCAAGACCAGGTTGCGATTGATGGCGCGGCCGACATCGTGGGCGATCCAGACGTGCTCCGGCCTGACGAGCCCAGTGCGCGCGTCGGCGCTGATCTCGACGACGCAGGCGGTGTACGAGTACGCCGGGCTGGGGCCGACCCCCGAGCCCTTGAACGGGCCGCCGATGCGGGGCGGCTTGTAGGAGCCGGTCGTGGCCACCGCGCCGAGCTTGGTCGTGGCGATCACGCAGGCCTCCTCGAAGGTCACCTCGCCGATGCGGCCGTCCCGGACCTCGATCTCGTCCAGGTCGCCGTGCACCCCGCTGTGCTCGGCGACCGCCTCCACCAGCAGCCGGCGCAGCTTGCGCGCCGCCTCCAGCGCCGCGTTGCCGGCCATGAACGTCACACGCGACGAGTAGCTGCCCAGGTCGACCGGGGTGAGGTCGGTGTCGGCGGTGACGAGGCGCACATCCGAGGGCCGGAGGCCCAGCTCCTCAGCCACGATCGTGGCCAGGACGGCGTCGGACCCCTGGCCGATGTCCATCGCCCCGCAGTAGGCGGTGACGCCGGTTCGGTCGAGCTTCAGCTGGACCTCGGAATGGGGCATGTCGTTCCAGTAGATGGCGGTGCCCGCGCCGCTCATGTAAGCGCTGACGGCAAAGCCCATGCCGCGCCCGGTTTGGCGCACGCGCTTGCGGTAGGCCGACGCCTCCAGCACGCGCTGCGTGCACTCATCGAGGCCGCAGGACGTGACGCGCAGCCAGTTGACCGTGCGCGTGAACGGCTGCACGAAGTTGCTCCGCTTCAGCTCCACCGGGTCCAGCCCCAGCTCCAAGGCGATCCGGTCCAGGTGCAGCTCCAGGGCAAACCGCGGCTGCGGGGTGCCGTGACCCCGCTTCGGGCCGCAGGGCGCCTTGTTGGTGAAGACGCGGAGGCCCTCGAACTTGTAGGCCGGGATGTCGTATGTGACCGGCTGCAATGTGCCGGTGTAGAAGACGCTGGCCGCGCCGTAGGAACCGTAGGCGCCACCGTCCAGGGCCGTCCGCCAATGCTGGGCGGTGATGCGGCCGCCGGCCGTCACCCCGGTCCGCACCCACATCAGCACCGGGTGCCGGCCTCGGTGCGCGTAGAAGACCTCCTCCCGAGTCAGGGTGCACTTGACTGGCCGGCCAGTGATCATGGCCAGCTTGGCGACGACGATCTCGTGCGCGAACGGGTCGGTCTTGCCCCCGAAACCACCGCCGTGGGTGGCGCCGATGACGCGGATGCGCGACATCGGCAGCTCCAGCACCTGGGCCAGGGCGCGGTGCACGTAATGCACGACCTGCGTCGAGGACCACAGCGTCAAGCGCCCGTCCACGAACTGCGCGACCGCGCTGTGCTGCTCCATGGGCAGGTGGGTGTTGCCTTGAAAGAAGTAGAGGTCCTCGCGGACGTGGTCGGCGAGCTCGAAGCCCGCTTCCAGGTCGCCGAACTCGTAGGCCGCGACGCGATGGACGTTCGCCGGCCGGCGGGTGTAGCTGCGATCGTGGATGGGCTCGTCCTGTGGCTCGGCCAGCGCCTCCGCAATGGAGGTGACCGGCTGCAGGACCTCGTACTCGACCTGGATCGCGTCGAGGGCGGCGGCGGCCGTCTCCTCGTCGATCGCCGCCACAGCTGCCACCGGGTCGCCGACGTAGCGCACCTTGTCCGACTCCAGCGCGCGCTCGTCCTGGGAGACGGGGAGGATGCCGAAGCGGATGGGCAGGTCGGCGCCGGTGATGACCTGGGCCACGCCTTCGATGTGGCGGGCGCGAGACGCATCCACTGCCAGCACGCGGGCGTGAGGGTGGGGGCTGCGCAGGATGCGGCAATGCAGCATCCGCGGCATCGAGATGTCGTCCGCGTAGAGCGCCACGCCGGTCACCTTGGCCGCCGCATCGGGCCGGGTCGCCGAGCCCCCGACCGCAGCCGGCTCAGCCACGGAGGCGCGCGGCTGCCAGCTCGACCGCCTCCACGATCTTGACGTAGCCGGTGCAACGGCAGAGGTTGCCGGCCAGCGCCTCGCGGATCTCGTCGCCCGAGGGCTCGGCCCGGTGACGGAGCAGAGCGCTCGCCGTGAGCATGATGCCCGGAGTGCAGTAGCCGCACTGCGCCGCGCCCAGCTCGGCGAACGCCTGCTGCAGAGGGCTCAAGTCGGCCGTCGTACCCAGACCCTCGACCGTCGTCACCTCGCGGCCCTCCAGCTGGAGCGGGAGAAGCAGGCAGCTCAGCTGCGGCTCCCCGGCTACCAGCACCGTGCAGGTGCCGCACTCGCCCAGCTCGCAGCCGTGCTTGGTCCCGGTCAGCTGGAGGTCCTCGCGCAGCACCTCCAGCAGGGTGCGGTGCACGGGCAGGAGCAGCTCGCGATCTTCGCCGTTGACGCGCAAGCGGACGATCTCGCGGTGGACGGGGCGGTCGAGTTCGTTCAGCATCTCGAACTGTGGTTGAGCATAGGTTGTGCTGCCTGCATGGTCAATCACGTTCATAATGCTGAACGGTGATCCCGGCCGTCGATCGCTCGTTCCGGATCCTGGACCTGCTCAGCCGGAGCCCGGCGCCGCTCGGCGCCTCGGAGGTGGCGCGGAGGCTCGGTCTGCCCAAGAGCACGGCCCACGGGCTGCTGCGCAGCCTCCGCGAGGTCGGAGCCGTCGAGGACGTGAGCCGGCGCTACCGCCTCGGCCCGGCGGTGGAGCACCTGGCCGCGATCGCGGAGCTGCGGCGGCGCTGGCGGCCGGCCCTGCAGGAGCTCGCCGCGGCCAGTGCCGAAACGGCATTCCTGGGCCAAGTCCGCGGCGCCCGAGTCGCGATCGTGGACGAGGTGCTGGGCAGCGGGGGACCGGTGGTGTCGGCGCCGGTGGGGACTTTCGTGCCCGCCAGCGCGGGCGCCCTGGCTCGGGTTCTCACCGGCGCTCGGGTGGCGCGCGAGCAGGGCGAATACCTGGCCGGGGTCAACGCGGTGGCGGCCGCGGTCCCGGGCGGCCTGCTGTGGGTGGCGGGCTTCGCCGGCCGCCTCGACGCCGCCATGCAGGACCGCGTGGAGGCGATGCTGGAGCGCCTCGTGTGATGGAGACGCGCGTCGAGCGGATGCGCGATCTGGTCTCGCGTCTCCACGCCCATCCTCGGCGTCGCCTGACCCTGCTGGTGGGCGTCGACGGCCCCGCGGGAGGCGCCCAGGCCGCGTTCACGCGGGCTCTATCGGCCCTCGACGCGGAGATGGCGGTGGTGCCGCTGGCCGATTTCGCCCTGCCGGAGCCGGCCGAGGACGGCGGCCAGGTGGACTGGCGCCGCCTGCGGAGCCAGGTGCTGCTGCCGCTGGGTCGGGACGTGGCCGCGCGCTACGACCGGGCCGGGAGCGGCGTGCGGGAGGTGGGCGTCGGGGGCATCGTCGTGGTCGCGGGCTTTCGCGCCTGCATGCGCCAGCTGGCCACCTTCTATGACTTCCGGGTCTGGGTCGAGGCGGGCGCGGGCGCACGAGTCGAGCCGGCCGCGGACGATGCGCCCCACCTGCTGGTGGACGGGTCGGGCACGGTGGCGCACGACCCGGCCGTGGAGTACGTGCGCCTGCGGCCCTGAGCGCGTGGTCGGCGATTGACGGCGGCGGGCTGAATTCGGTGTATCCGCCGGCGGATGGCGCGAATTCGGTGGCATTTGGGGTGCCAGCGCCAGCGGATCGACGGAATGCCCGATCATTCGCACGTGCTGCGCTGGTTCACGGCCGGTGAGTCGCACGGCCCCCAGCTGACGGTGCTGGTCGAGGGGCTGCCGGCGGGCCTCGAGATCTCGGCGGAGGAGCTGCGCTCGGACCTGGCCCGCCGCCAGGGCGGCCACGGCCGGGGCGGCCGTCAGCAGATCGAGACCGACCGCGCCCGGATCGTGGGCGGGGTGCGGGGGGGCGTGACGCTCGGCAGCCCGGTGGCTCTCGTCCTCGAGAACCGAGACCACGCCAGCTGGACGGCCGAGATGAGCCCCGAGCGCGAGGGCTTCGCGCCCAAACCGGTGACGCGGTTGCGCCCGGGCCACGCGGACCTGGCCGGGGCGCTGAAATACGGTCACACGGACGTCCGCAACGTCCTCGAACGCTCCAGCGCCCGCGAGACCGCCTCCCGCGTGGCGGCGGGCGGCCTGGCCCGCAAGCTGCTCTCGCGCTTTGGGATCGAGGTCTTCAGCTTCACGCAGTCGATCGGCGACATCGACATCGGGTACGGTGCGGTCGACCCGCTGACGGTCGACCTGGAGGCCCTCGAGCGGTCCCCGGTGCGCTGTCCGGACGCGCCCGCGGCGGAGCGGATGGTGGCCGAGATCGACGCCGCCGGGGAGCGCGGCGACACCCTCGGCGGCACGTTCCGGGTGATCGCCACGGGCCTCCCCATCGGCCTCGGCAGCCACGTCCACTGGGACCGCAAGCTCGACGCGCGCCTGGCCCAGGCGATCATGAGCATCAACGCCGTCAAGGGTGTGGAGATCGGCGCGGGCTTTGTCGGCGCGGCCTTTCCGGGGTCGGCCTTCCACGACCAGATCGACTATTCGGACGGCCGCTTCCGGCACCTCACGAACCGGGCCGGTGGGCTGACGGGCGGAGTGACCAACGGCGAGCCGATCGACCTGCGGGCGGCGATCAAGCCGATCTCGACCATGAAGAAGCCGATGGCCTCCGTGGACCTGCTCACGAAGGAGCGCGTGGAGGCGCACTACGAGCGAAGCGACGTGTGCGTGGTGCCGGCCGCCGGCGTGATCGGCGAAGCGATGGTCTGCCTGACCCTGGCCGAGGCCTTCCTGGAGAAGTTCGGCGGCGACTCGATCCCCGAGATCGAGCGCAACCTGCGCGGCTACCTGGACTCGCTCGCCGGTTGACCCGCGCGGACGACCTCGACCTCATAGCGCTCGAATACCCGATCGGCCGTAATCAGGCTGAGGCCTTCCAGCTGCGCTTGGGCCACGAGTAGGCGGTCAAACGGATCACGGTGATATTGCGGCAGGGCCGCCACCCTCAGAGTGTGGCGGTGCTCGATGGGAAGACCCTCGACACCCGAAGTCTGCATTCGGGCAGGGACGTACGCGTCGGGGGTCTCCGGAAGCGGCAGCTTGCCGATCGAATACTTGATAGCGATCTCCCACGAGCTCGCCGCCGAGAGCAGCAGCTCGTTGTTCGGATCGCGGACCACCTCTAGCGTGTCGCGGCCCAAGCGTGCCGGACCGGTCAACATCCAGAGCCAAGGGTGGGTGTCGAGTAGATATCTCATCGCTCAAACTCGGCCAGCAGATCGTCGGGTAGCGGGGCATCAAAGTCGTCGGGCACGACGAACCGCCCTTCGTCGACGCCCAAGAGCCGTGGGCGCAGCGGCGCCGCGCGTACCAGTCGGGCCACCGGGACTCGCCCCCGCATGATCACGATCTCCTCACCGGTGGCGACCCGCCGCAGAAGCTCGGAGAGGTGTGTCTTCGCCTCATGCACGCCGACTTCAGCCACAGAGGTTCAATAGTAGACTAAGTCATGGACTAAGCTAAGTAGAATGCATGCGGCGCGGCTACCTGGGCTCGCTCGAGGGCTGACGGTCGCCTCAGCGATGCGGCTAGGTGGCGCGCCGGCCCCAGGCGAAGGCGACGTTGATCGCCGCCAGGCCGGCGTACTGCACGACGAGCGCCGCCACCACGAACCAACCGTCGTGCACGGAGGTCGCGATGATCCCCGTGGCCGGCAGTGAGACCCCGACGGAGACCAGCGCCAGGGTCAGTGGGCCGGCCGCGCCCGCGGGCCGCGGCGGCTCCCGCCAGGTGTCGGCGTGCTGCCAGACCCGAGCGTCGACGCGCTCGTCGATTCCCGCTCCGAGGCGGCCGAGCACCGCGTCGACGACGTCGCGATGGGTGTCGTCATCGGGCCGTGGCGCAACGGCCGTTGGTGGCGTGAGTTGGGGCGGTGCTGGGGCAGAGGTTGGAGTGTCGACCCGCCAAAGCTAGCTCCGCGCCGGAGAGCCGTCAAGCGTCGCGCTGTGGCTGCAGGCCCTCAGGACCAGAACTCGTCGTCCGCGTGCTGGTCGCCAGGGTAAAACCAGCCCTCAGTCACCTTACCGTCGGCGACGTGGTAGAGGTGGACGCTGTTCTGGTTCAGGGTCCGACCGCTGCGCTCGGCGGACTCCCGCACCAGCACCACGGCGTGCTCGTCGCTCCCGAGCACGTCGTGGACCTGCTGGCGGTAGGTGCCGCCGCTCGCCGAGGTGAGATCGGCCAGGAAGCTGAGGACGGCATCCTTGCCGCGGTAATCCCCAGTGAAGGGGTTCCGGCCGCCCACGTGGAACTCGACGTCGTCCGAAAAGAGGTTCCGGATCGCGTCCAGGTCGAACGCGGCAAACGCCGCGTAGCCCTGGCGCGCGACCACCGCGTTCGGGTGTTCTGCCATCGTCCAACGTTAACCCAGGTCGGTGCCCCACGAACCTGGTCGTGGCGGCTCCGGCGGCCTGACGGCACCAACGTGACCCGCGCTACCTTGAACCGCTGTGTCCAAGGTCGTGACCATGGCCGAAGCGGTGTCGCGGTTCGTGCCCGATGGGTCATCGGTGGCAATAGGCACCAGCCTCGAAGCCGCCATCCCCTTTGCTGCCGGGCACGAGATGATCCGCCAAGGGCGCCGAAACTTGACGCTGATCGGCCCCATCTCGGACGCGCTCTTCGACCAG
>JALYZG010000168.1 GCA_030948965.1 Candidatus Dormiibacterota bacterium | reverse complement strand
GCTTGCGGACGATGTCGTACTCGTCAGACCCCATCAGCGTGTCGAACAACCCAATATCCTCGAGTGTTTTCGACTTTCCGGAGTGGATCCGGGCGCCATCGGGAATGCGCCTCAACACCTCGGACTTTGCCTCGGCGCCGGTCTGCACGACGACGACATCAAAGTTGCGCGCACGCAGGTTGGCGGCGAGCGTCTCGAGCTCGGCGTCGGACGCCGGCGCTGTGAAATCAGGGGCGGTCATGACTTGGCGAGCCTTCTCCTTACAACTGTTGTGTTCGCAACTCTACATGGAACAAGGTTGCGCAGTCGAACTATTCCAACTAGCGTGAGCGACGTGGAATTGAAGCTGCGCCCGGCGAGCCAGGACCGGATCGCCACCTGGATCAACCTGCATCAGACGGTCCGCGTCATCCAGGCGTGTATCGACGAACGCCTCCGCGCCGAAGCCGACCTCTCGTGGCCCGAGTTCGAGCTCCTCATGCGGTTAGAGGTCGCGGCCGACCGCCCGCTCCAGATGAGCGAGATCGCAGCTCAGCTGGTGGGCAGCCCGAGTGGGACGACGCGTATCGCTGACCGGCTCGAAAAGGACGGCCTGATAGTGCGCGAGACGCCGCGCGAGAACCGCAGGATCGTCCGCGTCCAGCTCACCGACCATGGGCGGAAGGTGCTCGGCGAGGCTGAGCAGACCTTTCGGACCACTCTTTACGAGACCTTCGGCAGCCACCTCGCCGACAGCGAGGTGGCCGAGCTACGCCGCTCCCTGCGGCACCTGCTCGAGGAAAACGGCGCCTGGCAGGAAGCGCGCTGCAACCCGACCCTCGCCAAGCCCCGCTAGCCAGCGAGGACTCCTACGAGACCCACGCTTCTAAGAGCTGTGCGTGATTGACCTCGGCGAGCTTGAAATGCTAGAGGCAGTGTTTGAGAGGACGGGACGATCCGTTGATGAGCTTCTCAGAAGCTGGAAGTCTGGAGGAGGTCATCGTTACTTGCTTGGGACCCACTTCCTCGAGTCCCTAACAGGGGATCTCGATGCCGGGGGGGGAGTCGAACCCTCACAGCTTTCGCGGCAGTTTTACAGGGGCTATCCGCCGGCGGGCGCACGCCTCGGACGCCTCCCAAGGGTTCGTCCGCCGGCACATCAACGGAATCAGGGCCTCGCGCGCCGGCCGCCGCGCTCACGGTCCGCGAGCGGGAGGAGGGCGGCGATCATGGCCTCGGCCACGAAGCGGCCGTACCGCTCGAGAGGCCAGCCCCGGCGCCCGACCAGCAAGTCATAGAGGTCGGGCGAGCTGAATGTCCAGAGCACGTCCCGAGCCTGCTCCAGCGTGACGCCTGGGCGCAGGCCACCGCAGGCGGCGAGGCGCCCCGCATTCAATTCCATCCGTGCGAGCCGCTCCGCGTCAGCCTCCCGCAGCAACGCGTACATGTCCGGGTCGGTGGCGGCGGCCGTGCGGATGAGGAGTAGGACCGGAGCCGCTCGGGGCGCCACCTCCGCGGTCAGCCGGCCCCACTGCTCGACAATTCTCCGCGGCTCGGCCTCTCGCTCCTGCATCCGGTCGGACCGCGTCGGGGCGGGGATCGGTCCGGTGCCCTCCAGCCCGCGCTCCCAGATCGCCCTGACCAGGCCGCGTTTGCCCCCGTACGCCTTGTGGACGGTCTCGACCGAAAGGCCCGCGGCCGACGCGATGGCGGCCAGCGTGGTCGCCGCGTAGCCGCCGCTCAGGAAGAGGTGCCGGGCAGCCTCGAGTAGGGCCTCACGGTTGCGCAGGGCCTGCTCGCGCCGCCTGGTCGAGTCATAGACGCGGCGGGACTTGACAGGAGCAGAAATTCGTTCCATGATGACGTATCCGTTACGTGGACATGTATCAGAATACACGAGGAAGGGACATGGGGACTTCGATGCCAGACGACAGGCCTGAGGCGCTCGTCGAGAGACTGTGCCGGGCCGTCAACGAGCACGACCTGGACGCCCTCGAGGGATGCTTCGCCGCCGGCTACCGAAACGAGACGCCGGCCCACCCTGGCCGCGGATTCGTGGGCCGGGCGCAGGCGCGTCGGAACTGGGAGCAGATCTTCGCGGCCGTGCCCGACATCAGCGCCCAGGTGCGATCGGTCGCAGTCGGCAACACCGTTTGGTCGGAGTGGGAGATGCAGGGTACCCGTCGTGACGGTTCCGCCCACCAGATGCGTGGCGTCGTGATCTTCGGCGTGAACCGCGGCGAAGCCGCGTGGGCGCGCTTCTATCTGGAGCCGGTGGAGGCCGGTGGCGGGGATGTGGACGACGCCGTGCGGCGAGCGGTTACGCCGGCGGCAGGCTCGGAGCGCGGGCTGCAGGTGCGGGTCCTGACCCGAGACGCAGCGCGAGTACCCTCGCTGCCGGGCCTGGAGGTGGCGGTGGGCGATGTGCGCGTGCCCGGTGACCTGCCCCCGGCGATGGCGGGCGTGGATACGGTGGCCTCTGCCATCCATGGGTTCGCCGGCCCCGGCGGTGTTACGCCCGCTTCAGTGGACAGAGATGGCAACGCCCACCTGATCGACGCGGCCGCGGCTGTCGGGGCGGCCGTGGTGCTGGTCTCCATCGTGGGCGCCTCGCCCGACAGCCCGATGGAGCTGTTCAGAATGAAGGCCGCCGCGGAGCAGCACCTGCGGGCGAGCGGCGTGTCCTGGACCATCGTCCGGGCCACGGCCTTCCTCGAGCTTTGGATCGGCCTGCTCGAGCAGACCGCCGGCCGATCGGGCCGGCCGGTCGTGTTCGGGCGGGGCGACAACCCCATCAACTTCGTCGCGGTCGATGATGTCGCCGCCCTCGTCGAGCGCGCAGCGACCGATCCGTCGACCCGCGGCCTCGCGCTCGAGATCGGTGGACCCGAGAACCTCACCCTGAACCAGCTCGCCGCCGCGGTCCAGGCGGCCGCCGGGCGCTCGCGGCAGCCCCGCCACGTGCCTCGCGCGATGCTGAGGCTGATGGCGGGCGCGGCGCGGCCATTCCGACCCGAACTGGCCCGTCAGGCGCTGGCGGCACTGGCGATGGACACCGTCGACCTGACCTTCGATGCCACCGCGATCCACGACGCGTACCCGGAGCTCCCGCTCACCAGCCTGACGGAGGTCCTGACTGCCCGGCTCTCTTCAGGGGCATCCGCCGGCGAACGCACGTCTCGGACGCTTTCCAGGCGATCAGCCGCCGGCAAATGAACGGAATCACGTCTCGATTGCGTCCGGCAGGTTCATCTACCGGCAGATCGACCCTATGACGGCGCCGCCCGCGAAGCGAAGCCGCGAGCCCTTGCAGGCTCAGGCGCGGAGACGTTCGAAGACCGGGCTCGTCCGGAACTCGGCCTCGAGACTCGTCACCGCGCCGTGGCCTGGGTAGAGCGCCGTCCGGGGCGGCAGCGCGCCCAGGCGCGAGACGATCGACACCATCTGCAGGCGCAGGTCGGTCTCAGGGCGCTCCTTGCCGATGCCACCGGCCAGGAGCGTGTCGCCGGTGAAGGCGTGATTGGCGACGACAAAGCAGAGGCTGCCCGGCGTGTGCCCGGGCGTGTGCATGACGCCTAGCTTGAAACCTCCGAACTCCAGCTCGTCCCCGTCCACCAGGTAGCGGTCGGCCGACTTGAGAAAGGCCTTGGCGTCGGCCATGTGCATGGCGGTCTCAGCCCCGGTCGCCGCCTTCAATTCCTCCTTGCCGGCCAGGTGGCCGGGGTGGCCGTGGGTGGCCACGATCCAGAGCACCTTAAGGCCGGTCAGCTGGGCCAGCACCTTGGCTGCCGGCTCCACGGGGTCGATCGCCACGGCCTCGCCCGCGTCCGAGTCGGAGACGACGAAGCAGTTGACGTCGCGCTCGCCGCGCACCTTGAGAATGCCGAGCCGGGCCATCGTGTTTACGTATACCCGAGATGCAGCTGGCCGCGGCGCTGACAGGATTCGGATTTCTGGCCCTGTGCCTGTGGTGGACCGTGGGCTACGTCTGGCGGCGACGCCGGGCCGGCCGCCGCTAGCCAACGGAGCCGGAGGGGACATGGCCGACAACGACACCGGACGGCTGGAAGCATTCAGCGACGGGGTGTTCGCCATCGCGGTCACGCTGCTGGCCCTCGACCTGAAGGTGCCGTCGCTGCCGCCAGGCGCTGCGCCGTCTCGGCTGGCCGTGGCGTTGGCCGCCGAATGGCCGAGCTACCTCGGGTTCGTTGTGAGCTTCGGCACCATCCTGGTGATGTGGATCAACCACCACTGGCTTATGCGCATCATCGGCCGCGTCGACCAGACCTTCCTGCTCCTCAACGGCCTGCTGCTGCTCTTGATTACCGCCGTCCCGTTTCCCACAGCCGTCCTGTCCGCGTACCTCGACCGGCCCGCGGCCTGGGTCGCCGCGCTGGTCTGGGCTGCCTACTTCGAACTCGTCGGTCTCGCCTTCAACGTGCTCTGGCGCTACTCCTACCATGGGCGCCGGCTGATCGACCCGGCGGCGCCGGAACGTCTGGTCACCAGCATCCACAGCCGCTATCGCTGGGGACCGTTCTACTACCTCGTGCCGATCGCTCTCGCCCCGATCTTCGTGCCGGCCTCAGTGGCGGCCAACATCGCGCTCGCGGTGCTCTACGCGCTGCCCCACCCCGTGGCCCCGGAGCCGGAGTCGGCGGAGCCTACCACTCCTCCCAGTGCGTGATCGCCTCCAGCGCGATGCGCGGCGCCGGCTTGAACTCCTCGCCGGTATAGAAGGCGATCGGGGTCATCCCGACCTGGGTGACCTTGTCGTAGGGGATGGCCAGCGCCTCGGCCACCTCCTTCTCGAAGGGCAGGTGTAGGGTCGTCCAGGCAGTCCCCAGGCCGCGATCGCGGGCGGCCAGCATGAAGCTCCAGAACGCGGGCAGGATGGAGCCGTAGAGACCGGCGGCCTCGGCGCTGGAGGCGCCGGCCGGGAGCCTGCCCTTGATGCACGGGATCATCAGCCAGGGCGCCTCGTGCATCCGCTCCCGCAGGTACTGGGAGGAGCTGCGCACGGCGCCCATGCGTTCGCCGCGAACGTCGCCCTCGCGGTAATTGGGATTGGGCATGGCGGCATAGGGGTCGAACGAGCGGCCGTAGTGGTCGGCGATCACGTTCTTCTTGGCCGGGTCGGAGACGAACACGAACTGCCAGCCCTGGCGGTTGGACCCGGTCGGCGCCTGGACCGCGATCTCCAGGCACTCGAGGAGCAGCTCCCGGGGCACCGGCCGGTCGAAGTCGAGGCGCTTGCGCACCGCCCGTGTGGTCGTGAGGACCGCCTCCGCGCTCAGGCCGAGCCGAGTTCCGTCACTCATCGCCGAGCGCCTGCAGCCTGTCCCGCAGGCCGTCGTAGCGCTCGAACTTCTCCAGCGGCAGCTTGCGTGCGCGGTCGGGGTACTTGGCCGCCTGGATGGCGTCCAGGAGCAGGCCGACCTCGTCCTGAGTGACGTGCAGGACCCGGTGCGGGCGCTCGGCAGGACGGCGCTCGACCAGCTCGGTGATCGTGTCTTCGGTCTGCTTTTCCACCACCCGCGGCCGGGTCGAGCGGAAAAACTCCTCGGAGCCGGCGAGCGAGGCGCGCTTGAACTTGCTCATGACGACTTCCTCTGACGCTCGCCCCGGGAAAGGACCGCGTCGGCGAGCTGGCGGTAGGCGCGGGCGCCGTCGGAGTTGGCGGCGTAGCGCAGGATCGAGGCCGCCGCCAGGGGGGCCTCGGCGAAGCGGATGGAATCCTTGATCACGAAGTCGTAGACCAGGTCCCCATAGTGCTCGCGCACCAGCTGCAGCACCTCTTGCGAGTGCAGTGTCCGCGCCTTGTAGATCGTGGGCAGGATGCCTCCGACCCGGAGCCTGGGATTGAGCTTGGCGCGGACGCGGTCGACTGTTCGCTGCAGCTGCTGCATGCCCTTCATCCCGAAGTACTCGCACTGGAGCGGGATGATGACCTCGTCCGCGGCCACAAAGGCGTTGATGGTGATCAGGCTCAGCGCCGGTGGGCAGTCGATGACGATGAAGTCGTAGCGGCGCTGGACCGCGTCCAGCTTCTCTTTGAGCACGCTCTCGCGGCCGATCTCGTTGAGGAGCTGCGTCTCGGCCCCGGACAGCTCGATGTTGGCGGGCAGGAAATGGAGGCCGGCCGGCTCGTTTTCGAGGACCACGTCACCGACGGAGACCTCGGCCTCGATGAGCAGCTCGTGGACGGTGCGCTCCAGCTCGTCTGGAACCTTGACGCCCATGTTTATGGTCAGGTGAGCCTGGGGATCGAGGTCGATCAGGAGGACTCGCTGTCCCTTCTCGGCCAGGGCCGCACCGAGATTGACCGCCGTGGTCGTCTTGCCCACTCCGCCCTTCTGGTTGGCGATCGCGATGGTGTGAGCCAAGTGCTGCGGAGTGTAACCCGATACCCCCACCTACTTCACGATTCCGTCGCTGAGTCGTTGATCAGCTCACTTCGCGGGCAGTGATCCGACAAACTCCAGCGCGCGGTCGATCCACTTCTTCATCTCGGGCTGGCTAGCGACGACCGACCCCTGGACCAGGATCCAGCGCTTGCTCGACTGGCCGGCCATCACCATCGGTCTTGCGCCGGCGTCGTCGATGAACCTGTCGAAGTCGTTCTTGGCGATCCGGAGCAGCAGGTCCTCGCCCATGACGCCGCAGAGCAGGTTCCCTCGCCACATGAAGCCGGCGCCGCCGAATATCCGCCTCTCCTCGATGTGATCCAACGTGCTCAGGTGCTCTCGCACCTTCGCGCGCAGCTCTTCGTCGACCGCCATCGGACCACAACGATGGTAAGGCGACCCGGAGCGTCCCGGGTCGACGGGCCATGGCTCCCGTTAGACTTCGGGCCGCGCGTGCTCATCGACCTGGCGATCTTGGCGGTGCTCGTGGCGGCCGTCGCGGTCGGATTCTTCAAAGGCGCTCTCCAGCCACTGCTGGTCGAGCTCCTGTTCGGAGGGACGCTGCTGATACTGTGGCGCGGCCGCGACGGCTTCGCCGGCTTGATCAGCCGCGTTCTGCACATCAACGCCGTCTTTGCGGTGGTCGTGGCCCTGATCCTGGCCGTCGTCCTCGCCTACGCTGGCGCCCGCCTCGGCGGCCTCGTCCGGCGGATGCCGGTGGTGCAGGGGGCCGACGGCTTCTTCGGCGTCTTCGTTCAGGCCCTCGTCGCCGTCCTGGCCAGCTACGTCGTCGTTTCGGGCCTCGTCGCGCTCGACGCCGCCTTCCGGCCCACTCTGACCGCGCCAACCCTCACGTCGGCGCAGGTCCAGGCCATGGAGCGCGAGCTCGGCGCCAGCCCGCTCACGTCCTGGCTCACGGGCGGCCCCGACTTCGCGCGCCTCACGGCGGAGGCCAAGACGCCGGCCGGCGCCAAGATCTCCGAGACGGCGCGGCTGAACCAGGTCCGGACGGTCTATCTCGACCTGCTTCAGCCCCAGCTCCATGGCTCGCGGCTCAGCCGCCCGGTGCTGGGCTTCGGCCAGCACTGGCCCGGCCTCGGCCATGTGGGTCCGAAGGACCTGCCGCCCAGCCCGGGCCCGTCACCGCGGCCCGCGGCGGCCAGCCCCAAGCCACACTAGATCCAGGGCGCTCGGTCGATGGACGCGGCCGCCCGAGCTCCCGCCCCCGTCGAGGCCACGGCCCTGCCCCGCCTCGGCAACCTCCGTTTCGCCGTCCTGGCGCTGTACTGGGTGGCGATCGGCTACCTCTGGCAGAGCCTCGGCACGCTGATCCTGCCCGACGCGGTGCAGCAGATCGTGGGCAGCGCCGCGAAGGGTCGGGCGCTCAGCCTGCTGGAGGGGATCGGAACCATAGTCGCGATCGTCTGGCAGCCGGTGGCGGGCACCCTCTCCGACCGCACCCGCACCCGGTTCGGCCGCCGCCGGCCGTACATCGTGGTGGGCACTGCCGGCGACCTGGTGTTTCTGACCGGCCTGGCCCTGTCCGGCGCCTTCTGGCCGCTCGTCGTCTTCTACACGCTGCTCCAGCTCTCGTCCAACTCGGCCCAGGGCCCCTACCAGGGACTCGCGCCGGATGTCGTGCCCGAGACCCAGCGTGGCACAGCCTCCGGCTTCTACGGCATCGCCAACCTGGTGGGAACGCTCGGGGGTACTGTCGTGGCCGGCCTGCTCCTGGCGCATGCGGGCCGGCCGGGCGCGGTCGCGAGCATCGCCGCCCTGCTCCTCTTCGCGATGCTGGTCACGGTCCTGGGCGTGCGCGAACCGCCCCCGCCGCCACGCCTGACCGACGGTGTCGGCTCGCCCTGGGATGTCGTACGGTCGACGTTCACAACGCCCCTCGCCTACCCTGACTTCGTCTGGTTGATGGGCTCGCGGCTCCTGATCCTGATGGCGATCGTCGGCATCCAGAGCTTCGTCCTCTTCTACTACGCGGACACCTATTTCGGCGGCTCCACGCGCGCCGCCACGACCGCCACCACGGCCCTCGTCGGGCTGGTGGTCCTCCTGGCCATCCTGGTCACCTGGCCCGCGGCGCGGCTGTCGGATCGGGTGGGGCGCAAGGCGATGATCGTGGGCGGCGGCGTCATCGCGACGGTGGGGATGCTGATGCTGCTCTTCTCGGGCTTTAGCTGGTTGCCGGAAGCCATCCTGGCGCCACTGGCTGCGACTCTCCACGTGCCCGCGGGCGTGGCCCAGACATTTCCGGCCGGGGCCCTGATCGGGATCGGGCTCGGCGCTTTCCTGTCGGTGGACTGGGCCTTCATCACCGACCTCACGCCACCGGGCCAGGCTGGCCTCTTCTTCGGCTTCTCCAACATCGCCACCGCCGGCGCCGGCGTGATCGCCCGCTTCGTGGCGGGCTTCCTCCTCGACCACTTCAACGCCGGCCCGAAGGTCCTCGGCCTGCCGGGCGGCTATCCTGTCCTCTTCGCGATGTTCACCGGCTGGCTCGTGCTCGGGACGATCTTGGTTCTGCCCATCCGGCAGCGGCGTTGATCAATCTCGAAGGGCTCGGCGAGTGGGCCGGGCTGGGCGGCGCCGACCTCTCTACCGCCCGGGTTGTTCTGGCGGGAATCCCGTACGACGGATCGGCCGTGTACCGCAAGGGCGCGGCGGCGGCGCCAGCGGCTATGCGCCGGCTGTCGCCTGTGATCCCCCCGGTCGACGAGCGCGGCCGCTCCCTTTCCCGGGCGACCGTCCACGACCTCGGCGACCTCGACCTTGGCGATTCGGTCGAGGCCCTATGGGGCGCCGCTGCGGACCGGCTGGCGGAGGTGCCGCCGGACAGGTTCCTGACCGTCCTCGGCGGCGACCACTGCGCCGCGATCCCCGTCCTGGCGGCCCAGGCCCGGCGCCACCCGGGCCTGGCGCTGCTCTGGATCGACGCGCATCCCGACCTCTGCGACTTTTCGCGAGGCGGCCCCTGGACCTGTGGCTGCGCCTTGCGCCGGGGCCTGCGGGTGGCCGGCCTCAGCCCCGGCTCCGTGGCCATGGCCGGCTGCCGTGACTTCGACCCCGAGGAGGTGGCGTACATCGCCGCCGAGCGAATCGCCATGGTGACCTCCGCCGATCTCGCCTCCGATTTCGGCGCCGCGGTGGATACGGTTCTGAAACCGCTCAGCGGGCGCCCGGTGCACGTCTCCCTGGACATCGACGTGCTCGATCCCGCCTACGCTCCCGGCACCGAGATAGCCTGCGCCGGCGGCCTCACCACCCGCCAGGTCCTGGACCTGCTGGCGGCGACCGCCCGCGTCGCCACACTGGTGGGACTCGACGTCTGTGAGGTCTCGCCGCCGCTCGACCACACCGACGTCACCAGCCTGGCGGCCCTGAAGCTGATCTTCGAAACCTGGGGCCTGGCCGTAGGCGCCGGCGGCCCGGCTAGCGCCTCGAACCGCCTAGCAGGACCAGGCTGATGACGATCAACCCACCGACGACCAGGAGTCCGCTGCAGCCGATCTGGAAGACCGCATAAAGGGGGCCGCCCAGGGCCCGATAGGTGTCGGGGCTGGTGGCATGGCCGCGCTGGCGCCGGATGGCGCCGAAGATCCACCCGAGCCCGACCAGGATGGCCATCGCCCCCACGCCCGCGCCGAGCAGCTGCGCGCGCATGACCGGAACCAGTATGGGCGAGTGGCCGAGACCCCCGAGATCGGGGTGGCCGAGCCCGGCCGGCGCCTACGGGCGTTCGTGGGGCTGTCCCTGCCCGATCCCGTCCGGGCGGCGCTGGCACCCCACCTGGAAGAGTGCCGCCGCCTGGCCCCCGGATTCCGCTGGACCGCTCCCGAGCGTCTGCACGTCACCCTGCGCTTCCTGGGCCCCGTCGAGCCACCGTCCCTGGCCTCGGTGCAGGAGGGCCTCGCGGCCATCGCCGGGCGCCGGTTCGGACTCCAGCTTGGCGACCGGGGCCGGTTCGGGCCCGCGGCCGCTCCCCGGGTACTCTGGCTCGGCCTCAGCGCGGGCGCCGAAGGCTGCGCGATCCTGGCCGGAGCGATCGAGGACGCGTGCCGCCAGGCGGGGCTGGAGCCCGAGCCTCGCCCCTTCCGCGCCCACCTCACGCTGGCCCGCGCCCGGACCGGACATCGCCGGACCGGCGAGGCGATGCCCACGCTGCCGCCGCCGCCTCCTACCGCCGGCTGGGAGGCTGACGCGTTCGTCCTCTACGAGAGTCGCCTCGGCACGCGGCCCGAATACGTGGAGCTGGCCCGCTACCCGCTCGGCTGAGAAGCCGCGAGACCGGCCAAGTGGCACTCGGCGGTAGCTCGTCGGGGGGTCACGAACTATCGCCGAGGGCCACCAGAGCGCATTCGCGGTCCTGGTCGGCGGTGGCACCGCTCACGCCCACAGAACCCAGCACCGAGCCGCCGCGCCGGACCAGGACGGAACCCAGGCCGGGGATCATCGGCAGCCGCACGAGCCGGTCCACCTGGCCGAAGAACGCCGGCCGCTCCTGGTGCACGGCGCCAAGCTCGTCCCCGTCGCGGTGCCACAGGGCGGAGCCGACGGCCTTCGATTCGGCGATCTGGGAGGCGAGCGGCGGGGCCCCGTCCATGCGCCCCAGCGCGATGAGCAGGCCGCCCTCGTCGACGACCGCCACGGCCACCCTCACGCCGAGGCCGGCCGCGTGCCGGTGCGCGGCTGCGATCAGGGTCTGGGCTTCGTCGAGGCTGAGAGGCATCGCCAGATGCTACGCCCGGCGGCTCTCCGGCCTGGCGCTCGCATCTAAGCTCTCGGGTGTGAGGTTGGAAGGAACGGTCGGTCTGGTCACAGGCGGCGGCACGGGCATCGGGCGAGCGGTGGCCGAGCACCTGGCTCGGGCTGGGGCGCGGGCGGTCGTGCTCAACTTCTCGCGCTCCGAGGACGAAGCCGGCGCCACTGCGAAGGCCATGGCCGGCCTCGGCTCGGAGGGCGTGCCAATGCGCGCCGACGTCTCCGACGATGCCCAGGTGCGGGCTCTCATGGCAGCCATCGGGGAGCGATTCGGGCGCCTCGACGTGCTCGTCAACAACGCCGGGACCACCGCCTTCATCCCCTATCCGGACCTGGACGCCGTGACGGACGAGGTCTGGGACCGCCTCCTGGGGGTCAATGTCAAGGGTGCCTTCAACTGCAGCCGCGCGGCTGCGGGAAGGCTGCGGGAGGCGCGGGGCGCGATCGTGAACGTAAGCTCGATCGCCGGTCTCCGGGCGATCGGCTCCTCGATCCCCTACGGCGTCAGTAAGGCCGCCCTGACCCACCTCACGCGCTCACTGGCGATGGTCCTGGCGCCCGAGGTGCGGGTGAACGCGGTCGTGCCAGGCATCGTCGCCACCCGCTGGTTTCGGCGAGGCTTCGGGGAGGAGGCGGCCATGGCCCAGGAAGAGGCCGCGGCGGGTACGACGCCGCTGGCCGGCGTGGCCACGGCGGACCACGTCGCGCAGGCGGTCATGGGCCTTATCGGGGCCGATTTCGTAACGGGGGAGACGCTCATAGTGGACGGCGGCCGCCACCTCGCGTACTGACGCCCCGCAGGGGCGTAGACCCTTCCCGGGTCGGGGCCGCCAGGCGGCTCCCCTACGGGGAGTGTCGCCAGGCTACGGGAGGCCGCCTGGCGGCGAACGACTTTTCGGACTTGTGCCGGAGGTCCCCGACCGTTAACGTTGGCCTTGGCCCCGAGGGATTCGGGCAAAGGCACCGGAACCGTTGCCGCAAGGCGTGGTACTGGAAAGCCGGAGGATGGCCGCAAGGTCGTTCGCTGGTGAGCCGGAGTCGGCCGCAAGGTTGGCGAGGGTGGCCTGAGCTTGGTCCGTCGGGGTCATGTCTTTTTTTGTGCGGCGGCCGCCGCGTGGCGTGGCCGCAAATTGCCCCATCGTTGACTCCCGGGCGCGTGTCCGTTTTCCTGCGGCAAACCCACGTAGCCTGGCGGCGAACCTCTTTTCGGACCTTGCCCCCGCGGTTGACGGGCGCTTAACCTGACCTGAGCCCTCCGGTGGGTGGGGGGCGGGGGTCTGTGACCTGCGCCAGAGGCGGTCGGGTTCCGCACGGATCGCGGCGTTGGGGTCGAGGGGTGGGTTTTTCCACGGTTTCCACAGACTACGCACACCCATGCCCAGTTTTCCCCGGTCGCTTTAGAATCGGCGGCCGCGGACCCGGTCGATGGCGAAGCGGGCGGTGTCGGCGACGATCATCACGGCCATGACGCCGGCCTCCAAAGGGTCGCTGACCACCAGGTCGGCCGCCTCCACGAGCGAGCCAGCCATGCTCGTGCAGACGACCACGATCCCAGCCCGCTGGATCTCGCGCACCGCTTCGGAGATGTCCCCGCCCATGAGCGCCCCGGCGAGCACGAGCACCCGCGCCCGATGCAGACGGGCCACTGCCCGGACCGCGTCGGCCAACGTCTCTTCGCCGACCAGGGGGATCGTGTCCACTGAGATCCGTTCGCCGCGGATGTTGTGACGGTCGGCCTCCGAGATGGCGCCTTGAGCCACCGCCCCGACCTGCGCCCCGCCACCCATCACGATCACGCGCTTGCCGAAGATCTGGGCGAACGAGGGCACCGCGGTGATCGAGATGACCACGTCGAGGTCCCGGAGCTCGCGCAGCAGCGCGTCCGCGTCGGGCAGGGGATCGAGCTCGAACTGGGTCTCGCCCACGCCCGAGGTGGCGATGTAGGAGATGTTCGCGCCGTGGCGGTAGATGACCTCGGCGATGCGGTAAAAGACGCCGGGGCCGTCCTCGGTCGCCACCAGCAGGGCCAGGCCCTCCTCGCTGCTCGCCATCAGGCCCTCGAAGTTAGCAGGCTCGGCCCCGCTCCCCGCGTTGGCGCCGCGCGGGTCAGTAGATCGGCGTCTCCGCGGTCACGGCCTCCAGCCAGCCCCGGCAGGCGGTGAGGAACCGAGCCGATGACAGTCCGTCCAGCACCCGGTGGTCGAAGCTGAAGCAGAGATACATCATCGGCTTGACGCCGATCATCCCTTTCACCGCGACCGGCCTCTCGACGATGGCCTCCATGGTCAGGATGCCGGCCTGCCCGGGGTTGATGACCGAGTAGCTGAACAGCGTGCCGAAGGTGCCGCTGTTGTTAACCGTGAACGTGCCCCCCTGGAGGTCGTCCGCCCGCAGCTGCTTCGAGCGCGCGCGTCCTGCCAGGTCGTTCACGGCGCGCGCCAGCCCGGCCAGCGACAGGCCGTCGGCGTCCCGGACCACGGGCACGAGCAGCGTGTCGTCAAACCCCACGGAGACGCCGAGATTGACGTGGCGGTGAACCTGGAGCGCGTCGCCGGCGAAGGTGGCGTTCACCTGGGGGTGGTCGCGCAGGCCCTGGGCGGCGGCGGCCAGCACATAGGGCAGGTACGTGAGCGAGAAGCCCTCCCGCTGTTGGAAGCTGGACTTGTTGGCCGCCCGGTTGGCCACCACCCCGCTCATGTCCACCTCCTGGGTCTGCCAAGCGTGGGGGATGGTGCTCTTCGATTCGGTCATATTCTGCGCGATCAGGCGTCGCATCCGGGTCAGGGGAACCGATTCGGAATCGCCGGCTGGAGCCGCGGCGGGGGCGGTGGCGGGCGTGGCGGCCGCCTGCGCCGGGCGCTCGGGCGTCGTCGCTGTTCCGCTGGGCGCTGGGCCTTTTTGGGCCTCGACGAAGAGGCGCACGTCGCGCCGCGTCACGCGGCCGCCGAGCCCGGTGCCGCCGACTTGGCCGAGGTCCACACCGGCCTCTTCGGCGGCCAGGAGCACGCCGGGTGAGTAGCGGTGGCCGGCGCCGTCAGGCGCCACGTCTGAGGGCTCCTCGCCCGGCGCCGGCGCCTCGGCCGGCCCGGCTG
>JALYZG010000126.1 GCA_030948965.1 Candidatus Dormiibacterota bacterium | reverse complement strand
GGTGATGACGGATCCGCTCCGCATGTGGAAATCGATTCAGGCCGGAAAGCGGCTGGCGGCGGGCGAAGCCTGGGTGGACTTGGACCTGGTGTTCGGGAACGACATCGGTCTGCCGGCGAGCGAGAATCGCGTCCGCCACCAGTTCTACCGGGTGCTGGAGCGAGCGGAGCTCAAGCGGATGAGGCTCTACGGGCTCCGGCACACGATGGCGACCCTCGTGCTGAGCGAGACGAAGGACCTAAAGCTTGTGGCGGCGCGGCTCGGGCATGCGAACGAGTACCTCGTGCTGAGGCGTTACGGGCACCTACTGCCGGGCGCGGATCGGGAGGCCACGGAGCGGCTGTCCGAAGTCATCCGGAAGGCAGGACTTCGCATGCATGGCACACGTATGGCACACGACGCTGGCGGCGATGGCTCCGAGTGAGAGCCAGCGGGCGATGCCATGCAGAGTGAATTCAAATACGAATCGTGGCGGGGATGGATGGGAATCGAACCCACCCGGGACGCCTCATCAGCGCCCCGCAGACGGTTTTGAAGACCGCGGAGGGCACCAGCCCCCGTACATCCCCAGCTCCAGAGTGACCCACCCATCGGCCCAACCGCCCCTGACCGACCGCCACAAGATAGCCTGCTCTTGAGCTCGGACGGCGCTGGGTAACCTACGGTTTGATGGCCACGGCCGCGAACGAATCAGGCGGACACGACCACACGCCGGTCGGGGGGCGGTTGCGCCTGGCTCTGCTGCTGACCGTCGCCATCCTGGTCGTCGAGGCCATGGCGGGCTGGGCGGCGCACTCGCTCGCTCTTCTGGCCGACGCGGGCCACATCCTGACCGACGTCGTGGCCCTGGCGCTCGCCTGGTTCGCCGTCTCCCAGGCGGGCCGGGCGCCGGACGCCCGGCGGACGTACGGCTACCAGCGCGCGGGCATCCTCTCGGCGATGGCCAACGGCGCGGTACTGATCGTGGTGGTCGCGGTGATCGCCGTCGAGGCCCTACGTCGTCTGCAGCACCCAGAGCCCGTGCAGGCCCCGATCGTGATCGCCGCGGCCCTCGTCGCTATCGCTGTGAACGGGTTCATCGGGTTCAGTCTGCGCGGCGCGGGCCAAGACCTCAACGTGCGCGCGGCGCTCCTCCACGTGCTCGGCGACCTCGCCGCCTCGGTCGGAGTGGTGCTGGCCGGGCTCGTGATCCTCCTCACCCGCTGGTACCCGATAGACCCGATCCTCTCCCTGGGCATCGCGGCCCTGGTCGCGGTCGGCGGCTGGCAGGTCGTCCGCCGCACAGTCAACATCCTCCTGGAGGGCACGCCACCGGGCATGGATATCGAGGCCGTCCGGCGCGAGATCGAGTCCTTCGCGGGCATCGACTCCGCGCACGACCTGCACGTCTGGTCGCTGTCCGGCCAGGACGCGGCACTCAGCGTGCACGTGGTGGTTCAGAGCCGGCTGCTGGAGGACGCCGAACAGACGCTTCGCCGCCTCGAAACGCGACTGTGCGAGCGCTTCGACATCGGCCACACCACCATCCAGATGGAGTCCGGCGGTCCCTGCCTGGCCGAGGTCTCGCATCAGCCCGGGTCTCACAACCACCCCCACCTGACGGCGCGCTGACCCGTCCAGCGCGGCACCGGGCGGGGCTGCTGCTGGCCCTGGCAGCGGCGCTCTACGCGGTTCTGGCATGGCGCGTTGCGCCGGGGTTCTACGACGGCTTCGCGCCGACCAACCCGTACCACTGGTTGAACCCGCCCGCCCAGTTTGTGGCCGGCAATCAGCAGCCCAAGACCGGCCGCCTGGTCATCAAGCCGATCGACGCCGGAACCGGCTTCCCGGCCTCCGGGGCCACCACCGACGATGGCCAGGCTCAGCTCTTCTTTGGCGAACGTGAGTTCGTTTCAGGTCCCACACAGGTGGAGATCGACCTCAAAGCGGTCGCCGACCATCCCCAGATCTCCGTTTTCCAGCCGCTGGGCAACGTCTACTTCATCAACGTCTCGGCGCCGCTGGCGAAGCCCGCGACCATCAGCCTCCGCTACCCGCCGGACCTGCCCCCGCCGTCTGGCATCTGGTGGGCGCCGACCGGCGGCGGCGCGTGGACGCGCCTCGAACCGGCGACTCCGGCGCCCTACTTCGCGACGGGCGCCACGTCCCACGACGGCTACTTCGTGGCCGGCCTCGAGAACGGTACTAGCCCATCCGCGAGCGGAGGCTCAAGCGCCGCACCCACGAACGGGGGCTCCCTGTTGCCACTGGTAGCGGGAATCGCGGTGGTGGTAGTCCTGCTTGCGGGCCTGCCCCTGGTCCTGCTCCGGCGCCGTGACGGGCCCGAACGGAGGCCGCCACCTCGCCGCTAGCCTTTCAGGAGATCGAGAACTCGACCTCGACGTTGCCGCGAACCGCGTTGGAGTACGGGCAGACACCGTGCGCCTTCTGGACCAGGTCCTCGGCCACCGCCCGGGTCGCTGATCGAGGGCAGGTCCACCGCCAGCCCCACCTCCAGGCCGTAACTGCCTCAGCCGGACGGCCCGATGCCGACGCCGGCCGTGACCGAAGCGCCCTCGACCGAAAGGCGTTCCCGCCGAGCCACCGCGACCATGGCGCCCTCGAAACAGGCCGCATGGCCGGTGGCAAAGAGCCGCTCCGGATTGGTTCCGGGTCCGCCGTCGCCGCCCACCTCCTTCGGGATCGAGAGGTCGACGTCGACCTTACCGTCAGACGAG
>JALYZG010000100.1 GCA_030948965.1 Candidatus Dormiibacterota bacterium | reverse complement strand
GGCCCCACGCCGGGCTCTCAGGCGCTCGTCTCGGCCGGCTCCAGCGCCTGCAGTAGGATCTCGGTCGCGGAGACGGCCTGGTCGACGCCTAGCGTCTTGAAGATCTCGACGTTGGCCGGGTTGTTGACACGTGCGATCGTCTGAGGCACGTTGAAGTGCCTCTTGGCCAGCTGCAGAGCGATGAGATTGTCCTCGTCGTCGCCGGTCACCGCGAGCACTGCA
Organism: Candidatus Dormiibacterota bacterium; assembly: GCA_030948965.1. GTDB lineage: Bacteria > Chloroflexota > Dormibacteria > Dormibacterales > Dormibacteraceae > JALYZG01. The sequence continues at coordinate 34,930 of JALYZG010000100.1, read as the reverse complement.
TCCGCACGCTCGATTCCGGTGGAGCTGAGAAAAGCCATCTCGTCGCCGTCGCCGCGCATTACGATGCTGCCCAGCTGGCTCTCCAGCCAGTCCGCCCGGGCGGCGTCCTTCTCAACCAGCGTCACCTCGTCGCCGCGCTCCAACAGGTCGCGGGAGAGGTAGTAGCCGACCTTCCCGCCGCCGATCACGATCGCGTACATCGCTCCTCCCGAGCCCGACTAGCAACCGGCCAGGAGCATCTGCCGCGCCTGCTTGGCGCCTTCGATCGTGGGGCAGAAGGAGTTCAGGCCGATCTTCCGGTAGGCGTCCTCGCGAATCGGGTCGTAGATGCGGCACACGACGTGCGGGACCTTGAACACGTGCTGAGCGATCTGGGCCGCCATGATGTTCCGGTTGTCGCCCTCGGTGACGGCGACCAGGGCGTCGGCGGTCTCCACGCCGCAGCGGCGCAGGAGCTCGGCGTCGGTGCCGTCACCGACTACGAACTCGACCTTGGTGTCGGCCTCGAACACGCCCCGCCCGGAGGAGCGGTCGAACGCGCCGGGGTCACGATCCACAAGCGTGACCTCGTGGCCCTCGTCCTCGAGCTGGCGGGCCAGCCGAGAGCCAACGCGTCCGCAGCCGATGATCACCACCTTCACTTGTCGCTCATTGTAAGTGTGGCCTCCTTGCCGGCCCGGCCACTCGGGGCTCACGCGGCCCCGGTCGCGGGTGACTTAGGATGCAGAGCGCCGATGCGGTTCCCGTTCACGTTCATGGGCTTCGCCTCGCTGGCGCTGGGCGTCTTCGTCTTCGCCTACTTCGCCCTGCGCAAGCCCGACGGCCCGGTCAGCGGCGGCATCGAGATCGCAATCGCGTTCGTGATGGTCGGTTTCGGCTCCTGGGTCGTCTGGCGCCGACTGACCGGACGCGAGAGCAGCTGACCGCCGCCCCATGAGCCAGGCGCCCACCAGCCGGCCGCGGATCCTCGTCACCGTCGGCGGCCACGAGGTGGATGACGAGACCATTCGCCTTGCCTGCCGGATGGCTGTCCGGGGACGCAAGATGGGCAAGGAGGCGGCCCTCCTCTACGCGGTTCACGTAATCGAGGTGAACCGCTCGCTGCCGCTGTCGGCGCCCGTCGAGCAGCAGGTGGAGCGGGGCGAGGAGGTGCTGGACGGGGTCGAGAAGATCGCCTCCGACTTCGAGATCCAGGTCGAGACGGAGATGGTCCAGGCCCGGGAGACCGGTCCTGCGGTGGTCGGCGAGGCGGAGGAGTGGCGGGCCGACATGATCGTGATGGGCCTGCCCTACAAACGCCGCTTCGGTGAGTTCAACCTGGGCAAGACAGTGCCCTACGTGCTCAAGAACGCGCCGTGCCGGGTGATCCTGTTCCGCGAGAAGCTGGAGGCTTCAGGGTAGCGGCCAGACGTTATGCGCCCGGGCCTGGCCCGTTAGAACCGCCCATTGTCCGCGCCCTGTCCGCCCCTTTGCCGCAGCCTTCAGGCCATGACAACGCTGCTCGAAGGCGGGCGGATGCGGCTGGAGTTGGAGGACGCGCTCGGTCTTGTGCGCCTCGACGGCTGGCTCCTCGGAGCGCTGCGTGAGGGCCGCTTGCGCGTCCTGGCGGGCTCCAGGCCTGGCCCGCATCGCCCCTACCGGCACCTGCTCCCTCTGACCGCGCCGGCCCGGGCCTGCCTCCACAGGAGGCGCCCCCTGACCCTCTGCGACCACATGTCGCCGACCCTGCCCGGCCACGCCGGCGCCGCGTGCGGGGTCGAAGTGGATCGCGAGCTCGATTGCCGGGCCTTGATCTATGCCCCGGTCGCCCTCCCCGGCCGGCGACCGGTGGGGCTGCTGCTCGCAGGTCGCCGGGCTCCCGACCGGTTCATCCCCGAAGAGACTGACTACGTGGCGGCTGTGGCGGTGGCGCTGACCCCGGCGGTGGTGGCGCGCGACTGCCCTCTCACGCGGCTCACCGCGCTCGAGCGGACGATCGCGCGGATGGTCGGCCAGGGCCTGTCCGTGTCCGAGATCGCCTCCGCCCTCCAGGTCGAGGGCCGGACCGCGCGAGACCTGGTCGGGGGCCTCATGCGCAAGCTCTCCCTGCGTTCGCCCCGCCAGCTCGCGGACATCTGGCCCGACGGCTCGGCCAACTGACCCCGCGACCCGGCAGCGCGGCTCAGGCCCTAGCCCTGGGGTCGAGGCGGCGGCGACGCCGGCGGCGCCCCCACGATGCCCACAGCGCCCCGACAAGTGGGTGCCGGAGTCGCCGCCACGCCCGCCGCAGCGGCCGCCGTAGCAGGGAATTCTCCGTTTGGGCCTGGCGCAGCCTGGCTGCTATCAATTCCAGCTCGGCGCGGCTCGCGACCGCCACCAGCTGCAGCGAGCCCCAGCGACGATCGAGCCGGCGGAGCGGGCCGACGAGGCCGAGGCCGCTGACGCCAAGGATCCCCGACGCGAGCGCCAAGAGGACGAGACCAGCGGCCTCGGCCGGCCTCACGCGGGCGCGGCCCCTTCCACATCGACGCCGACCGTGGCCAGGGCCACGATGGCGTCACCGGCTGCGACCCGCATCACGGTCACGCCCTGCGTCTGGCGCCCGATCCTGGCGATACTGCCCACGGAAGTACGCAGAACCATGCCCTGGGCGGAGATGAGCAGGATCTCCTCTTCCGGGTCGTCGGTGACACGCAGCGTGGCCAGCCGCCCGACTCGATCGGTGATCTTGAGCGTGAAGACGCCTTGGCCGCCCCGATGGTGGAGCGGGTACTCGGCGAGGGGTGTCCGCTTGCCATAGCCGCGCTCGGTCACGACCAGGAGCTCGGCGCCGGCCTGGGCCACGCCCATCCCCGCCACCAGGTCCCCGCGCCCGAGGCGCATCCCGATCACGCCCTGGGTGTCGCGGCCCATGGCCCGCACCTCACGCTCGTGGAATCGCACTGCCTTGCCCAACTGGGAGGCGATCAAGATGTCGTCCTCGCCGCTGGTCGGGGTTACCGCCAGCAGCTCGTCGCCGGGCTGCAGGTTCATCGCGATGAGGCCATTGCGGCGCACGTTGGCGTACTCCTGCGTGCGCGTCTTCTTGATGACGCCACGACGCGTGACCATCAGCATGTAGCGGGCCGCGTCATCACCCGATTCAGGGCGCACGAAGACCGCCGTGACGCGCTCGTCGGGACCGACCTCGATCAAGTTGTTGATGGGCACGCCCTTCGCCGCCGGATCGCGCTCGGGGATCTCGTGCACCCGCAGCTGGAAGACGCGCCCGGCTTGAGTGAAGAAGAGCAGCGAGGCGTGCGTGTGAGTGCTGACGAGGTGCGCCGCGTAGTCCTCCTCGCGGGTGCCGCTGGGCGCGTCCTGACCGGAGACCGTACGCGCGCCCCGGCGCCCGACGCCGCCGCGCTGCTGGGCGCGGAACGTCCGCGTCACCTGGCGTTTGGCGTACCCGCGGTGGGTGATCGTCACGACCACCTCCTCCTTCGGGATCAGATCCTCGGCCGACAGCTCCGTCGGGTCCTGCGCGGAGATCTCGGTTCGGCGCTCGTCGCCATAGCGCTTGGCGACGTCCGCCATCTCCTCGGTGATGAGGAGGCGCACCTTCTGGTCGGAGGCCAGGATCGACTCCAGGTAGGCCATGAGGCGGATGGTCTCCTCGTACTCGTCGTCGATCTTCTGCCGCTCCAGCGCCGTCAGGCGGCGCAGCGTGAGGTCCAGGACCGCCGTGGCCTGCCGCTCCGACAGCCCGAAGCGCTGCTGCAGGCGCTCCGACGCGGTGGGCGTGTCCGGCGCGCTGCGGATGGTGGCGATCACCTCGTCGAGGTGGTCGAGGCAGATCTTCAGGCCTTCCAGGACGTGCGCGCGTTCCTGGGCCCGACCCAGGTCGAAGCGCGTGCGGCGGACGATGACCTCGCGGCGGTGCTCGATGAATATTTGCAGGGCCTGCTTAAGGCTCAGCACCACCGGCCGCTGGTCGACGATGGCGAGCATGATCACGCCGAACGTCTGCTGCAGGGACGTGTGCTTGTAGAGGTTGTTCAGCACCGTGTAGGGGCGGGCCTCGCGCTTTAGCTCGATGACGATCCGCATCCCGCTCCGGTCCGATTCGTCGCGCAGGTCGGCGATGCCTTCGATCTTGCGGTCCGAGACCAGCTCCGCGATCTTCCCCACCAAGTTGGCCTTGTTGACGGCGTACGGCAGCTCGTCGATGATGATCCGCTCGCGCCCGTTGGCCGCCTCCTCGAACGAGTGGCGGGCGCGGACGATGATCTTGCCGTGGCCGGTCCCGTAGGCCTGCTGGATGCCGGTCGTGCCCATGATGATGCCGCCGGTCGGAAAGTCGGGCCCGGGCACGAAGTGCATCAGCTCCTCGCTCGTCGCGTCAGGGTTCTCGATCAGGTGGGCGACGGCGGCCGTGATCTCGCGCAGGTTGTGGGGCGGGATGTTCGTCGTCATCCCCACCGCGATGCCGGAGGCGCCGTTGACGAGGAGGTTGGGGATGCGCGCCGGGAGCACGACCGGCTCCTCCTCGGAGCCGTCGTAGTTGGGCGCCATGTCCACTGTGTTCTTGTCGATGTCGGCCAGGAGCTCCGAGGTGATCGCGGCCAGGCGCGCCTCCGTGTAGCGCATGGCCGCGGGCGGGTCACCGTCCACGGAACCAAAGTTGCCGCGGGGGTCGATCAGCGGGTAACGCAGCGACCAGGTCTGGCCCATCCGCACCAGCGCGTCATAGATGGCCGTGTCGCTGTGCGGGTGGTAGAGCTTCATCACGTCGCCGACAAAGGCCGCGCACTTCTTCTGCTTGGACGTGGCGACGGCGCCCGCACGCTGCATCGAGTAGAGGATCCGGCGCTGGACCGGCTTGAGCCCGTCCCTGGCGTCAGGCAGTGCGCGCGCGATGATGACCGACATCGCGTACTCCATGTAGGAGGTCTGCATCTCCTCCAGCAGGGACTTGCCGACGACCGTGCCGCGACCGTCGTCCGGACGTGAGCCTTCGTTGTCGGCCATTCGCCTACTCCTCGAACCGCTTCAGGACGATGGTGCAGTTCTGGCCCCCGAAGCCGAAGCCGTTGGAGATCGCCACCCGCACGTCGGCCCGCCGGGCCTGGTTGGGGACGTAGTCCAGGTCGCACTCGGGATCGGGGTTCTGGTAGTTGATCGTGGGGTGGATGAGCCCGCGGCTCAAGGTCAGCAGCGTCGCGATCGCCTCCACCGCTCCGGCGGCGCCGAGCAGGTGGCCGATCATCGACTTGGTGCTGGAGATCGGCACTCGGTGCGCGTGCTCGCCGAGCGCCATCTTGAGCGCGCGCGTCTCGGAGGCGTCGTTGAGGCCGGTGGAGGTGCCGTGGGCGTTTACGTAGTCGATCTCTTCCGGGGCGATGGCGGCGTCAGCGAGGGCGTTGCGCATGCACTGCGCGGGCGCCGCCCCGGTCGCGTCCGGGGCCACCGCATGGTAGGCGTCGTTGGTGACGCCGAACCCGATCACCTCGCCGCGGATCCGAGCGCCACGCGACTGCGCCCGCTCCAACGCCTCCAGCACCAGCATCCCCGAACCCTCGCCGGGGACGAAGCCGTCACGGTCCCGGTCGAACGGCCGGCTGGCCCGCTCGGGGTCGTCGTTGCGGGTGGAGAGGGCGCGGATGGCGTTGAATGAGGCGATCCCGACCTCGCACAACGAGGCGTCCGTACCGCCGGCGAGCATGACGTCCGCATCGCCGCGCTGGATCGTCCGGTACGCGTTGCCGAGGGCGTGAGTGGACGCGGCGCAGGCCGTCACGACCGTGGAGTTGGGGCCCCGCAGGTGGTTGGTCATCGCTACCTGGGCGGCGGCAATGTTGGGGATCACGACGGTCGCGTAGAGCGGGTTCATGCGCCCTGTGGCGAGGAAGCGGTGGGCGTCGTTGGTCATGATCTCGAAGCCCCCGATCCCCGTGCCCATCTCCACTCCGACCCGGAACGAGTCCTCCTGCTCCAGGTCCAGCTCGGAGTCGGCCAGCGCCTGGCCGCTGGCCAGCAATGCCAGTTGGGTAAAGCGAGCCTGCCGCTGCGCCTGCTTCCGGTCCATGAAGCGCGGGTGGTCGGCGGGATCGAAACCCTTCACCTGGCAGGCGAACTTGGTAGTCAGGCGATCCGTGGGAAAGCCCTCGATGGGCGCCGCCCCGCTGCGGCCCTCGATCAGGCCGTGCCAGTAGGTTTCCACGTCGTGGCCTAAGGGATTGACCGTGCCCATGCCGGTCACCACCACCCGACGCTCCCCGTGTCTGGTCAAATGCCCCCTCCCCACCCTCCCCGCCAGGGGGAGGGCAAATCTGTCCCCCGCATCAGCGCCCGATGGCCTCCCGAATCTTAGCGGCGAGCCCCGACTCAACCGCCTGTTGGGCCACGCGCACGGCGTTCCGCACCGCGCGGGCGTCCGAACGGCCGTGGGCCACGACCGCCACCCCGTCCACGCCCAGAAGCGGCGCGCCCCCGAACTCCCGCCAGTCCATCCGGTCTCGTATCCGGCGCACGCCCGGCCGAATCAGGAGGCCGCCGACCCTGCCCCGCACTCCCCGCGGCACTTCGCGGCGCATCTGCTCGAAGATGAGCTCGGCCGTGGCCTCGGCCATCTTTATGGCCACGTTGCCCACAAAGCCGTCGGCAACGACCACGTCCACGCGCCCACCGAGCACGTCCTTCGGCTCCACGTTGCCGATGAAGCGGACGCCGGCCGAGCGCCGGAGGCGGGCGCCGGCTTCGCGTACGAGCTCGTCACCCTTGTCCTCCTCCTCGCCGTTGCTGAGCAGGCCCACCCCGGGATCCGGCCGGCCCCAGAGCTCCCGGGCGTAAACCGCGCCCATCTGCCCGAACTGGACCAGGTATTCGGGCCTGGAATCGACGTTGGCGCCCACGTCGAGGAAGTAGGCCGGGGCGCCCACGGTCGGCAGCACCGTGCCCAGGGCCGGTCGCTCCACGCCGCGTAGGCGGCCCTGGATCAGGAGGCTGGCGGCCAGGACGGCGCCTGAGTTGCCGGCCGAGACCCAGGCGTCGGCCTCGCCCTGCTTGCAGAGGCGGGCGCAGACGCTCATCGAGGACTGGGGCTTGGAGCGGATGGCCTGGGCGGGATGGTCTGACATCGTCACGACCTCCGAGGCCGGCGTGAAGCGGAGCCGGGGATGGGCGTCGAGCAGCGGCTGCACCGTTTCGGGCACGCCGACGACGATCACCTCGATCGCCGCCCCCAGCTCCTCCGCCGCCCAGCCGGCGCCGGCGACGATCTCGTGTGGGCCCCTGTCGCCCCCCATACCGTCGACCGCGATGCGCACTCTCGGGCGACGGATCCCTAGACGTCCAGGTTGCGCACGCTCTTGGCGTGGGCCTGGATGAACTTCTTGCGCGGCTCCACCTCCGCGCCCATCAGCTTTTCGAAGATCTCGTTAACCGCCGCGGCGTCGTCGACCTGGACCTGGAGCAGGGTGCGCGTGGCCGGGTTCATGGTCGTTTCCCAGAGCTCGATCGAGTCCATCTCGCCGAGGCCCTTGAAGCGGCTGACCTCGACCTTGCCGCCCCATGCCTTCACCTCGCGGTCACGCTCGGCGTCGTTGTAGACCCAGCGCGCAGCCTGCTTGCCCTTCTCCAGCTTGTAGAGGGGCGGCTGGGCCATGTACACGTGGCCGCGCTCGATGAGCTCGGGAAAGTGGCGGTAGAAGAAGGTCAGCAGCAGCGTGCGGATGTGGCTGCCGTCCACGTCCGCGTCGGTCATGGTGATGATCCGGTGGTAACGGAGCTTGTCGATCTCGAACCGCTCCCCGATGCCAGTGCCCAGCGCCGTGATCAGGTTGCGGATCTCCTCCGAGGTCAGCACCTTGTCCAGGCGCGCCTTCTCGACGTTGAGGATCTTGCCCCGGAGAGGCAGGATGGCCTGCGTGCGCCGGTCACGACCGGTCTTGGCGGTGCCTCCTGCCGAGTCCCCCTCCACGATGTAGAGCTCGCACTTGCTGGGGTCGCGCTCGGCGCAGTCGGCCAGCTTGCCGGGCAGGGTCGACGACTCCAGCAGGGACTTGCGCTGGACCAGGTCGCGGGCCTTGCGCGCCGCCTCCCGGGCCCTGGCCGCGGTCAGCGACTTCTCGATGATGCGCCGACCCTCGGCCGGGAACTCGTCCAGGTACTGGGCCAAGCCGTCGCTGAGGACGGCCGAAACCTGGCCCTGGACCTCGGCGTTGCCCAGCTTCGTCTTGGTCTGGCCCTCGAACTGCGGCCTCAGGAGCTTCACGCTGACCACGGCGGTCAGGCCCTCGCGTACGTCGTCACCGGTCAGGTTGGGGTCGGCCTCCTTGAGCATCCCCGCCTTGCGCGCGTAGCGGTTGAGCGCGTTCGTGAGGGCGGCCCGGAAGCCGGTCAGGTGACTGCCGCCCTCGGCCGTGTGGATGTTGTTGGCGAAAGGCAGGACCGACTCGACGAAGCTCTGGTTGTACTGCAGCGCGATCTCGATCTGCGTGTCCTCGACGACCCGGTCCACGTAGAAGGGGACTTGATTGACCAGGCCCTTGCCCCGGTTCAGGTGCTTGACGAACGAGAGGATGCCGCCCTGGTAGTAGAACGTGTACGGGTAGCCCAAGGCCTCGTCGTCGAGGACGATCTTGAGGCTCTTGTTGAGGAAGGCCATCTCTCTCAGCCGGCTGAGAATCACGCCGCGGTCGAAGGCGGTATCGGGGAACATACCGGGGTCCGGCCAGAAGCGGATCAATGTTCCGTGATGGCCGCGCTCGGTCCGGCCCTGCGTGACCTCGGTCGTGGGCACGCCGAGCTCGTACGACTGGTACCAGCGCTTGCCCTCGCGCTCGACCCAGACCTCGAGCCGGGCCGACAAGGCGTTGACCACTGACATCCCGACACCGTGCAGCCCGCCCGAAACCTTGTAGCCGCCGCCCCCGAACTTGCCCCCCGCGTGCAGGACGGTGAGTACGACCTCAAGCGACGAGCGGCCGTCCTCCATCTTGCCCACGGGGATGCCGCGCCCGTCGTCGCGGACGGACACGCTGCCGTCCGCGTGCAAGGTGACGACGATCTCGTCGCAGTACCCGGCCAGGGCCTCGTCGACCGAGTTGTCAACGATCTCCCAGACCAGGTGATGGAGGCCGCGAGAATCCGTCGAGCCGATGAACATCCCGGGCGTGCGACGAACCGGATCCAGGCCCTTTAGAACCTGGATCTGATCGGGCGTGTAAGCCGCGGCTACGTCGGCCCCGAGGGCCTTCGGCCGCGCAGAGTGCACTGGGCGCTCGGGCATGCGGTCACGGGCGGACAGTCAGCCAAGATGAACTCCCAGCGACGAGATTGGAGGGCATGGACAACTGGGACGCTCGATGAGCCAATTGTACCCGAACCAGTCGCGTTAACACTCTTGCCTAGATCGCGCGCGTACGCGCGCGAGGACTATCCTGTCGCGGAGTCGGACTCCGGCGGAGGCCTCCAGCGCAGGACCGGCTTGCGCGCCGCCGCCACCTCGTCGAGCCGCCCGACCGGGAGCGTTTGGGGCTCGGCCCGCAGGGCCTCCGGGTCGCGGCGGGCCAATTCGACGATCTCGCGCACGGCGGTCGCGAACGCGTCGAGCGTGTCGGCGCTCTCGGTCTCCGTCGGTTCGATCATCAAAGCCTCGGGCACGATCAAGGGAAAGTAGACGGTCGGGGAGTGGAAGCCGCGCTCGAGGAGGCCCTTGGCCACATCAGTCGCGCGCACCCCGCTCCCGCCGAGGCCCGCGGCGCTGGCCACGAACTCGTGCATGCAGGGCCCGGCATGGGGAACCTCCATAACTTCGGCGATCCGCCCGCGCAGGTAGTTGGCGGAGAGAACGGCGTCCTCCGAAGCCTGCCGCAGCCCGTCCCCGCCCATGGCCAGGATGTAGGCGTAGGCGCGGACCAGCATGCCGAAGTTGCCGTAGAAGCTGCGCACACGGCCGATCGAGCGGGGCCGGTCCCAGCTCAGCCGAAACTCGCCGGCGTCCGCGTCGCGCTCAACCGACGGGACCGGCAGGAAGGGCACCAGGTCGGCCTTCACCCCCACGGGTCCGGCGCCCGGTCCGCCTCCGCCGTGGGGCGTGGTGAAAGTCTTGTGGAGGTTCATGTGGACGGCGTCGAAGCCCATGTCGCCCGGCCGGCACACGCCCATCAACGCATTGAGGTTGGCGCCGTCGTAGTAGAGCTTGGCCCCCGTGGCGTGGGTCAGCCCGGCTATGCGCAGGATGTCTTTTTCGAAGAGACCCAGTGTGTTGGGGTTTGTCAGCATGAGGCCGGCCACCCGGTCCGACAGCTTGGCCTGGAGGTCGTCCACATCGACGCGGCCGTCAGGACCCGAGCGGACCTCCACCACCGAAAAGCCGCAGAGCGCGGCGCTGGCCGGGTTGGTGCCATGGGCGGAGTCCGGGACTATCACCTCCGTCCGGGCCTCACCCCGCGACTCGTGGTAGGCCTGGATCATGCGCAGCGCGGTCCATTCGCCGTGGGCGCCGGCCGCCGGCTGGAGCGTGACCCGCTCCACGCCCGTGATCGCCGCCAGGGCCCGCTCCAGGCGCCACATCAGCTCCAGGGCGCCCTGGATCGTCGCCTGCTCCTGGTACGGGTGGAGGTCGGCGAAGCCGGGCAGCGCCGCCGCCTGCTCGTTGAGCACGGGGTTGTACTTCATGGTGCAGCTGCCCAGCGGGTAGAACTGCTCGCTGATCGAATAGTTGAGCCCGGCCAGGCGACCGTAGTGGCGCATGAGCTCGGGCTCGCTCAGCCGCGGCAGCGCCGGAGCCTGGCGGCGGCGGAGGGCGGCCGGGATGGCGTTGGCGGCCGAGGGCACCCCAGCTTCGGGCAGCCTCGGCACGGGGCCCCCGGGCCGGCTCTTCTCGAAGCTGAGCAGCTCGGTCACCGCACCGCCTCCATGCGCACTTCGGCCAGGACCGCGACGAGGCGGTCGACGGCGGCCAGGTCGTTGACCTCGGTGCACGCGATTGTGGCTACGTCGGCCAGTTCCGGCCGTTGCGGATACCAACGCGCCATCTCCAGGCCCGCGGCCAGGCCCTCGTCGCGGAGGCGTGGACGCGCGTCCCTCCAGCCCGCCCAGCGCACCGGGAACTCGTTCAGAAAAGGGCGCTCCGGGAAGGCGAGCTCCAGCCCCGGCAGCTGGACCAAGCGATCGGCCAGAGCGTGGGCGAGGTCGACCCCCACCTGCGCGACATGGCGCAGGCCCTCCGCGCCCATGTAGGTCAGGTAGACGCTGGCCGCCAGGGCACAGAGGGAGTGGTTGGTGCAGATGTTGGAGGTCGCCTTCTCGCGCCGGATATGCTGCTCGCGGGCCGTTAGGGTGAGCACGAAGCCGCGACGACCGGCGGCGTCAAAGGCCTGCCCCACCAGGCGCCCGGGAAGGCGGCGGGCGAGGTCCGCACGGCAGGCGATGAAGCCCAGGTGAGGGCCACCGAGGCTGAGCGGGAGGCCGAGCTGCTGACCCTCGCCGACCGCGATGTCGGCGCCATAGGCGCCGGGCGGCTCCAGCAGGGCGAGGCTGATGGGGTCGACACAGGCGACAGCCACGGCACCCGCGTGATGGGCCCGAGCGGTGATCTCCGCCGCATCCACCAGCAAGCCGAGGAAGTCCGGCTGCTGGACGACGACGGCGGCGGTCTGCTCCCCGATGGCGCCCAGGTCCTCCGAGACCGTGAAGCCCCGCGCCGCCGCGTAGCAACGCACCACCTGGACGTATTCGGGGTGGACGACGGGCGCCATCACCACCTGGTGGCGCCCAGTGCGGGCGATCGCCATCATCACGGCCTCCACGACGGCGGTGGCCCCATCGTAGAGCGAGGCGTTGGCCGCATCCAGGCCGGTCAGCTCGGCGATGAGAGTCTGGTACTCGAAGATCGTCTGCAACGTGCCCTGGCTGGCCTCCGCCTGGTAGGGCGTGTAGGCGGTGTAGAACTCCGGCTTGGAGGTCACGGCGGCCACGGCGGCGGGGATGAAGCGGCGGTAGACGCCACCACCGAGGAAGCAGTCGCGATCCGCCACGACGTCGTTGGCTCCGGCCAGCCGCCTCAGCTCGGCCATGGTCTCCAGCTCCGACAAGCCCGCGGCCAGGTCCAATCCGGCCAGCCGTAGGGCCGGGGGCACGTCCGCGAGGAGGTCCTGGATCGAGGCCGCGCCGCTGGCGGCCAGCATCCTCTGGCGTTCCTCGTGGGAGTGGACCAGGTAGGGCATCAGGCCAAGGCCCGCGGCGCCGGCATCAGCGCGACTGGCCCTCGGTCAAAGACTTGTAGCCGGCCTCGTCGAGAAGATGCTCGCCGACGTCTCCGTTCAGCTTGACCCGGATGAGCCAGCCGGCGTCGAGTGGGTCCTGGTTGACCGTCTCCGGCTGCTCGCTCAGGCTCTCGTTCACCTCCACGACCGTGCCCGCTACGGGCGAATAGAGGTCGGACGCGGCCTTGACCGACTCCACCGTGCCGAAAGAGTCGCCGGCCTCCAGCAGGCGTCCCACCGCCGGCAGCTCGATGAAGACCACGTCGCCCAGCTGCGACTGCGCGTAGTCGGTGATGCCGAGCCTGGCCATGCCCTCGTCCTCGACCAGCACCCACTCGTGGCTCTCGGTGTAGTAGCGCTGCGGCACGTCTTTGCTCCTCCGTGTGATCGATTCAGACGGGGCTCGCGGGCCTGCCCGTCGCCGGGCCGGTTACCCGACCGGCCGAGCCGCGATAGAACGGGAGCGCCTGCACCACGGCCTCTGCCCGCCCGCCGCGAGCCGCGATCGCGACCTTGGACCCGGCCTCGACCGCCCCGGCCTCGACCAGGGCGAAGCCGATACCCGCCTCTAGCCAGAACGAATAGGTGCCGCTCGTCACCCGGCCCAGCCAGCGCTCGCCCAAGTACACGTCGGCGTCGTGGCGCGGGATCGTCCGGCCGGCGCCGCGAAGCCCTGCTAGCTGCCGAGCGGCTCCGGCCTCCCTGACCTCAGCCAGCTTGGCCCGGCCAATGAACTCGCCCTTCTCGAGCTTGACTGTCCAGCCCAGCCCCGCCTCGTACGGGTTGACGCTCTCGTCCATGTCGTTGCCGTAAAGCCGAAGCCCTGCCTCCAGGCGACAGACGTCCCGGCAGGCGAGGCCACAGGGCACGGCGCCAGCCGCCAGCAGCCCATCCCAGACCCGGTCGCATTCGGTGGCCGGGACGAAGAGCTCGAAGCCGTCCTCTCCCGTGTAGCCCGTCCGCGAGACCAGGCACCGGCTGCCGGCGATCAAGGTCTCGGCCACCCCGAAGTGAGGGATACCGACGACGGCGCCTTCGAGACTCCCCAGGGTGGCGGCGGCCATCGGGCCCTGGACGGCCAGCAGGCAGGTCTCTGCGCTGAGGTCGACGACCTCGGTCCCGGCTGGGGCGTGAGCGCGGAACCAGGCCAAATCCTTCTCGCGGTTGGCCGCGTTGACCACGACTGGCCAGCGCTCCGCCGCCCTGTAGACGACGAGGTCGTCGATCACGCCGCCGTCCGGAGCGCACATCAGGTTGTACTGCGCCTGGCCCGGCTCCAGGCGGGCCACGTCATTGGTGACGACCGTTTGCAGGAATTCGCCAGGGGCATCGCCGCGGACCTCGAAGCGACCCATATGGCTGACATCGAAGACCCCCGTGGCCGTGCGTACGGCGCGCTGTTCGGCCCGCACGCCGGTGTACTGCTGGGGCATCTCCCAACCGGCGAAGTCGACCATGTGAGCGCCGGCCTTCAGGTGGCGCCCGGCCAGTGGCGTGGTCCTCAGCATCAGCCCTGGTGGACCGGCCCGGATCCGGGATCGTCTTCGTCCGACTCCAGCTCCAGGGCGTCGGGGTCCAGATACGAAAGAAGCTCTTCGTCGTGACGGCGCCGGGCCTCGTCGACCAAGCGTGCGATCTCGATCGTGCGCTCTGGCGTCCACTCCAGCTTCTCGGCGATCTGAGCCACGGTCGGGTCCTGCCCCAGCTCGCGGCGCAGGCCGACTCCAACGCGCTCGTAGTCCTCCGCGGCGCCCACCAGGCGGTAAGCCTGGTCGACACAGTCCGACTCCGCCGCCAGCGCCTTCTCCATCGCCTCGGCGACTCGGCGCCGGGCGAAGCCCTCGAAGTCGCCGGTGCCCTGGGTGGCGTAGTCGCCGATCGCGCCGAGAAGTCCGATCGCGCCCTCCTGGAACAGGTCGCCCGAGCTGAGGCCCCGGTCCGCGCGCTCGCCGGCTGCTGCGGCGACAAGGTCGAGGTGGGATTGGAGGAGCGCTTGGCGGGCGGCTTCGTCGCCGGTGGCGGCGGCTCGTAGAATGCGCTCCCTTTCTCGGGGCTGGAGTTCGGCGGACCGAGCCGCCGCCGCCACGAGGGCCTGCATCCGCGACGCTTCGGACATCTGCTCCTCGGCGTCGTCCGGCGGCGGCATCCTCGCCATTGTAGAGGGGGCGTTAAGGGCCGCCCGTGGCGTCCCTATACTCGCGCCCATGCCCGTCCGGCCGCTCCCATCCGGCGCCGAGGTTCGAAGCCGCGCCTGACCTGTCGGCGCTGTCTTGGACGGACGCCGCCGCGCTCCTGCTGCCGCTGCCCCTGATCCTCTGCGCCAACCTCGCTGATCGCGGCCTGCCCACTCTGTCGGCGCGTGGCGATGTAAAACGTGGAACATACCCGCCGGCTGCCGCCTTTGGCTTCGGGCCGGTCGACAATGGCTTCGGGCTCGTGACCTGGGCCCTGCTGGCCGCGATCTCCCTGGGCACAGTGGTCGTCGGCCTGCTGGTGGCAATTGCCGGGGGCCTTCTCTCCGGCCGGTCTGGCACCCACGGGCTGCCGGCGTACGGGGCCATCATCGCGGCGGCCGGCGTCGTCTGCTGTCTGGTGGTTTGGGGCCGAGGCAGAACCCAGGTGGCGCGGGTCCTGCCCCTGAACCCGGCCAGCGCCGTCCACGCCACCGCCCTCATCCTGGCGCTCGTCCTGCTGGCCAGCCAGCTCGGGGCCGTGCTGACCGTGAACACGATCAGCCTCCAGGCCCGGTCCGGCCTCTCGATCGGTCCGCTGGATCTGATCGTGCAAGAGATCCCGTACCTATTGGCAGCCCTTTTCGGGGTCGGGCTGCTGGTGCGCCGGCCGGGGCGGGAGACCTGGGCTCGCCTCGGATACGATCGGCCCCAGGTCTGGCACGTCCTGCTGGCCGTTGCTGCCGCCGGCGTTTTCTTCGCCGCCAGCAGTGGCGCGACCCTTCTGGCTCAACGCCTTACCCCGGGGCTCGAACACCAGATCGAAGATCTCAACCAGCACCTGTTTGCCGGCATCAGCGGCCCCCTCGGGGTGGCGGCCATCGCCCTCGCTCCCGGGATTTGCGAGGAGGCGCTCTTTCGAGGCGCGCTCCAACCCCGGTTCGGCATCCTCTTCACGTCGGTCCTGTTCGCCGCCGTGCACACCCAGTACGGCCTCTCCATCGACACCGTCACCGTCTTCCTGCTGGCCTGCTGCCTGGGGCTCATCCGGCGCTACGCGAACACCACCACCTCGACCCTGTGCCACGCGACCTACAACGGCCTGGCGGCGAGCGCGCTGCCGGGCCCGCTGCTGCTGCCGGGCATCCTGGTCGAGGCGCTGTTGGTGGCCGCTGCGCTCGGCGCGTTTGTCTTTACAACCAGGCTGGGCGTCCGCGCAGCCGAGAGTTAGAATCCTGGCGTGACGGCCACACTCTCGCCTCCCACACCAAATGTTGAAACCTTTCCCCAGGTTGACCCCAACATGTTGATATCCTCCACTCGCATCCTGGCCCTGGTGAACCAGAAGGGAGGCGTCGGTAAGACCACTACGGCCATCAATCTCGGCGCGGCCGTCGCCGAGCGCGGCGCCCAGGTCCTCATCGTGGACGCCGACCCGCAGGCGAACAGCACTAGCGGGCTGGGAGTCGATCCGGCCCGGGCCCGGTTGACCATCTACGACCTCCTGGCGGGGAGTGCCGGCCTGGACGAGGTGGCTACGCCGACCGCGATCGACGGCCTCTGGCTGGTGCCTTCCCAGGTCAGCCTAGCCGGCGCCGAGATCGAGCTCGCAACCCTGCCCGAGCGCGAGCTCCGGCTGCGCCTAGCTCTGCAGGACCTGGTCGGGGGTTTCGGTTTCGTGCTCATCGACTGCCCGCCCTCGCTGGGGCTGCTCACCCTCAATGCCCTGGCCGCGGCCGACGCGATGCTGGTCCCGATGCAGTGCGAGTACTTCGCGCTGGAGGGCCTGGCCCACCTTCTCCACACCCAGCAGCTGGTGCGGATGAGCCTTAACCCGAGCCTCGAGCTGGCAGGGATCGTAATGACCCAGTTCGACAGCCGCACGACGCTCGCCTGGGACGTGCTGGCGGAGGTGCGGCGTGTCTACCCCGAGCACCTCCTGCGCACGCTCATCCCACGCAACGTGCGCGTCAGCGAGGCCGCCAGCCACGGCCTGCCGGTGACTCTGTACGACCCCGAGTGTCGGGGCTCGCAAGCCTACAGGCAGCTGGCCGAGGAGGTGATGTGCCGATGAGCCGACCAGGTGGTCGCGCGCTGGGCCGGGGCCTGGAGGCGCTGATCCCGATCCCGCCGGACGGCATCTTTTCGGGCATCCCCGAGTACGTGAACGTGGACCAGGTGGAGCCGTCCGCGCAGCAGATGAGACGCCATTTCCCGGCCGACTCGCTGCGCGACTTGGCCGAGTCGATCCGTCTCCACGGCCTGCTCCAGCCGATCCTGGTCCGCCGAGCCGGCGACCGGTTTCAGCTGGTCGCTGGGGAGAGGCGCTGGCGCGCCGCCCGCCTGGCCGGTCTGGAGCGGGTGCCCGCGATCGTGCGGACCGATGTGGAGGCGGAGTCGAGCCTCCTCCTGGGCTTGATCGAGAACCTGCAGCGCGAGGACCTCGACCCGATCGAGGAGGCCCGCGGCGTTCAGCGCCTCGTCGATCACTTCGGCCTGACGCACGAGCAGGCGGCGGAGCGGCTGGGCAAACATCGCGTATCCGTGACCCAGTCGTTGCGCCTCCTCACGGCCTGCCCGGCGGTTATTTCCGCCACCGCGGCCGGCGCGGTGACCGCCGGTCACGCGCGAGCCCTGGCCGGACTGCGCCGCGAGGACCAGGAGCGGGGTCTGAAGGTCGTCCTCGGCCGGCATCTCTCGGTGCGTCAGACGGAGAGCTGGGCGCGGCTCCAGCAACCGCCCCGGCTCGCGCCTCGACAGGCGGGAGCACGCGAGCCTGAAGGCGCCCGTGAAGCAATCGGGCCAGCTACCGCGGCGCTGGCCCTGGACCGGCTGCAGCGGCGTTTCGGGGATCGCGTGGCGCTGCGCGAGACCAATTCGGGCGGGACGCTGGAGTTGAGCTTCAGCACTGGCTCGGAGCTGCAGCGACTGGTTTCTCTGCTGCTCGCTTGAGGCTCGATGCAGGCCTTCCATGGCGCCGTCGCCGGGACGCCGCCGGGCAAAGGCTAGGTGCCGCCTCCGGGTAGCCTGTCCCGGGTGAACCCACCGCGTGTGGCGGCGTCAGCCGGGCTCGGCTTCCTGGCCGAGGCGGCCGAGGTCCTCCTCCTGGCGCTGGGCCTCTACCTGGTCATCAGCCTCACTGTCGCCACCGTCCACGTGATCGGATCCTCGATGAACCCCACGCTCCAGGATCAGGACTACGTGGTGGCGACGAAGATCGACTATCACTTCCACGGCCCTCAGCGCGGCGACATCATCATCATGCGTGACCCCTACGACCCCTCCAAGGACTTCATCAAGAGGGTGGTAGGCCTGCCGGGCGAACGGATCCTGGTCAGGGACGCGCGGGTCTACATCGGCGGCCGGGTCCTCCAGGAGCCGTACACGAGCCCTGAGCCATGGGTGCAGTTCACGAGCTGGCCGAACTCGGGACCGGCCCAGGCCGACGGCCAGCGCCTCGGGCCTGACGAGTATTTCGTGATGGGCGACAACCGCAACCACTCGCAGGACTCACGCTTTTTCGGACCCGTCCACCGGGACCAGATCGAGGCCAGGGCCTGGCTGCGCGTGCTGCCAGTGTCTGAACTCGGCCCGGTCGATCGGGCGCGTCCGGTCCTCTCGCCGATCGTCACCCTGCCCCAGGCCGCCTGACGCGGCGGACAAAACCAGCGACGAGGGCCTCGAGCGTGAGAGAAACCGAGACGGCGCGCTTCTTCAGGCGCCGATAGCGGCCCGGAACGGAGCATCCGAATCGAAGGGCCCGATCAGCGCGAGCACGGTCGGCTGCTCCAAGATCTTCCGGGCCACGCGCTGCAGCTCCTCGGCCGTGACCGCTTCGACGAGCGCCACGACCTCCTCCACGGTCCGCACCCGCTCCATCAGCAGCTCCTGCTGGCAGAGCCAGCTGGCGACCGCGCTGGTGCTCTCCAGCCCCAAACGCAAGCGACCCTTGGTGAACTCCTTGGCTTTCACCAGCTCCGCTGGGGGCACCGGCTCCTCGCAGATGCGGCGCAACTCGGCCAGGGTCGCCTCCACGGCCTCCTCCGCCTTGCGCGGGTCGACGCCCATGTACACGGCGAAGTAGCCGGCATCCCGGTGCTTGCTGGAGAAGCTGTGCACGTCGTAGGCGAGCCCGCGCCGCTCTCGAATCTCCAAAAAGAGGCGTGAACTCATGCCCTCGCCCAAGACGGTGTTCAGGAGGTCGAGCGCGTGACGGTCGGGATCGAGATAGGAGACGGCGCGCGTGCCCAGGCAGATGTGAGCCTGCTCGGTGTCTTTGCGGTGCAGCCGAACCGTGGACGCGCTCAGCGCGGCCGGCGGACTGAGCCCGTTGCCGGAGGTCCCGTCGGGGAGCACCAGACGGGACTCCAGGAGGTCCGCAGTGCGCTCCACGTCCAATGAGCCGGCCGCCCCCACGACCAGGCGCGGGAGCGAGTAGTGGCCGCCGATGTAGTCGAGCAGGTCCTGGCGCGAGGTGGAACCGACGGACTCAGTGCTGCCGATGATGTCGCGGCCGAGCGCGTGCCCGGGCCACATCGCCTGCTCGAACAGGCTGTGCACGTAGTCCTGGGGCTGATCCAGGTACATCTTCAGCTCTTCGAGGATCACCATCCGCTCCCTCTCCACGTCGGGCTGCGCGAGGCGGGAGTTCGAAACCACGTCGCACAGCACGTCCACCGCCAGGTCCAGGCGCTCCGCTGGAACGCGGCACCAGTAGGCGGTGACCTCCTTGTCGGTGGAGGCGTTCATGATCCCACCGACCCCCTCGATGGCCTCCGCCACCGCCCTGGCGTCGGGTCGACGATCGGTGCCTTTGAAAAACAGGTGCTCGATGAAGTGCGAGATGCCGCCGACCTGGTCCGTCTCGTGGCGGCTGCCGACGGCGAACATCAGAACCAGGCTGGCGGACGCCCGGTCGGGCATCGTGGCGGTGAGGAGCCGCGCCCCGCCCCTGAGCTCGCGCCTGGTCTGGTTCGGGGCGAGGGACATGCCGGGTCAGTATAGCCACGGCCCCCGAGGCTCCCAGAACGCGGCCGAGGAACGCGACTGAGCCTCGTCGGGGCTGAGTCAGACCTCGCTCAGCCGGCCGAGCGCGGAGTACAGGATCATCGCCGTGTAGTCCGGTGGCATCCCGTCCGAGACAGCGTCGAGTGCCTCGTGCAGGTAATGCACGAGTCGCGGGTCGGAGGTCACCTGCTCCGACTCGAGCGCGTCGCGAATGGGCTCGGCCAACTCGCTCGGCGTGACCTCCTCGTCCCCGGCCCCGTCGGCGGCAGCATTGGCGAGCGCTATGGCCCGCCGGATCAGGTCGCGGCTGCGGCCGTCCGTCAGGCTCCCTGCTGCACGGCCGCGCTCGGGTTCACCACGACCCGACGGTCGGGGTCGGCGCCGACGCTGACCGTGGTCACCTCGGGGTCGTCCTCCAGGGCCAGGTGGATGGCTCGCCGCTCGAAGGGCTGCATGGCGTCGAGGGTGATGGGATCGCCGGTGACCCGAACTTGGTGCGCGGCCCGCAGCGCGATCTCGCGCACCGTGTGCTCGCGCCGCTGCCGGTAGCGTTCGACGTCGACGATCACGCGCCGCTCGGGGCCGAGCCGCCGGCTGGCAAGCAGGTTCGTCATCGTCTGCAGCGCGCGCAGGGTCTCGCCCCGCCAGCCGATCAGCATGCCCAGGTCGCGGCCCGTGACGTCGACTTGGACGGCCTCGGTCGTGGGCCGGCTCGTGACCTGGCAGCGCACTCCCATCCGGCTTAGAAGCTGCTCGACTATCTCCTTCGCGGCCTGGCCTTCGCCAGTCTCCGGGGCGGGCACGGGCGCGGATGCTGCCGGTGCGGCGCCGACACTGCCGACGGCCGCGTCGGCCTCGACCACGGTCACCTCGACCACGGTCTCGCTCCCGGTTTCGGACACGCCTCGGACGTCCACATTGCGCCGGCTCTCGGCCAACTGGATGAGGGCCGCGTCGACGGCTTCGTCGAGCGTGGGTCCGCGGCCTTCCGCACTCTTCATCTCTTCGCTTTCCTCGTGGGTCGTTTGGAGTTGGGGGCGAGGCCGTTGGTGGGAGTCACTTTGCCGTTGGGGCCGCGACCATTGTTGGAGGTGGCCTTGGGATCGGTCGCCACCTGGCCTGAGGGCCGGGCAGGCGGGGCCGGCCGAGGCTTGGGCTGGGCTGGAGGCGAGGCGGCCTTGGCCGGGGCCGCTCCATTCGCCGGCCGCCCCGAGTTCCTCGGAGAGGCGATCGCGGCGCTGCCCGCCGCGGCGGTGGCGTATGCACCCGGCTTGAGGCCACCCCAACCATTGACCAGGTATTGCTGCCCGATGGCAAAGCAGTTCGAGACCAGCCAATAGAGGCCCAGGCCGGCAGGGGTGACGATGGCGAAGTAGAAGATCATCAGCGGCATGAAGACCTGCATCTGCTTGGTCATGTTCTGAGCCTGCTTCTCCTGGTCCGAGGCCGCCGGGTTGGGCGGCTGCTGCATCATGCGCGACTGCACGAACGTTGTCCCCGCGGCCAGGAGCGGAATGACCAGATAGGCCAGCGCCGGGATCGGGAGGCCGGCCACGAGCGGAATGTGCATGGGGATGGCGTTCAGGTGCGGGATGAAGAGGAAGTGGTCGCTGAACAACTTGTCATTCCGAGCGTTGCCCGAGTACACGTAGTAGAGGGCGCTCAGGATCGGCAGCTGCATCAGGGAGGGGAGGCAGCCACTGAGGTTGCCGAGGGGGTTGATGCCGTGCTCCTTGTAGAGCTGCATGGTCGCCGCCTGCTGCTTTTGCGGGTCGCCCTTGTGTTTCTTGCGCAGCTCCGCCAGCTCCGGGCCCAACTTGCGCTGATTGGCCAGGTTGCGCTTGGCCAAGAGCAGCTGCATCTGATAGAGCGGGGAGAGGACCAGCTTGATGCCGATCGTCAGCAGAATGATCGCGATCCCGTAGGCGCCGACCCAGGCCATGAAGGGCACCGACGACACAGCCGCGTAGATGTGCACCAGGCCCCAATCGATGGAGGTACCGAAGATCGCCCACCAGAGAGTGTGGATGGGCTGAAAAACGTCGAAGAGGTGCCGGAACTGGTCTATGACTGGGGGCTCCTTGAAGGCAACGGAACGGGATCGTACCCACCCTTGGCAAAGGGGTGACAGCGGCCGATTCGCTTCAAGCCCAGCCAGGCGCCGCGAAGCCAGCCGTAGCGTTCGACCGCCTGGTAAGTGTAATGAGAGCAGGACGGGTAGTAGCGACAGGATCCGCCGAGCAGCGGCGAGAGGGTGATCTGGTAGGCCCGGATGAGGCCCAGAACCAGGTGCTTCACCGTCGGCCAACCAGCCGGCGCCGGGCCGAGGTCATCTCGGCGAGGAGCGATCCGAATGGCGCCTCCAGCGCGGGCGGGCGCGCGATAACCACCACGTCGAAAGGTATCCCCGACCCGGCGGATCCCAAACCCTCGGCCCAAAAGCCGAGCCGTACCGCCTCCCGGGCCCGGCGCCGGGCTCGATTCCGGTTGACGGCCCCGGATACGCGGCGGCTGACGGTGACCCCGACACGTCCCGAAGGCACCGGCGAAGGGACGGCGAAGACGAGGAGGCTGGGGCCGCTGTGCAGCCGCGGCGCTCCGAGCACGCGCTGGAAGTCACGCCGGCGGACCAGGCGCGTGCGCTTCTTCATGGCGGGCCGTGACGGCGCTACGGCGTCAGCTGGTGGCGGCCCTTGCGCCGGCGATTGCGGATCAGCCGCCTGCCCCCGGGGCTCGACATCCGCCGCAGGAAGCCGTGCACCCGCCGTCGGTACCGCTTTTTGGGCTGGTAAGTGCGCTTGATCTCGGTCGACCTCGATACATGTGGACTGGCTTCACCAGGTCTCGCCTGACGGCACCCGGGGAGCGGACGCCGAAGTATACCCCACGGCGAAGCCCGATGTAAGCCTTGATATCACATGATCGATCCCCACCAGAGGATTGCGGTCCCCAGCACCCTTTGTTAACCTTGCCCGTCAAGGCCTGTGCCGGAACCGGCTTCCGGAGGCTGCCGGACTTTCGCAGCGTGCCCTTGGGGTGGCATGTTTATTGACAGTGACGATAGGGCGTCTAATTAAATCGGTACGCCAAGTAAACCACCAATTCCAATTACCGAGTATACCTCAGCAGTTTGGAGGGAAGTCCACAGTATCGGAGAGTTGTCCACAATCAAGCCACAGTCGTCGGGGAACTCGGGGCACCCGTTGGGCTGGGTTTTGCACCGGAGTCGCCGCCTGCCGTTCCACGTTTTTCCACAGGCCTAGGCCCATGCGGCATAGGCCTGAATTGAAGCTTGAGCGGCCCTGGCAAGAGCCAAGCGCGGTGCTTCCAGACCATCGGGCCGGAGCCGAAACAGTACATCGGAGGTCGGCCCGGCGGCCGGGACCGGGCGACCCCGAGAGGAGTCGATCGAGGACGTGAATCAGGAGCAGATCTGGACCGCCGTACAGGACGAGCTGCGCTTTCAACTGGCGCGCCCGAGCTACGAGACCTGGCTCAAGAACACAGTGTTGCTGTCGGCCGACGGCAGCACGTTCCACGTGGGGGTGCCGAGCAAATTAGCCAAAGACTGGCTCGAGGACCGGTTTGCCGGCCTCATTCAGGAGACGCTGCAGGCGGTCACCGGGGGCGAGGTCGAGATTGACTTCGTCGTCTCCGACTCCGGCCTTCGCTCGGAACCCGGCTCCGACCTCGGGTTCACCCCCGCCGCCACCCCGGAGCCGCAGGCGCCGGTGCCTCATTCCGCGCTCAACGACAAGTTCAGATTCAGCTCGTTCGTGGTCGGCAACAACTCGCGCTTCGCCCACGCCGCCTGCAAGGCTGTCGCGGATGCTCCCGGCCGGACCTACAACCCGCTGTTCATGTATGGCGGCGTGGGCCTCGGCAAGACCCATCTCATGCACGCCATCGGCCATGAGGTCATGCGCCAGATGCCCTTCAAACGGGTCGTCTATCTCCCCTCCGAGCAGTTCATGAACGAGGTCATCGCGTCCATCCAGACGGCGCGCATGTCTGAGTTTCGGAACCGTTACCGCACGGTCGACGTGCTGCTCATCGACGATGTCCAGTTCCTGGCCGGCAAGGACCGCACCAAAGAGGAGTTCTTCCACACGTTCAACGCCCTGCATGAGATCAACAAGCAGATCGTGATCTCGTCCGACCGGCCGCCCAAGGACATCCCCACCCTCGAGGACCGTCTCCGCTCCCGGTTCGAGCAGGGCCTGCTGGCCGACATCGAGCCACCTGACTTCGAGACCCGTCTCGCCATCCTCAGGTCGAAGATCAGCCCCGGCGACCCGGTCGTCTCCGAGGACGTCCTGACCTTCATCGCCCACAAGGTGCAAAAGAACATCCGGGAGCTGGAGGGGGCCCTGACCCGGGTGGTGGCCTACTCCGCCATCCACCAGCGGCAGGTAGGTGAAGAGGAGGCCGCGCGGCTGCTGACCGACATCATCCCGGCCAGCACCCGGCGGCCGCTCAACATCGAGCGTATCCAAGAGGTCGTGGCGGAGTACTACCACCTGTCGGTAGAGGACATGAAGAGCAAGCGCCGCGACAAGCACATC
This sequence comes from Candidatus Dormiibacterota bacterium, assembly GCA_030948965.1. GTDB lineage: Bacteria > Chloroflexota > Dormibacteria > Dormibacterales > Dormibacteraceae > JALYZG01. The sequence goes on along the minus strand of JALYZG010000100.1, from coordinate 10,957 downwards.
GTCTTCCCGCGCCAGGTAGCGATGTACGTCGTGCGCGAGGAGACGCCCTCGTCCCTGCCCGTGATCGGCCAGGCCTTCGGCGGCCGCGACCACACCACCGCCCTGCACTCGATCGACAAGATTCTCAACGAGCTCAAGGACGACGAGAACCTCCGCTACGACGTGCAGGCGATCCGCGAGCGGCTGTATGCGTCGAATCGTTGAAAGCCGGCCCCCGGGCCAGTCGTATCCCCAGGCCCCTGGGGAAGAGCGTGGCACGAGCCTGGGCAGGGCCGGCCAGAGGCCAGTTATCCCCATCTCAAGCCCAAGCCGCGCAAGCTGGGTCCAGCTTTTTACTATGCTTTCCCCCCGCCTCCGCGATCGGGGCTGGAACCCGCGACGCACAGTGTCCACATCTCCTACTGAGAGGGCTGCGAAGCGGCTTTCAAAAAGCAGCCGGATAGTCATGGGGACAACAAGGAGCCTGCCGTGAAGTTGACCTGCCAGCCGAGCGTCCTCAGCCAAGCGCTCCAGACCGTCTCCCGAGCCATCTCCACGCGCACCACGCTCCCGATCCTCAACAACGTCCTTTTGGAGACGACAGACCAGGGGCTGGCGCTGACCGCCACCAACCTCGAGATCGGCATTCGGAAGGTGATCCCCGCCGAGGTCCAAGAGGATGGCGGCACCACAGCCCCGGCCCGGCTGCTCACCGAGTTCGCGGGCACCCTGCCGGTGGCTGAGACGCTGGAGATGTCGCTGGACACCGCGACGCAGATGCTGGCGATGCGCTGCGGCCGCTTCGACACCCACGTCAAGTGCATCGAGGCCGATGAGTTTCCGCCCGGACCGCGGCCCGACGAGGGGGATCGCATCGAGATCGCTCTCCACGACCTGCTCGCCGCCGTCGAGCAAACTCAGATGGCGGCCTCGACCGATGAGGCACGGCCGGTCCTGACCGGAGAGCTGCTCCAAATCAACCGTGCGAGCCCCATGCTGCTGGTGGCGACGGACGGTCACCGTCTGGCCGAAAGACACGTCAAGGCGACGGTCGCCGCGGACCTGGAGGCCAAGCTGATCGTGCCGGCTCGCGCCCTGGCGGAGCTGCCCCGGGCTTTCAAAGGCGAGCCCGGCGAGGTCGAGGTCATAGTCTCCAAGGCTCGCAATCAGGTCTTTTTCCGGGCCGGCAACGCCGAGGTGACCTCGCGTTTGATCGACGGCAGCTATCCCAACTACGCACAGGTTATCCCCACCAAGAGCTCGACCCAGGTCCACGTCAACGCCGCCGAACTGATGCAGACGGTGCGCGCCGTTTCCCTCTTCGCCCGCGACTCGGCGAACGTGATCCGGTTGCGGGCCAGCGCGGACACCGGCACCCTCACGCTGACCGCCACGACCAACGAGGTGGGCGACAGTCGGGCCGAGCTGGCGGCCACGGTGAAGGGCGAGGAGATCCAGATCGCATTCAACGCCCGCTACCTGATCGAGGCGCTCTCGGTGATGGGCGGGGAGACCGTCGAGCTGCAGTTCGACGGCCCTCTCGGCCCGGGCCTCATCCGCCCCCCGGGGTCAGAGGACTACCTCTACGTGATCATGCCCATCCGGGTGGCGATGTAGGCGCGGGCGGCGGCGTGCGCCTGCAGCGACTGGAGCTTCGCAACTACCGCAACTACACGCGCCTCGACCTGGAGCCCGGCCCCGAGCTCAACCTCTTCCTCGGGGCCAACGGCCAGGGCAAGACCAACCTTCTCGAGTCGGTGGCTCTCCTCGCCCTCAGCACCTCCCCGCGCACCCGGCGCGAGTCAGAGCTGATCGGCCCGCTGGCGCCCGAGACGCGAATCACGGGCAGCGTGGAGAATGCGGGCCGGAACCACGAGGTCCAGCTGTCGGTGACGGTCCAGGACGAGCGCTCGAAGCGCCGGATCACGGTCGACGGCCAGGCTCGACGCGCGGTCGATCTCCCCGGGGCGTGCCGGGTCACGCTCTTTTGGCCTGACGACCTCGACCTTGTCAAGGCCGGTCCCGAGCACCGCCGGCGGATGCTCAACCAGATGTTGGTCCAGGTCCGGCCTGGCTACGCGCGCACGCTGGCCGGCTACACACGTGTCCTGGAGCAGCGCAACCGGCTCTTGAAACAGGTCGGCGCGCACGAGCAGGCGGAGGCGGCGCTCGATGTCTGGGACCTGGAGCTGGCTTCACTCGGTGGGGAGCTGGCCCGAGCCCGGGCCGAGACCGTGGCCGCCCTGGCGCCGGCGGCGGCGGCGGCCCATCGCGGCATCTCAGGCGGGGAGAAGCTGGAGATCGAATACGTGGGCCCTCCAACCGACCTGCTCGGGGCGCTGGGCGCCGGCCGGCGCGAGGACCTGGCCCGCGGCGTCAGCACGCTGGGCCCGCATCGAGACGATGTGCGCTTTCGATTGAACGAGCGTGACGCCCGCGCCTTCGCTTCGCAGGGTCAGCAGCGCACGGCCGTGGTGAGTCTCAAGCTGGCCGAGGCCGAGGTCGTGCGGGCCGTTACAGGCGAGGCCCCGATCCTGCTCTTGGACGACGTGCTCTCGGAACTGGACGGCGGGCGCCGCGCCGCGCTGCTGGAACGCGTGGAGGCTGGCGGCCAGGTGATAGTCACCTCGGTCGATGTCGATCCATTTCCGTCCGCGATGGTCGGCCGCGCGCTGGTCGGCTGCATCGAAGGAGGGCGTGTGAGGGCCTGTGGATAGGTTCGGGAATGTGCTGGAGAAGGTGCTCTCACGGCAGCCGGGACAGGCCGCTCTGGCCGAGGCCCGCATCCGCCTGGCCTTCGCCGAGATCCTGGGACCTGACCTCGCCGGGAGGTGCGAGCAGATCTCGGTCCGGGGCCAGGTCGTGAGCATCGTCACCTCCAACCCCGCCCTCGCCCACCAGCTGCGGCTCGACTCGGAGGAGTTGCTGCGCCGCCTCAACGAGACCTCGCGCCTGCGGCGGCGAGTGCGGGAGCTGCGGGTCCGCGTCGGCCGGCCAGGCCCGGTCGGCGGATGACGCGCCTCAGCGCCGAACAGGAGGCCGCCTGTACGCCACTCGAGGGCCCGGTGCGGGTTCTCGCCGGCGCCGGCACAGGCAAGACGACTGTCATCGCCGAGCGCTACCGCCGGCTCCTGGCGGCCGGCGTGGCGCCCGGCTCGATCCTGGTCATGACTTTTACCGAGAGGGCGGCGGTCGAGATGCGGGAGCGCATCATGAGCCTGGCGCCGGGGGTGGAGCCGTCGGCTGTAGGCACGTTCCACGCCCTGGCCCTGGCCCGGCTGCGGGAGGACGGGGGCGAAGTCGGGCTGCGGCCCGGGTTCCGTGTGCTGACCGGACCCGACCGGTGGATCGCCTTGCGGGAGCTGATGTGGGAGCTCGGGGACGAGGTTCTCATCGGCGCGGAGCGACCCGACGACCTCGTGGCCTCACTCCTGCGGTTGCAGGAGCGGCTGAAGCAGGAGTTGGTCCCGGTGGAACGGCTGGCCGCCTTCGCCGGCCGTGATCCTGACCAAGAGCGGGGGCGCCTCTTGGGGGCGGCCGCGCGCCTCTACCGCCTGCATGCAGACCGTTGTCGGCGTCGGGGGCTGGTGGATTTCGACGACCTGATCGCACTCCTCGCCCGGCTGCTGGACGAGCGGCCAGCGGTCCGTGAAAGGCTGGCCAGCCGCTTCCCCTGGATCATGGTGGACGAGTATCAGGACACAAACCTGGCCCAGGAGAGAGTGATCGAGCAGCTGGGCGGCCAGGGCGGCAACGTCTGTGTGGTGGGCGATGACGACCAGGCCATCTACCGCTTTCGGGGGGCATCGCGGGCCAGCCTGGAGCGCTTCCAGGCGTGGTTCCCGGAGGCGCCGACGGTGGCGCTGACCCGCAACCGACGGAGCCCAGGGCGTCTTGTGAGAGCGGCCGCGGCGCTGGCCGCCGGCAACCCCGAACGGGTGCCCAAGCCTCTATTGCCGCATCGCGCCCTGGGCCCGGGCGAGCCGGTCGAGGTGTGGGGCGCAGCGGATGGTGAGGCCGAGGCGGGCGCGATCGTGGCCGAGATCGTGGGCCTGGTGAATGCCGGGACCGCGCCGAGGGAGATCGCGATCCTGGTTCGCGCCCATGCCCTGGCCCGGCCGCTGCTGGCCGCCCTCGTCGCGGCCGGCGTGCCATACCGATACCGCGGCGGCCGGGGCCTGTACCGGCGGCCCGAGATCCTCGACCTGGTGGCCTACCTCCACCTCCTCGACGATCCGGCGGACCTGCTGGCCCTGGCCCGCGTCGTCGTCCGGCCGCCGCTGGGACTGGACCTGGCGGAGGTGCTCTCGGTGTTGCGGTCGGCACAGGTGGCAGCGCCCGAGGCGCTCCGCGGGTGGCCTCCCAGCGCCGCTTGGGCGGAGCTGATGACCGAACTCTGGCTGGCGCGACAGCGGTTGGGTGTGGACGAGCTGCTGTTCGAGCTCCTGGAGCGCACCCGCTACCTCGATGCCGCCATGGCCGCCGAGCCGGCGGAGGGGCAGAGGATCGCCTTCAACGTGAGCCGGTTCGTGGACCTAGTCGCGGAGTACTGCGAGCAGCGCCGCGATCACTCCCTGCACCTCTTCGTCGAGTACGTGGACCTCGTCCTGCGCTCGGGCGTGGACGAGGAGGAGGCCGAGCTGGAGTCCGCGCCGGACGCCGTGCAGTTGCTGACCATCCACCAAGCCAAGGGCCTGGAGTTCGATGTGGTGTTCATGCCCGCGGCCGTCGAGGGCCGCCTACCCCAGCCGCACCGCAGCGAGGGCCCAGACCTGCCGCCCCAACTGGTGGAGGCGTCGGTGCGGGGGCGTGAGGACCAAGTGGCCGAGGAGAGGCGCCTGGCCTACGTCGCCGTCACGCGGGCCAGGCGGCGCCTGGTGCTGAGCTGGGCCCGGCGGTACGAGGGGCCAAGGCCGTGGCGGCGGTCACGGTTCCTGGAAGAGCTGGGCCCGGGGATCGTACGGCGCGAGGTGCCCATCGCCGCCCCACGCGAGCCCCCGGCGCCTGCGCCGGCCGCTCTCAGTCCGCGCCCGATCCCGGAGTCAGATTCCGTCACGCTCTCTTACAGCGGGATCAGCGCCTACCGGGAGTGCCCGCGCCAGTACTGGTTTAGGCACCGGCTGCGGCTGCCGGCCGAACCGGCTGTGGAAGCCCAGTTCGGGACGGTCCTGCACCTCGCCCTGCTCCGGGCCGGCCGAGTGCGCCAGCGCGGCGCAGCCCCCTCTCGGCGGGAGCTGAGCGAGCTCTACCGGGAGGCCTGGGACGAGGTCGGGCTGGCCGAACCGCGGCGCCGTCCCGCCCTGGAGGCCCTGGGCTGGACCCTGCTGGAGAGGTACGTGGAGGCCGGCGGCCTGGCCCCCGAGCCGCTCCTTTTGGAGGCGCCCTTTACAACCGAGGTTGACAACTGGACGCTGCGGGGCATCATCGATCGAGTTGATCGGCTCCCACCCCCCACCCAAGAGGGCGGGGGGTGGGCAAAAGCTGACCCACTAGATTTCGCCCCTCGGGCCGGGTCCGGCGCCGCCGGCTCCGTCGATCGGGCCGTCTACCGCATCGTCGACTACAAGACCGGCCGGCCGCGGCCGGCCGCCCAGCTCCGGCGGGATCTGCAGCTCGCCCTCTATGCCCTCGGCGCCCGCGCCGCCCTGGGATTCCCGGCTGCGGGCGGCTGGATGGAGCTCGAGATCGTGCACCTCAGGAACGGCGAAAGCCTGGTGCTCGAGGCCGGGCCGGCCCTGCTCGACGAGGCACGCCGGATCGGCGGTGAGGTGGCGGAGGGCATCCGACGGCAGAATTTCGAAGCCCGGCCGGAGCGCCGGCGCTGCGCCCTCTGCGCCTATCGCCTGGCGTGCGACTCAGCCATGTAGGCGGCGGCCAGCCGGACGCATTCCCGAGCGATGTCCAGGCCGGCCCCGGGCAGGGCGACGGCCCGCGCCCGGGCCGCCATCACCGACGCCTCGGCGCCCCCCTCGCCAAGGACACGACCCACGACTCCGGGCAGCTCGTCCGGGTGAGGTACGTAGACGCCGATCCCGCGAGTCACGACGAAGGTGATGTTGGGAGTCTCCTGACCAGGCAGGTAGCTGGTCAGGACCAGCGGCAGACCGGTCGTCAGGGCCTCTGCGATCGCCCCCGGGCCGGCCTTCGTCACCAGCAGGTCGGCGGCGCGCATCAGCTCCGGCATGTTGTCGACGAAGCCCAGCACGATCGTCGGGGTGGCCAGCCGGGAGCGGGCCAGCCGGCGCCGGGCGGCTTCGTTGCGGCCGCAGACCGCGATCACCTGCCAGGGCTCCGGCGTGCGGGCCAGCGCCCGCACCTGGTCCAGCAGGCGCCCCGAGCCTTCGCCCCCGCCCGAAACCAAAATCGTCGGCCGCCGCTCCTCCAGTCCCAGGCCACGACGGAGAGTCGCCTTCTCACCGAGGCGGGCGGGCCGGAACCGGGGGTCCACAGGCAGGCCCAGAAGGCTCACCCGGGCCGCCGGCACCTGCAGCTCGATCACCGACTGGCGAGCCTCCTCAGTGGCGACGACCACGAGGTCGGCGCGTGGAAAGGCCCAACCCCGATGCACGTCGACGAGGTCAGTTATGACCGTCATCAGGCCGCGCCGGCGACCCGAGCGACGGATGGCGCTCCAGGCCACGTGGTTGACGAGGGGATGCACGGATAGGAGGACGTCGGGGTCCGCCTCCCGTAGACCCTGCTCCACGGCCCGCCGGACCTCGCCGCCGAAGGTGGCCCGCAGCGTGGCGAACGCCGGCCGTGTGTTCGAGGCGTGGTAGATGGCGCCCCACGCCGGCCGGGCGCGCTGGATGATCGTGGGGTAGAGGGAAGCCAGCCGCCGCACCGCCGGACGGCCGCCACCGATGATCGGGTCGACCATGGCGATGCCAACCGCCGGGTCCAGCTGGCGGAGAGCCGCGGCCACGGCCAGGGCGGAGGCACGATGGCCGCCTCCAGTATCCGAAAACAGGATCAGGACCGAGGCCGGTCGCGGCGCGGCCTCTAGTCGGACCGTCCCCTTTCCCGTCGCGCGGCCGCGCGGCGCTCGATCCAGCGCATGTTGTAACGCGAGAGGCCCAGCGTCACTATCACCATCGCGAAGACGGCCACCGTGATCCAGAAGACGTCGCTGCGCGCGAGCGCGACCGGGCCCAACGGCTGCTTGCCGGGCGGGATCTTGTTGACCTGGATGATGTAGGCCACGATGTCCTGGATGTCGGCGGCAGCAAGGCTGGAGTTGCCGCCCTTCGGGGGCATGGCCGTGGGGAAGCCTCCGACCCCGCTCAGGCCCTCGGTGATGACCTTTGTGAGATAGGCCGGGTCGAGGGCGTTGGGAGTGTTGCCCAGGCCCTGGATCGGGTTCAGCTTGGGTCCGATGCCGCCTTCCAAGTTCGCGCCGTGACAGGCCGTGCAGCCGGCCGAACCGAACGTCGTCATGCCCTTGGTGGCGTCGCCGGTGGCCGCGCCCGGTGCCGCGCCGGCTACGGGCGCGGGTGATGCGGCCGCGAAGACCGCCGTGACCGTCCAGCCCAGGAGGAGCGTCGGGATCGCCAGCACCACGCCGACGGTGAGCGCGCGGCGGCCGCGGGGTCGACGCATCGAGGTGACGATAACAGAGCGCGGCGACCCGGGCGACGAGCCCGGCTCGAACCCCACCCGGCGGGGAATAGCCGGCTTCCCTTTAGGCTTGATGCGGACATGTGTAGCGTGGGCGCTGTCTCCGCGTCGACCCTGACGTGCACGTCGCGCCGCTGGCTTGACGCGAAGGCCGCGTACCGTGGCTGAGGCGCCGCAGCCAGCATTTGCCACGCCTCGGCGCGTGGCCGTCGTCTCCATGCACACGTCGCCCACCGCCGCTCTCGGCCGGAGCGCCAACGGCGGTCTCAATGTCTACGTTCGCGAGGTCTGCTCGGCCCTCGACCGGCTCGGAGTGGCCACCGACGTCTTCTGCCGGGCCCCCGACCCCGATGCCATTCCCGCTCCCGAGAGCCTGGCCGCCTACAGTCGGGTGATCTACCTACCGGCCGGGCGGGCGGGCCTCGACAAGTACGAGTTGCTAGACCAGGTCCCGGCCTTCGTCAGTGCGGTCCGCGAGCACATCGCGGGTTCCGGGCTGGCCTACGACCTCATCTATTCGCACTACTGGCTTTCCGGCCTGGTCGCGTGCGCGCTGCGCGGCCGCCTCGGCCTGCCCTGGGCGCACACGGCGCACACGCTGGCGGTGGTGAAGAACCGGCAACTGGCGCCGGGGGACCGGCCCGAGCCGGAGATACGGGTCGACCTCGAGGGCGAGATCGCCCGCTGCGCCGACCTGCTGGTGGTGAGCACCGAGGCCGAGGGCGACCACCTTCGAGCCGCGTATCACGTCCGCCCGGACCGGATCGCCGTCGTCAGCCCCGCCTGCGATCTGGCCGCGCTCGGTCCGGGTACATCACGCGCCGAGGCGCGCCGCCGCCTGGGGGCGGCCGGCCATCCCCAGTTTCTCTTCGTCGGCCGCCTGGAGCGGCTGAAGGGGGTGGACGTGGCCCTTCATGCCCTGGCGCTCCTGAACCGGGCCGACGCGGAGTTGACCGTGATCGGCGACGACAGCGCGGTCGGTGGCGAGAGCGAGCGGCTGAGGTTGCAGCACCTGGCGGAAGACCTCGGCCTCGGCGCTCGCGTCCGCTTCCTGGGCTCGGTGCCGCAGCCCACGCTGGCCGATCACTACGCGGCGGCGGACGCGCTCATCGTGCCCTCGTACAGCGAGTCCTTCGGCCTGGTCGCCTTGGAGGCCCAAGCCTGCGGCACGCCGGTGGTCGCCAGCTGCGCCGACGGGCTGGCCTCGATCGTTGCCGACGGCGTTACAGGGTTCCTTGTGGCCGGGCACGCCCCGGCGGACTACGCGGCCCGAATGGAGCGTCTGGCGGCCGATCCCGAGCTGGTCAGGGGCATGGGCCGTCGTGCGCGGCGCCGGGCGGCCGGCTTCACCTGGGACCGAACCGCGAACCGCCTTTTGGAGCACTTCTCGACGCTGCCGGGCACTCGGGCCTCGCGCGCCTCCGGCCGGCTTCAGGTGGGAGTCCAGGCCGCCTCCGCGGACTGATACGCGAAGCCGTTCTCCCCGTAACGGGTGAGTTGGGTCAGGCCGGAGCCGTCGGCGTTCATCACCCAGACCTGGGCGGTGCCCGAGCTGGAGGAGATGAATGCGACCTCGTGCCCGTCCGGCGATGGGTCGAGCTGGTCCACGGCCACCGTCCCACCGGCCGGCAGTCCGGCGGCGGCCGTGAGCCGGCTCGGGGGCTGGTCGCCGGCGGCCAGGCGGAAGGCCTTGGGCACCGGCCCCGCCGGGGTATCGACGCTGGCGGTGAAGAAGACGTGGCGGGAGTCCGCCTGCCAGGCGGGCGGTCCCACGGCACCGGTCGCGACTGTGACCACCTGCGTCGAGCCGCGCAGGAACCGGGCCCGAATGACGCCCTGGCCGCTGCGCTCGGCAGCCACCCGATAGGCCAACGACTGGCCGTCCGGCGCCCAGGCCAAGCCATCGACGGCGCCCGGCTCGACCTGCAATCGGGAGAGGCTGCGCAGGTCCACGTTGTAGGCGAAAATGGTGGCGCCGGGGCCGGCGATCGTGGCGAACGCGATCGTTGTGCCGTCGGGCGAAACCGCCGCTGCAGCCACGCCGACCTCGACCTCACGCATCTGTCCGTCAGGTTGCAGGAGCCGCAGCCTGCCTGAGTCCAGGTAGGCGTAGCCCCGGCCCGGGGCCAGGTAGGCCGCCCAGACGGCGGTGAACGGGAGCTGCTTGGATGCCCCGTCGAGCGCGGCGTCCGACCACTCGCCCGCGTCGCTTCGGACCAGCATTCGATCGCCGGCGCTCGACCAGTTGAAGGCAGCGGCCGACCCGCCCAGAACCTGTCGCGGCAGGCGGGCCTCGTTGACGATCCACACTGCCGAGGTGCCGCCGCCGGTGAGGGGCTGGGCGACGAACCCGATCCAGTGCTGCAGCCGCTGTAAGCGACCGGTGTGGAACTCGATCGTGGTGCCCGCCTGAAGGTGGTTTCCGTTCACGTCCAGGGCGGCCGCGGTGACGGTCAGGGAGTACGGGGCGTTGGTGTCGAGGAGGGCCTGCGGGGCGACGATCACGCGCCGGGAGTCGGCCGGGTCCTGGAGCAGCTGGAAGCCGATCGCCGGCGACAGGCTGACCGCCGACGCGAGCGAACCGACGTTCATGGGCCGGCTGAAGTCGAGGGCGACATAGGTCGAGGGGTCCACGCCCGTGTCGCCCGCCCCGGGGGTCGTCGCGGAAAGGACGGGCGGACCCTCGGTGGTGAACGTCCAGCTGTGGCGGAGGCCGTCCACGCTGCCGTCGACCGCGCGGTACCCGCCCTCCAGGATGGCCCGGTACATGGTCAATGGCGTCAGCGACGGATGGTCGTACTCCATCGCTCGATCGCTTAGCCACCGCACCCGGCCGTCCGCGCTCGGGCTGAGATGGAACCGGGCCTCGACCGACGCTCGGTCCATGGGCCGATCGAACCGGATGCTGACAGGGGCGTTGCTGGCCACGTCCGGTGCTCCCACGACAGGCTCGATGGCCACGATCTGAGGTGGCCCGGAGCACGCCGCAAGTAGGATGGCGGGCGCCGTCACCAGGAGCGCCAGCGCGGGCCGCAGACGGGCGCGGAGGGGTGCCCGGGTTCGGCTACGCCGGATAGCTGTTGAGCTTGGTCCTGAGCTCGTTGGCCAGGCCTTCCAGCCGCGCCTGGTCCACAAAGAGGATCGAGATCTGAGGGATCTGCTCGATCGCGTCCTCCAGCCCCCGTCGCGTCGGCTCCGCCGAGCCCAGCAGATCCTTGACCTTGCGGGAGCGATTGCCCAGCGAGTCGTCGGTCATCTGCATCATGTCGGCGACCACCGACTCGTAGCTCGCCTGTGCGCCCTGCTGGCCGCCACCGCCGGGGGCCGGATGGGGCTCGGAGGCGGGCGCCCGCTCATACGC
>JALYZG010000079.1 GCA_030948965.1 Candidatus Dormiibacterota bacterium | reverse complement strand
CCAATCACCAGCTGTCTCTATAAAATAAAAGACACCACCCCCAGGATCTGCTCCACCAGGAAGATGCCCATGCCGTCAGCCGAGAGCTGGCGGAACGTCTTGACCAGATCCTCCACGACGCGGGGGGCGAGCCCCTCCGAGGGCTCGTCCATGATCAGCAGGCTGGGATTGGTGAGCAGCGCCCGTCCGATCGCGAGCATCTGCTGCTCGCCGCCCGAGAGCTGACCGGCGCCCGTCTGCTTGCGCTCCGCGAGCCGAGGAAAGAGCTCGTAGACGCGAGCCGGAGTCCAGGCGCCGCCGTGCCCGCGGCCGAGCATCCGGAGGTGCTCGTCGGTCGACAGCGAGGGGAATAGGCGCCTGCCCTGGGGCACGAAGCCGAGGCCGGCTCGGGCGATCCGATAAGAGGGGCGCCCGAGCATCTCGCCACCCCGGAAGCGGACCGAGCCGGTCGCCGTACGCAGCATGCCCATGATCGACTGGCAAAGCGTGGACTTGCCCATCCCATTGCGACCGATCAGCGCGACCGGTCGTTCGTCGACCTGAAAGGCGACGTCCTGGAGGACGTGGGAAGGACCGTGGTAGGCGTTCAGCGCCTCGACCGCGAGGACGGGCTCACTCATGCGCGTGGCCGCTGCCGATGTAGAGGTCGTGGACCACCTGGCTGGCTCGGATGTCAGCCGGCGTCCCCTCGACCACCACCCGACCGTTGTGCATCATCGTCACCCACCGGGCCACCCTGAGCGCGACGTCCATATCGTGCTCGATCAGGATCAGTGTGACCTCCGGATCGAGCCGGAGAAGCAGTTCGGTCAGCGTCTCGCGTTCGCGCCGAGAGAGTCCGGCCGCGGGCTCGTCGAGCATCATCAGCCGAGGCTCGGCGGCGCGGGCCATGCCCACCTCGAGCTGACGCTGCTCGCCGTGCGAGAGCGAACCGACCAGGTCCGCGAGCCTGGTCTCCAGCCCCACCGTCCGAGCGACCTCGCGCGCCTTGTCGCGCATCCACCGATCCTGCCCCGGCAGGCGCACCGGTAGCAGATGGCCGCGGCGCACGCCAAGCACCGCCAGGTAGAGGTTGTCCTCGACGCTGAGCCCTCGCAGCAGCCGGGAGGTCTGGAATGTGCGCGAGAGGCCGGCTCGCGCGCGGAGGCGGGCGGGCCGCGACGTAACGTCGCGGCTGAAGAGCTCGATCGTGCCCTCGCTCGGCGCGAACTCACCTGAGATCAGGTTGAACAACGTGGTCTTGCCGGCGCCGTTGGGGCCGAGGATGGCTCGGCGCTCGCCGGCGCGGACCTCGAGGTCCACGTCGGCGACAGCGCGAAGGCCACCGAACTGCCGGCCGACCCCCCGCAGGCGGAGGATTGGCTCGGCAGCCGGTAGAACGGACGCCTCTAAGGCCAATCCACGTTCCGCGGCGGGCGTCCCGGCCACCTCGGGCGTTGGTTCATCTACGAGAAGGTCGCCGGCTGCGCGTTCCCCACCCAGGGTGGTGGGGTCTTCTTGACGCAGGCGGGGTCGGTCCGGCTCGGGGCCGGCGTGGACGGGGTGAAGAAACCGCCGAAGCTCTGGTCGACTTTCGGGATCCGCTCGATCGTCTTGATCCCGGGCACGTTGGTGCCGGCTGCCGGCGGGGTGATCTGGACCACCCAGTTGTCGAAGATGGCCTGACGATTCTCATCGAGGCTGATCTGTCCGTAGGGGCCGTCGACGACCTGCTTGGCCAGCGAGGCCATCAGACTCTTCTGGCCATTCGAGATGTCGCCACTGACCGCCGTCAACGCCTGGCCGAGCGCGGTTGCGGCCGACCAGTAACCGAGTGTGAAGACGCTGGCGGCGTCGTTCGCCAGCCCGGGGTAGATCGAGAGTTGCTTCTTGTACTCGGTCGCCTGGGCCGAGGTGTCGTCGGCGGCGATGCCACTGGCGGCGACCGCGCCGACCATCGGAGTGCCGATCGCCTTCAACAGCTGCGGGTCGGGCCAGAACGTGTTGCCCATGACCTTCTTGGTGTTGAGCGCGCCCTTGAGCTGCTGGTATTGCTTCAAGAACGAGATCAGGCCGGCCCCGCCGACGCCCACGAAGAGACCGTCGACGTTGGCTGGGATCTGGGTGATGAAGGACGAGTAGTCGGTGGTCCCCAAGGGAGGCCAGATCCGCTGGGTGACGTTGCCGCCCACCGAGCAGAACTCGGCGATGAAGCCGGCCAGCGACGTGTAGGGGAAGGCGTAGTCGTCACCGATCACGGCGGCGGAACGCCAGCCGAGCTTGCTGTACGCGTAGTCACCCAGGCCGGCCGACCACTGCGCGCCGTCAGGGTTGAAGCGGAAGAAGTTGGGGGCGCGCACCTTGAGGGTGGCGTCCTGAGCGCCCGCGATGCCGTTCAAGAAGGTCTTGTTCGGCTGGCTCTTGGCGTAGTTGGCGACCGCGATGCCCTCGTCACCCGAGAGCGGGCCGATCAGGATGTCGGCGCCTAGCTGCTCGGTCAGCCGCCTGGTCTCCTCGATCGCCTTGTTGGCGGTGGAGTCGGAGCAGCCGAAGCCGACGATGTCAACGTTCTTGCCGCCGATCTTGATGCCGGTCATCCCATCGCTGGGCTTGGAGCCCTTGGGCTTGCCACCATACTTGGCCGCGAAGACCGCCAGGGCGCCCCCGATGTCGTCGTTGTAAAACGTCCCGAAGTCGCCCGTGCAGTCCGACAGGATGCCCAGCTTGATTGTGGTGGTAGAGGCGGTCGAGGTTGTGCCCGTGGAGCTCTGGCAGGCGACCGCCACGAGTGCGAAGAGCCCCAGCGCCAGCCGCCACGGGGAACGACGCGCGAACGATCTAGTGTCCAATTGGCTTCCTCCCTTCGTTTTTGGTCAGGCTCGCGGGGCCGCGAGCCGCTTCTCGCTCTCACGCAGGTGGTCGGCTGACTCCTGCACGTAGCGGTCGTAGTAGTGCTCCGGCACGGTGCCCGTGCCGTGGTCGCGGAGGAACTTGATCAGGCCCTCGGTCGCCTCGGCCTCGGTCGCGTCCGCGATCTCGGTCCGGGTCGAGCGCGGTGTCCGGTCGACGTTGACCACGAACTCGACGGTCAGGTAGCCGTCGTAGCCCATGTCCTGCACGACCGAGACCGCCTTCGCCCAATCGATCGACCCCTGGCCGGGCGGCATCCGGTTGTTGTCGGCGATGTGGATGTCGTAGAGCTTGCCGGTCGCCTGGGTGTCGCGCAGCGCGCGCTCCCAGTCCTCCTCCTCGATGTTCATGTGAAAGAAGTCGAGGCAGACGCCGCAGTTGCCTCCGACCTGGCCGGCCAGCTCGAGGGCCTGGTCGTGGCGGTTGATGAAGTAAGTCTCGAAGCGGTTGAGCGGCTCGATGGCGATCCGCACCCCGACCTTCTCGGCGTGCTCCTGGCACTCCTTCAGCGCCTCGACTGCCCATCCCCACTCGTTCTCGACAGTGCTCATGGGCGCGGTCTTGCCGACGGTCGACGGAATGACCGTCACGATTTGGCCGCCCAGGCTTGCCGCCAAGCTCAGGCAGTCCTTCACGTACTGGATCGAGCCCAGGCGAACGTAGTGGTCCTCGCTGATCAAATCGCGTCCAGTGGTCATCAGGGTCACCGAACCCCAGCACCTCAACCCGTGCCGGTCGAGCAGGGCCTTGACCTGGACGGCGTCGTACTGGGCCGGCTCGCCCGAGATCTCGATGCCCTGGTAGCCGGATCGAGCCAGGCGCGCGGCCGTGGTCTCGATCGGCTCTGGCCGCATCCAGTTGTGCATCGCCAGCTTTAGCGCCATCTGTCCCTCCTGTCCAAATCGGTTAGCCCGGCGCGTGCCGCAGGCCGAGCTTGCCCGGGTTCATGATTCCGTTCGGATCCAGCCCATCCTTGATTCGCTGGAGCACCTCCAACCCGGCCCCGTGCTGAGCCTGCATGTAGGGCGCCAGCTTGAGGCCGACCCCGTGGTGGTCGTTGATGACGGCGCCGCTCTTGAGCGCGGCGCCCATGCCGTCCCGCCAGATTGCGTCGTGCAGCTCGACCGCGTCCGAGCCGCCATCCGGAAGCACGAAGCGGGCGTAGATCATGGCGCCCCATGGGTACCAGTGGCTCAGGTGACTGCGGAGCTTCAGACCACGCTGGGCGTACGGCCGGGCCACCGCCTCCTGCAGCGCCTGGTATGTCTCGCCCAGGCGGGAGTAGCGCGCGACCACGTCGATGGTGCCCCACACGGCGGGCAGCTCGGGCGCATGCGGAGGGCCGTAGAAGTCGTAGCGGTGGTCCCACCAGACCCGGCCCAGCTCACTGTCCAGCTGCCGTCCGCCGGCGCCGGCAGCCAGCCCGAGGAGGTGCGAGCGCTCCGCGGCGACCAGGTCCGCCTGACCTTCGAAGCAGAGCACGGCGCAGACATCGGGCAGATCGGCGCCCACGACCGGGCTCAGGGTCAGAGCCGTCGCGGTCTCGTCGTAGAGGCGGACCACCGACGGCCTCAGCCCCACCTGGAGCGCTCGGCGGATGACGTCCACGCCAGCCTCGACGCTGGGAAACGACAGCATGTCGAAGCGGCGCTCGGCCGGCAGCGGGACCAGCTGCAGGGTCACCCTCGTGATCACCCCGAGCGTGCCCTCGGCGCCCACGTAGAGCTGGGTCAACTCGGGCCCCACCGCGTGCCGCGGAGTCGGCACTGTGTCTACGACCCGGCCCGTAGGGGTCACCACTCGGAGCGAGAGCAGGAGGTCCTCGATCTTGCCGTAGCGCGTCGAGAGGACGCCCGAGCCGCGGGCGGCCACGTAGCCACCGACGGTCGCCCACTCCGCGGAGGCCGGGTAGTGGGGCAGCATCAGACCGAACCGGTTGAGCTCTGTCTCGAGACGGCGGCCGTTGAGCCCGGCCTCGGCCGTGACAGTGAGCGAGCGCTCGTCGATCTCGAGGATGCGGTCCATCGGGGTCATATCGACGACGATCCCGCCGTCGATCGGAAGGCAGGCGCCCTGGGTGCCGGAGCCGCCGCCCCACGGCACCACGGGCACGCGATGCACGTTGGCGGCCTTGACGACCTCCGCCACATCCTCGTCGGAGCGGGGCCTGGCGACGAGATCCGGCCGGCCGAGCGGTGTGCCCGCCGCCTGCATGGCCAGCGCCTTCCAATAGGTGTCGGCCGTGTAGCGGTCGAGGACCTGGGCCTCGTCGGAGAGGCCGGCGCCCGGCGCCGAAGCCCGGATCGCAGCCGCCACACCGTCGACGACTTGAGCGGCAGCCGCCCTCACTCTGTCCCCTCTGGGTGCAATGCTCTCCCCTTACTCTTCCAAAACCTTTCAGCACGGTTGAGGAACTTGTCGGTCAACCTGTCGCGGGACACTAGGGCATCTTGCATTTCCTGTCAAGTGTCGGCTACCTTTCAACACTGATGGGCTTGCGAGGCTTGCAACACGTGTCTTCTCCATTCCCCGACGGGCGTCAGGACGAGGTCCGCACCTTTTACACGGGAGTTCTCGGCCTCCTGGAAGTACCGCCGCCCGGCTCCCTGGCGCACCTGAGGCTGGTGTGGTTCTCGGCAGGCGAGGGGCTGGAGCTGCACTTCTTCCCCGGCCCCACCGATCCCGAGGCCGCCCGGCACTTCTGCCTGAATGTCGACGACCTGGAGGAGAGGCGTGAGCGTCTCGCCGCCTCCGGTTATCAGCCCTATGACGACACGGCGATTCCGAACCGGCCCCGCTTCTTCTGCCGCGACCCCTTCGGCAACCTGATCGAGCTCACGCGGATCGAGGGTGACTACCCGACGTGAGGACCAGCCTCGGCATCTGGGCTCTCGGCTCGATGATCACGCGGTTCGTGCCCGGTGGCTATCAGCCGCAGTGGGCGGGCGAGAGCACAGCCGACCGGGTCGCGCGCGCGGTCGAGGGCCTGGACGGGCTGATCGACGACTACGAGTTCCACTACCCGCAGGAGCTCGATGAGGGCAACCTCGAGCGGGTGCGCTCGGCCCTGGGCGGCCACGGTATCTACTGCCTCGCGACCGGGCTCCACCTCGACCCGCTCTTCGGCCGCGGCGGCCTCGTTTCGCCCGAGCCCCACGTACGCCAGGAAGCGCTACGGCGGACGCTGGCGGCCGCCGACATGGCCGGGGCCATCGGCGCCAACTTCATCGTCTGGCCGGGGATCGAGGGCTACAACTACCCCTTCCAGACTCCGTACGGCGACAGCTGGGCCTGGCTCGTCGACGGCATCGGGGAGGCCGCGGTCCGCTGTCGGGAGCACGGGATCAAGCTCTTCCTCGAGCACAAGAACTCCGAGCCCGCCATGAAGATCCTGATGCGGAACATCGGCATGACCCTGCACGTCATCCACAAGCTGCGCGCCCAGGGCGTGGACAACGTCCAGGTCAACATGGACTGGCAGCACCTCCTCATGAACGGCGAGAACCTGGCCGAGTACGCGGCGCTGCTGGCCGCAGAGGGGCTCCTCGGGCACCAGCATGCGAACAGCGGCTGGGGCACGTTCGACGACGACAACATGGTCGGCGCGACGGCCTTCATGGAGACGCTGGAACTGGCGCTCGAGCTCCGCCGCGCGGGCTACGGGGATCACGGCGAACGGCTCGGCTTCGACCTCTATCCGTACACAGAGGACGCGATCGCGGTCGTCCGGCGGAGCGTTCTGCAGTGGCGGTTCATCCAGGGCGTGGCGGACCGGATCGACGACGCCGCGCTGCGCGAAGCGCAGATGCGGAAGGACGCGATCGCCGCCTACGAGCTCGTCTACGCCGCCCTCGGCGCCCGCGCCTGACGCACACGCAGACCGCGCCCCCGCCGCGCTGCTCGCGACCCGTTGACAAAAGCCGAACGGAGGTCTACCTTTTGCGAATGTAGTTCGACAATGTCGAACAGTAGTCAGATGTAAGGGGGTTGGACGTGTATTCGATGATGCAGCGGACGCTGGCCGAGGCGTTCGGCACGGCCGCGTTGGTCCTGGTCGGTCCCGGCTCGGTGGTCGCCACGCTCACGCTGGCCGGGAAGGCGACGCCGGCCGTAACCGAGGCCGACCTGCTCGGAATCAGCTTTGCGTTCGGATTCATCATCACGGTCCTCGTCTACGCGCTGGGCAAGGTTTCGGGCTGCCACATCAACCCTGCGATCACGTTCTCTCTTGCGGTCACCAAGCGGCTCCCCTGGCGGGACGTGCCCTTCTACTGGCTGGCCCAGTACGTCGGCGCCATCGTCGGCGCCATCGGCATCTGGGCGGTATTCGGCCACGGCGCGGTGACGCTGGGCATGGGCCAGACCCACTTCGCGACCGACGCCGGCACGACCCTCTACGTCCAGGCCGCGCTCGCCGAGTTCTTGGGCACCGGCCTCCTTTTGTTCGCGGTGATGGGCATCGTGGACTCCAGGTCCCCGAGCCACCTGGCCGGCCTGGTAATCGGCGGTGCCGTGGTCGGCATCATCCTGATCGTCGGGCCCGTGACGGGCGCCTCGCTCAACCCGGCCCGCGCCTTCGGCCCCGAGCTCGTCGCGGCCATCGGCGGTGGCACCACCTACTGGAGCCAGTACATACCCGTCTACCTGATTCCGGGGCTCCTGGGCGGGGTGGCGGCGACCTTCTTGTACGACTTTCTGGCCAACCCGCGACTGGTGGAGCGCCCCATCCGCGAGGCGGTAACCAATGACTCGGCGAACGTCGCCGCCAGCTGAGAGGAGAAGAGGAAATGGCCATAGAGACCAAGCCGCGCAAGTTCATGAACGATCCGGCGGACGTCGTCACAGAGTCCCTGACCGGTCTGGCGGCCGCGCACTCGGACCTGCTCCGCTACGACGCCTCGGCCCGGATCGTGGTGCGCCAGGGTGCTCCCAACCAGGGCAAGGTGGCGCTCATCTCCGGCGGGGGGTCCGGTCATGAGCCGCTCCACGGAGGCTTCGTGGGCCTGGGCATGCTCGACGCAGCGTGCCCGGGAGAGGTCTTCACCTCGCCGGTGCCGGACCAGATGCTGGCCGCCACGAAGGCCGCGGACGGCGGCGCAGGCGTCGTGCACATCGTCAAGAACTACACGGGCGACGTGCTCAACTTCAAGATGGCCGCCGAGGACGCGGCCGACGACGGCATCAAAGTGGTGTCGGTCGTGATCGATGACGACGTGGCCGTGCAGGACTCGCTCTATACAGCCGGACGGCGCGGCGTCGGCGCCACCGTGCTGGCCGAGAAGATCGCGGGCGCCGCGGCCGAGGGCGGCGCCGACCTGGCCGCGGTGGCGGACACGGTCAAGCGCGTCAACGAGCGGGCGCGCTCCTTCGGCGTCGCCCTTTCCTCCTGCATTCCCCCGGCGTCGGGCAAGCCCATTTTCGACCTCCCGGAAGGGCAGATCGAGCTGGGCATCGGCATCCACGGCGAGCCCGGCCGGCGGCGGGCGGCGCTGGGCAGCGCCTCCGAGGTGGTCGACGTGATGGTCGAGGCCGTGATCTCGGACTTGAAGCCAGGGCCCGGCAGCCGGGTCCTGGCTTTCGTCAACGGGATGGGCGGCACACCCCTCCTCGAGCTCTACCTCGTCTATGCCGACGTCGAGCGGAAGCTGCGGGCGGCCGGCGTCGAGCCGGTGCGCAACCTGGTCGGCAGCTACATCACCTCGCTGGAGATGGCGGGAGCGTCGCTAACGGTGCTCGAGTTGGACGACGACCTGATCAAGCTCTGGGACGCGCCGGTCCACACCCCGGCACTGCGCTGGGGAGTCTGACCCTCTAGCCTTGATCACCGAACAGGCAATGGACGCGGCCACGATCACCACCTGGATGCGCGAGATCGAGAGCTCGGTCCGAGCGCAGCGCGACTACCTGGTGCAGCTCGACGCCGCCATCGGCGACGGCGACCACGGCACCAACATGACCAGGGGATTCGAGGCCGTCGTCCAGGCCCTGGACGGTCAGAACGACACCCTGCCCGGCCGGTTGCTGATCTTGGCCGGCCGCACCCTGGTCTCGACCGTGGGCGGCGCCAGTGGCCCGCTCTGGGGTTCGGCGCTGCGCAGCGGCGGCCGGGCGCTGGCCGACTCGCCGACCTTCGACGGCCCGCAGCTGGTCGAGGTTCTAGCTGCCGCCCTGGCGTCGGTCAAGGATCTGGGTGCAGCCGCGGCCGGAGACAAGACCATGGTCGACGCGTTGGAGCCGGCCGTCGATTCCCTGCGCTCCGACGTGGCGAACGGGACCCCGCTGGCGGCCGCGCTGGCGGCGGCGGCCGCGGCGGCCGAAACCGGCATGCGCGCGACCGTCCCGCTCTCGGCCCGCAAGGGCCGCGCCTCATACCTGGGGGAGCGGTCGATCGGCCATCAGGATCCCGGAGCGACCTCGACCGCGCTGATCATCCGGGCCCTCGAACGGGCGGTGGCGACGGCACCCTGATGGCCGAGCGGACCCTGACCGGGTTCGCTGCCGCTCCGGGGTTGGCGGCGGGACCGGTCGTCCTGCTGGCCGCGAACGGAGCCGGCGAGCCCGTGACGGTGCCCACCCGGGCCCGGCGCTCTCACCGCGAGCGCGCGCTGCGGGCCCTCGAGGCTGCGGCCGTCGGGCTGGAGCGGATCGGGTCCGAGCTGCGGCAGGACGGCCGCACGCCTGAAGCCGAGATCGTCGAAACGGAAGCGCTGATGGCCCGCGACCCGGGGCTGGAAGCAACCGTGACGCGGCTCATCCTGGAGGGCGGCCGCACGGCGGGCGCAGCCCTCCACGAAGCCACCGAGGCTGTCGCCGAGCAGCTGGTGGCGCTGCCCGACCCCATGCTGGCCGAGCGTGCGGATGACGTCCGCAGCCTCGGCCGGCGCGCGGCCAAGATCGCAGCCGGCACGCGCTCCACGCGGGCCCGGGGCGGTGTGCTGGTGGCGCCGGCCC
>JALYZG010000021.1 GCA_030948965.1 Candidatus Dormiibacterota bacterium | reverse complement strand
GTTCCGCCGGCGTTGCCGGCCGTCTCCGCCACCTCCGTCCCCGTCACCGTCACCGCCGGCGCCACCGCCACCGCCGGCGCCACCGCCGCCGCCACCGCCGCTTCCGGCGGCATCCGCTCCAGCGCCGCCCTCAGTCCCGCAGCCGGCCGTCGTGGCCCTGGCCAACGTATCCAGTGGAGTCCCCACCGGCTCCCGCTCAGCCACGCCTCCAATCGGTGTCCCATCCGCGGCCGTCGCCGTCGCCGCCGCCGCTCCGGCCGCGGGCTCGGCGCTGGGCGGGCTTGGCTCCCCCACCTTGGGCACCGTCCTGCAGCCGCTGACCGGCGCCCCGAGCCTGGAGCTGCCGCCCACCGTGCAGGGCATCCTGGACGCACCGCTTGCCCCCGTGCCCCCGGTGCTGGCGCTACTGGCCCTGCTGGCCGCGGCCGTGCTCGCAGTCCGCCGCATGATGGCGACGCGCCGCCGCGAGCGCGAGCTGGAGGAGGCCAAGTCCGCGTTCATGCGCGTGGCCTCACACGAGCTGCGCACCCCGCTGACCGTGATCCGTGGCTACATGGCCATGGCCTCCGATGGAGCCCTCGCGGGCTCGGCCGAGGAGATGGACCAGGTCGTGGCCAGCCTCCGGGACAACGTCGACGACCTCTACCGCCTGACCGAGCTGATGCTGGTGGCGGCCCAGATCGACGTGCGTTCCGTACGCTTGAACAAGCGCCCCTTGGACCTGCGAGACGAGGTTTCGGCCACTGTCCGCGACGTGAGCGAGCGCGTGGGCTCCCGCTACCGGCTGGTGGTCGAAACCGATCTCCGTCCGGTTCCGGTCAAGGCCGATCCCGAGCGCCTGCGGGCCGTCATCGTCCATCTCCTTGACCACGCCATGCGCACGTCTCCGACGGGGTCCGAGATTCGGCTGAGCGTTGGGGCCGCGGGCCGCCAAGCCCGCATCGCTGTACGCGACCTCGGACCCGTCATCCCGGCAGCCGAGAGCGCCTCCGTCTTCACTCGCTTCGGTCCCAATGCGGATGGCACAGGCGACGGCCTCTCCCTGTACCTGGCGCGCGAGTTGACCCGTCTCCACGGCGGGGAAGTGCGTGTCCACGCGGCGGACGGCGGCGGCAACATGTTCCAGGTGTCGCTGCCACTCGGCGGCTCGTTCTGGACACGACTTCGTGGGCAGCGCCCTGCGCCGGCGGCCGGGCCCGCCCTCAACTAACCGGGCTCTGCCGCCGCGCGGGGGGCGCCGCCGCGGCGGAGGTTGATTCGCCGGCGAATGCACGCCTCGTCGGTCATGGAAGCGTGGATCCGCCGGCGAACGCACGTGTTGCCGACCCCACCACCACGCTACGGCCGCGGACAGCGGGCGCGGCGAAGTCAGCCCTCAGGATCGCCAGTCGAGTGTCGCCACCTCGCCGGGCACGATGCTGAACTCACGCTGGACGCCCTCCTGCTCGTGATGCACGCGATAGCGGCCGGGCGCCAACTCCGCGTACACGGCCGCATGCAGAGTGCGTCCGTTGACGTGTCGTTCCAGCACTGCGGTGTGCACGCGCCGGTCGTCTCGGTCGGCCGGCCCGACCTCGATCTCGAGACCCAGCATCGCGGCCGGCACATAGAGGACCAGGGCCCCGGCGTCATCGCCGATGTCGAGCACGACGGGCTCAGGGTGGGGCCGTGTCCAGTAATCGGTGGTGGCGTGCGACATCTCGGCTTTCCTCCAGGTGAGATGGGTGGGGCTGGCCGACCCAATGGCTCGAATGACTTTCTTTGAACCGGGTCCCGGCGGCGGCCGGACCCAATGGCTTGAATGATTTTCTTTGAGCTGGTAGCACCGAGTCCGGCGGGGACCCGGTGCTGTGCTTTGGGCTATTTCGAGGGGTGGTCGTATCCGTCCAGGGCCACTCCCAGGTAGGGGAAGTGGCTCAGGAACGGCGCCCCGTTGTTGGCCGAGCTGGTGCCGTCTGTCAGCAGGCCGGCCGCCCCATCGGGCTTGAACTTGGGGTCGATCAACGGGTAGGTGACGCCGGCCACCGCCCGCAGCTCGATGGCCACGATGTCGTCCTGAACGCGGCGTCCGTTGGGGAAACCGGCCAGGTCCCCGCCGAGCAGTCCCAGAGCGTTGGGGTTCGCGGCCGGCGGGATGGCGAGGTTGAGGCGCAGCAGGTCGGCCAGCGTTGGCCCGGTGAAGTTCTGGAAGCCCGGGATCAGGCCGGCTGGTATGCCGGTCAGAAGGATGGCGACCAGGTCGGCCCGATCCGCTTTCAGGGCGGCCAGGTTGGGGAAGACGCCCGGGTACAGGACCGGCAGGAGCCGGGCCAGCTCGGGCTGCTTGACGTACTTGGCGAACTCGGAGTCCGCCGATGGCGGCAGGCTGTTCCAGCGGTCCTTCGCGGCCATCGGCACGATGACCTCGTTGAACAGCGGGTTGGCGAGCCGTGAAACTTGGGTCCAAGGGCCGCTCGAGACGTCGTCCGCCTCGAGCCGGACCCGCACTTTCTGGCGGCTGGCCGAGCCGTAGACGCCGATCACGGCGCGGGGGTCCTTGGAGTCGGTCGGTTTCCAGCCGTCCCGGGTCAGGTCCGTCTTGGGCACCTGGATGGCGATGGTGTGGACGTTGGCGTTCGCCAAGGTGTCCACGCCCGGCGCCGCGGGTGTGGGAATGAGGTGCAGATTCTGGAACGGCCGCAGGTCGCCGAGGTCGAAGATCGAGCCCAGGTCGACGAAGAAGCCGTCATCCCGCTGGCCCGCGAACACGGTCGTGGAGTCGAGCTTGTGCACGGCCGCTGCGCCCAGGCTGGCGTAGTTCGGGGTCGAGCGGGGGCCGATGTTGCACGGCGGGCAGGCCAGCCCTTCCCCGAGTGTCGTGGCGTTGCCGCCGGCCACTCGAGTCACGCTGTAGAACTGGCGCCGGTTCCAATTGGGGCTGTCGAGCGACAGGATCTGGCCCGTGTTGTAGAGGAACGTGTCCTCGTTGCGAAGATGGGTCTCAAAGCGGAACTGGTAGGTGATTTCAGGCTTGCCATCGCCGTCGTTGTCGATGTGGATCTCGTAGAGGACGTCGTTCCCGAACTCGTAGAAGTTCGGGCCCGCCGCCGGCGACTCGGCCGGCAGGTAGTTGGTGATGATCGTGACGGTGTCCGGCCTGTCCGGGCTGACGAAGGCGTAGGTGTCGGTGTTGTCGGCGACCGGGTCCTTGGAGATCTCGGGCGCCTCGCGGTGGGAGGACATTCTCTATCTCCCCGCCGGCGCCGCGCGCTTCGCGGCGTTCAGAAGTCCCGCGACCAGCTGGCGGTCGTGGTAGACGATCTCGCGGGTGCCCATCATCAGGGACACCTCGGCTGTCTCGATGTTGCTTACGTGCAGCACCAGGGCCTCCCCCGAGACTTCCGGGGCAAGCGACGTGGTCGCGGGCCCAAGGGTCGCGGGCAGCACCCGCATGTGGGGAATGGCCGCCAGCGCTCCGCCCATGGCGGCCGCTCCGACGGCGATGGAGGACGTCGCGATGAAGCGACGTCGAGAGACTTCGGTCATAGGGTTTCCTCTCCTGAAATAGAGTCAGATGCGAAAGGGTGATCGCGAAGTCGTTCTCTAGGCGCCTCCCTCGAGGTCGCGGCCCGGGGTCGCAGGCACAAAGGCGCGCATCGACGCGGGACCCATCAGTTCCTCCAGCCGGCCGACTCGGCGGCCTCAATCGTTGCCGCGGTCGGCGCCTTCCCTCCGGCCGCTCCTGACTCCTCTACGCAGCGCCCGAGGATCCGGATCAGGTCAGCCGGCGGCGCGACCGGCGGTCAGGAGGCGGCGCGCGCCATCGATGGTCCGGTCGCGGGCAGGGGTGTCGCGCCTGCGTGGCGCTCGATGGGGGCGCCCGGCTCCCGCCAGACCCAGCGCCAAAAACCGATCTGGCAGGCCAGCCAGATGCAGAGGGCGCCGCCGAGAATGGCGTAGTCGGAGGCCGCCGGCAGCCAGCCCAGCCCGAGAAGGCCACTCGTCAGCGGGATGGCGGCGGCGACGACGAACAGGGCGGAGGTTAGACCGACCAGGACGAAGACACGGACATCGCCCACGAGCTCCTCAGCCGCGGCCCAGAACCTCGTCGGCGGCAGGGCCAGCAACACGCGCAGGAGGCCTGCCGCCACCAGCACCCAGGTTGTGGCGAGCTGCGCGGTGGGAACGGTCCGCCCGGCGGCCTGAAAGCCGATGAAGACGGCCAGGGCGAGGAGGATCGAGGCCACGCCGCTCGGAACCACAAATCGCGTCAAGCGGAGGGCGGCCCGCCGCCGGCCCGGCCTCCCGGAGGGCGCGAGCCGCAGGAGGAGCACTGACGGGATGGTGATCGCAAAGGCGCTGATGGCGCCGCTCTGGACCGGTGTGTAAGGGAACCGCGGAAAGACGAATGCGAAGCTGACGGCCAGCAGCCCGAGTAGGGTCGCGATGTAGCTCAGGTTCAGCGCCAGCAGCGCCATGACCCCGTTGACGACTCGCCGGGCGGCCCCGAGTATTAGCGGCAGTCTCGCCAGGGACTCATCCGCCACGACGACGTCGGCCTCGGCGAGAACGGCCTGTGACGCGCCCCGCAAAGCGATCCCGACGTCAGCCGCCGCCATGGTGGGCACATCGGCCAGCCCGTGCCCGACTTCGGCGACCAGGCGACCACCGCCAGTCCTGAGGTCGCGCATCGCGTCGGCCCTTTGCCTGGCGCTGAGCCCGGCCACGTCCAGGGTCCGATCGACGCCGAGCGACCCGGCCAGGCCGGCCACCGACCGCGAGTCGGATCCTGAGAGCAGGACCACCGCCAGCCCGGCTCGCTGGAGCGAGCTGACAGCGCCCGCGGCCGCCGGGCTGGCCGTCTCGCTGACCCGGATCTCAGCCAGTGCCACAAGGCCTCCGGGGAGGGCCGGATCGGCGTGGGTGTCCAGAAGGGGAACCGGGTCGGCGCGGTACGCGAACACGAGGCCGGGGCCGGTGGCCTCATGGCCCGGCGCGCCCGCGACCGGCGCCGGATCTCGCGGCGCCACTGCGGCCCGGAGCGCGGAGCGAAGGCGAGCGCGCAGCCCCGGCCGCTCGGCTCCATCCGGCCCCGGCGCGGCCGGTGCCGGTCCGATGGCCGCGGGCGCCTCCGCAACCTCTGACGGCGGCTCCGGCTCCGAGGGCCGCGGGACGCGGGCACTTGCGCCGGGACGGATCCGCGCGACAAGGCCCTGTGCCCGGGCGACGCCGCGCCGAGTCACCGTTCTCGACTTCTCCACGCGCGCCGCGACCGCCGCCGCGACCGCCGCCACGACCGCCGGTGGCCTCCTGGCCATCCCGGGCGCGATGGCGTCGGCCG
>JALYZG010000016.1 GCA_030948965.1 Candidatus Dormiibacterota bacterium | reverse complement strand
GCCCGGAACGGCGCGGGCCAGGCCGGCGAGCGGGTGGAGGTGACGGCCGGCTGACGCCGCCGCCATCGGCGCTGGTCCGGAGCCTCCGGGCCGACGAGGTGGAGCGCTGGCGCGACGTGCGGCTGCGCGCGCTTCGGGACTCCCCGGCGGCCTTCGGCAGCCGCTACGAAAACGAGGTCGGGCGCCCGCTCTCCGACTGGGCGCTGTGGGCAGCCGGACTGGCGGCCGGCGCGGGTCGGGTGATGTTCGTGCTCGACTCAGGTCAGCGTTGGCGGGGCTGCGCCGGCGGGCTGGAGGAGGCCGGGAAGGCGTGGCTGGTCTCGATGTGGGTCGAGCCCCCCGCCCGCGGCCAGGGCCTGGGGCGGAGGCTGGTGGAGGCGGTGGTGGGTTGGGCGGCCGGCCGCGGCCATGACCGGCTCCACCTCTGGGTCGTGCAAGGCAACGAGACGGCCAGTGGCCTCTACCGGAGCTGCGGCTTCGTCCCCACCGGTGTCAGCCAACCGGTCGGGGGCGGGCGGCCCGACGTGGAGCAGGAGATGGTTCGGCCGTTCAGCTGAGCCGGGCGGTATGCACGCACCCCGCTGGGGGTCGATGCGGCGGCGCGTCGACCCATGAAACGCCCGGCAAGGGTCGATCGGCCGGCACCTGAACCTCTCGCCGGCCGCGCACTCGCGGGCGCCGCCTTGCTAGACTCCCGAGTTCCACGCGGCCCGGCGGAGGCTGGGGCGGTGGGAAGAGAAGCCAGACGAGATGAGAGAGACGAGCGAAGCCATCGGCTCGGCGCCTGCGGGCGCGCCGGGCGACCGCGAGTTGGTACTGGTCCACCGCGACCTCGATGCCGACATGCTGACCCCCGTGCGGGCCTACGCGCAGCTGTGCGAGCCGGGGCGGCCGGGATTTCTGCTGGAGAGCGTGGAGGGCGGCGAGCGTCTCGGCCGCTATTCCTTCATCGGCCACCGGCCGCGGCCTCTCGAGCTAGCCGAGGGCGACCCGCTGCCGGCGCTGGCCGCCATCGCCGCCGAGCGCCTGGCGCCGGTGGCCGGGATGCCCCGCTTCGTGGGTGGCGCGGTCGGCTACCTGGGCTACGAGACCGCGCGTCACTTCGAGCGCCTGCCCGTGGCCGAGGGAACGGGCCCGGACCTGCCCGAGAGCGCGTTCCTGCTGGCCGAGGAGCTGGCCGTCTTCGACCACGTGCGCCAGCAGCTTCGACTTCTCACCGTGCACCGGCCGGGGCTCGAACCGAGGGCGGCGGCCGAGGGCCGGCTGGACGTCATGGAGGATCTCTTGGAGGCGCCGGCCACGCACCCTGCCCCGGCCTCCCGCGGCGTCGCCGTGGAGTGGCGATCCAACGTCGGCCGGGGCCGCTTCCTGGCCATGGTCGACGCCGCCCGCGAGCACATCCTGGCCGGGGACGCTTTCCAGGTCGTGCTCTCGCAGCGCTTCGAGAAGCCGCTGGTGGCGCGGCCGTTCGACGTCTACCGCTGCCTCCGGGCCATCAACCCCTCGCCCTACATGTATTTCGTGGACTTCGGGGCCGGGCGGTGCGTGGTGGGGACCTCGCCTGAGGTCCTGATCCGGGTCGAGGACGGCGTCGTCACCACCCGGCCCCTGGCCGGGACCCGCCGCCGGGGGGCGACGCCCGAGGAGGACCACGAACTGGAGCGCGAGCTGCTCGGCGACGAAAAGGAACGGGCCGAGCACGTCATGCTCGTCGACCTCGGCCGCAACGATGTGGGCCGGGTCGCGGCCGCGGGCACGGTCCAGGTCGAGCGGCTGATGGACGTGGAGCGCTACTCGCACGTCATGCACCTCAGCTCCACTGTGACCGGCCGGCTGGCCGAAGGCCGAACTTCCCTGGACGCGCTGCGCGCCGCCTTCCCCGCGGGCACGGTCTCGGGGGCGCCCAAGATCCGGGCCATGGAGATCATCGCCGGCCTGGAGCCCGAGCGGCGCGGTGCCTACGGCGGCGCTCTCGGCTATGTTGGCTTCGGCGGCAACCTGGACCTGGCCATCACCCTGCGCACGGTGGTCATCGCCGGCGGCCGGGCGTACGTCCAGGCGGGGGCTGGCGTGGTCGCCGACTCGGTGCCTGAGCGCGAGTACGAGGAGACCCTCGAGAAGGCGCGGGCCATGTTGCGGGCCGTCGAGCGGGCCGAGGCGATGGCATGACAGCCGTGGCCTCGGACGCACCGCTGGTGGCGGTGCTCGACAACTACGACAGCTTCACGTACAACCTGGTCCAGCTCCTGCAGACCCTGGGCGCGCGCACAGCCGTGTATCGGAATGACGCGGTCGACCCGGCCACCCTCGCCCGGCATGACGCACTCGTCATCTCGCCCGGGCCAGGGCGGCCGGAGGAGTCGGGCGTCTCGGTGGCGGCGGTGCATGAGCTGGGCGGGACGCTGCCCATCCTCGGCGTCTGCCTCGGCCACCAGGCCGTGGGGGTGGCGCTGGGGGCGCGCGTCGGGCGGCGCCAGCCGGTCCATGGCAAGGTGGCCGAGATCGGCCACGACGGCACCGCCCTCTTCGCGGGCCTGCCGGATCCCCTCCAGGCCACCCGGTACCATTCCCTGGTGATCGAGCCGGACTCGCTGCCGCCGGTCCTCCTCCGCTCCGCGTGGACTCGGGAGGGGCTGGTGATGGGCGTGCGGCACCGCTCGCAGCCGACCTTTGGGGTTCAGTTCCACCCTGAGTCGATCCTCACGCCCGACGGCGGCCGCCTGCTCCAGAACTTCCTCCGGACCGCGGCGTGATCGAGGCCCTGAGCCGCCTGGTCCGGGGCGAGGACCTGACCGAGTCAGAGGCGGCCCAGGCCATGCAGACAGTGATGCGCGACGAGGCCACGCCGAGCCAGATCGCCGGCTTCATGGTTGCGCTACGGATGAAGGGCGAGACCGCCGAGGAGATCGCGGGGATGGCGCTCACGATGCGGGCGCTGGCGACGCCGGTCGACGTCGACGACCGCGAATCCCTGCTGGACGTGGTCGGCACCGGCGGCGACGGCGCCGCGACGTTCAACATCTCCACCCTGTCGGCGGTGGTGGCCGCGGCGTGCGGGCTCCGGGTGGCCAAGCACGGCAACCGCGCTGCCTCCTCGCGCTGCGGCAGCGCCGACGTGCTGGAGGCGCTGGGCGTGCGCATCGATCTCACCCCGGCCGCGGTGGCGGCCTGCATCCGCGAGGTCGGCATCGGCTTTCTCTTCGCGCCCCTATTCCATCCCTCCTTCCGATTTGCGGCAGTGCCCAGGCGCGAGCTCGGCATCCGGACCGTCTTCAACATCCTCGGCCCTCTCTGCAACCCGGCCGGCGCCGGGCGGTTGGCCCTGGGCGTGCTGGAGGTGCCCCTGGCGCGGCGGATGGCCGAGGTGCTGGAGCGCCTGGGCATCCGTCACGCGCTCGTCTTCTGCGGGGCGGGCCTGGACGAGCTGGCCACGGCCGGTCCCTCGCTCGTGATCGAGGTGGGCGATGGTGGACGCTCCGAATACGAGCTCGACCCGGCCGAGCTGGGTCTCGTCCCGGCCGGCCCGGCGGACCTACGCGGCGGCGACCCGGCGGAGAACGCGCGCATCGCCAGGGAGCTGCTGCAGGGGGGCATCGGGCCGAAAAGGGACATCCTCCTCCTGAACGCCGCGGCGGCCCTGCGCGCCGGGGGCCTGACCGGGGACTGGCGGGAGGGGCTCGGTCTGGCCGCCGAGGCCATCGACCGCGGTGAGGCGGGAACGGTGCTGGAGCGCTGGGCATGGCAGTCGGCGGCGCTCGCGCCGTAGGGTCTCCGCC
>JALYZG010000015.1 GCA_030948965.1 Candidatus Dormiibacterota bacterium | reverse complement strand
TTGGCGGCCGAGTTGGTCGAGCGCATCGGCGAACTGACCGTCCGCATCCAGGAGTTGGAGCGCGAGCTCACCGACGCCATGGCCGAGCTTGCCCGAATCTCTTGGCGCTGGAGGGCTGTGACGCACTGACCGCCGCCAAGATCGTCGGCGAGACCGCAGACGTTGGTCGCTTCCGCTCCCGCAGCGCCTTCGCCATGACCAATGGCAGCGCTCCCATTCCGGTCTGGTCGCGCATCCTCGCCGGCGGCTCGCACCAGGTCGCCACCGCCATCAGGGCCAAGGCCACCCGCTCTCGGCTCCTGCCCGTCGAGGGCAAGGGCGCCGACCTCGCCGCCGACTACCTCACCAACAACCGCCTCCACCTCGACTACGCTCACGCCCTCCTCCAGGGCTGGCCCATCGCCGCTGGTGTCATCGAGGGTGCCTGCCGCCATCTGGTCAAGGACCGGATGGACGTCACCGGCGCTCGCTGGAGCCTGGATGGTGCCGAAGCCGTCGTCCGACTCTGCTGCGCAGGTGACGGACGGCGCGTCGAGCAGGCGGCCGATGGGCGACTCGGTCTTTCGACCGGTGCGCGCCGCGGCGCCACGGCGGTGACGGTCGACGTCACCGCGCCGTGCGTGTTGTTCAGGACGGCGCGGGACCCGCCGTAGCCCTCCCGAGCCCGCTGGCCGGCGCCGTCCGCGGACGCCGCCGCTCGAGCCGACCCAGCAGCTCGCGCAGCGCCCTGACCTCCTGGTCGAGCGCGGCCCTGCCCGCGGGGGTGGCCGCCAACCAGGTTCGCGGCCGGCGGCCCTCGAACGTCTTCTCCACCCGGATGTAGCCGTTCTCCTCGAGCACGCCCAGGTTTCGAGACAGATTCCCGGCCGTCAGGCCGAGCACGTCGGCCAGCGTCGTGAAGTCCACGCGCTGGACCTCCTGCAGCACGGCGAGGATGCCAAGACGAACGCGCTGGTGGACCACGTCGTCAAGACCACGCGTCGGATGTGTCATGGACCGCGGTGCCACAGGCGGAGGGCCGTCCCGGCCACGATGGCCATCAGCCCCTCGAGGCAGGTGAGCGCGCCCGCCGGAGCGGTCGGCGCGACCACCCATGCAGTGGCGGCGAGGCTGCCGACGATGCCCGCCCAGGCCACCAGGAGTAGGCTCCGCTGGAGGGCGGCGAATGCGAGGCAGATCGCGCCCGCGACCAGCCAGGGACCGGTCTCCGCCGGGTGGCCCGGCAGCAGCGTGCCGACCGCGACGCAGGCGACGATACCGAGCCCGGCCACGGCGGCGTAGGGCCAGGCACGACGGCGTAGGCCGATCCGCGTCCCGCGCCGACGGTAGAAAGCCAGCACGACAGCGCTGGCCACGATGCTCGCCACCAGCAGCATGCGGCGCAGGACAATCGGACCGCCAGCCAGGCCGCCCAAGCCGGCGCACAGCATGGCCGCTCCGAACGCCTGGAGGGGAAACCAGTCGGCGGAGAGCCGCCGCCGCGCGGTGCGGCGGACCGCCTCGACCATCACCAGGCTGTGCCGGACGGCCTCGGTATCCACAGCCCCAATGTACTGGCCGCTTGCACCCCCCAGCTACTTGGGAATCGCAACTAGTTTCTGTATGATGCCCGCGTTATTGTCAGCAGCGAATCCAGGGGGGACGCGGTGGAGAGGGTCTTGAAGGCGGGCGTCGTGCCGGGGGTGATCGCGGCGGTCATCTTTGTTGTCATCGTGGCGGTGGTCAGCGGACTGAACGGCACTAGTGTGCTGCTGGGCGTCGGGCTTGGGGTCGCCACCGGCGTCGTGTCCCTGGCGATCACCATGGTCATCAGCCGCCTGGCGCGCCGTCAGGCACCGTAGCTCGGCGGCCCAATCGCTGGAACCGGGCCCCGATGAGGCGTCTGTTCACGCCGTCGAGGCACTCGAGGAAGTCAGCGATGAATTGGAGCTGCTCGTCGTCGTAGCGGTCCAGCAAGGCCCTGGTCCGGTAGCCAGGGGGGCGAATAGCCGCTCGATCTGGGCTTCGTGCTGGCCGGTCGAGACGACGAAAACGCGTCGGCGATCCTGCTCGTCGCGTTACCCCTGGATGAGCAGCCCGGACGTCGAGGCGCGCCGCCTGAGCCAACACGCCCACGGGCAAGGGTCGCAAGGCGAAGTTCCTCTGGCTGTTCCTGGTGTCGCGGCTGGCCATGTTCCGGGCCGAGGCGGCCAAGGCGAGGCGGCACATGCTGGACGAGAAGCAGAGGAACATGGCGGAGTGGGAAAGGAGCCGGAACGACCGGCGGGCATGAACGGAGGCACCGGACGAGTCGGAGCCGAGTCTCCTTCGGCCAGCTCCCAGCAAGACCCACTCGAACCCAAAGGAGCGCTACAGTGATCATCCGCATCTGGCACGGCTGGACCACGCGCGGCGATGCCGACGCCTACCAGACACTGCTGCACGAAGAGATCACGCCTGAATCAGTGAACGGAGAGCAGACCCCTGGCATGCGCGGCATCGACCTCCTCCGCCGCGATCTGGGGGAGGACAGCGACGAGGTCGAGTTCGTCACGGTGATGACCTTCGAGGACTGGGACGCAGTCCGGGCGTTCGCCGGCCCCGAAGTCGAGGCCTCCGTCGTTCCGGACGCTGACCGTGCGCTGCTCAAGCGATTCGATGCCAGCTGCCAGCATTACGAACTCCTGAGTGCTCATCGAGTGGAGGGCCGCGGAGCCGCCGGGTAGACTCGCGCGGAGCTGACGTGACGGCCGCCGGTCGCCGATGAGTCTCGGGCCCGCCGCCGGTCGTTACTCTCATGTTGACTGAGCAGATGCATCCCCACCTCCTTGTTGAGCGCCACTCGCTTTGATCGCGTAGCGGCCTGAAACGACATTCACGTGATCGCGTCGGCCGGGCGGCTGGTTTCGGACGGTCAAGAGGCTGTCGCTGGCGCCAGGATGTTGGACGTCCTGAACAGCGAGAAGACCACCTCGCCAATCTCTGGGCGGAGATCGAGGCGGC
>JALYZG010000326.1 GCA_030948965.1 Candidatus Dormiibacterota bacterium | reverse complement strand
GGTGCAGACGATGTACACGGACGACGGGCTGGCGCTGCGCCTGCCCGACGCCGACCGGCCGCTGGAACCCGAAGACCTGATGCTGGAGCCGGAGGAGGTGCAGGATCTCGTCACGGCCCAGCTGCCGGGGTCGGCCCTGTTCGCGTCGCGCTTCCGCGAGAACGCGGCCCGGGCGCTGCTCCTGCCTCGGCGCCGACCCGGGCAACGGACCCCGCTCTGGCAGCAGCGCCAGCGCTCTGCGGGCCTGCTCCAGGTGGCGTCGGGCCACCCGGACTTCCCGATCCTGATCGAGACCTACCGCGAGTGCCTGGCGGACGTGTTCGACCTGCCCGCGCTGCAAGGTCTCCTGGCTCGCATCCGCAGCCGCGAGGTACGCGTGGTGGCGGTGGACACCGAGCGCGCCTCGCCCTTCGCCGCCTCGCTCCTGTTCGACTACGTAGGCCAGTTCATCTACGAAGGCGACGCCCCGCTCGCCGAACGGCGCGCCCAGGCCCTGACGCTCGACCGGGAGCTGCTGGCCGAGCTCTTGGGCTCCGAAGAGTTGCGCGAGCTGCTGGACCCGGCCGTGGTCGCCGCTCTGGAGCTGGAGCTGCAGGGCCTGCCCCGCGAGCGCTGGCCGCGCGACGCGGACGAGGCCCACGACCTTCTCGCCCGGCTCGGCGACCTCGACGCCGACGAGCTCGCGGCTCGCGGCGTGGGCCCGGAGTGGCTCGCCGATCTGGACCGGCAGCGCCGCGCCATCCGCGTCCGCATCGGGTCCGCGGCGCGATGGATCGCCGCCGAGGATGCCGGCCGTTACCGCGAAGGCCTGGGCGTCAACCCGCCAGCTGGGCTGCCCGACGCCTTTCTCGAAGCCAGGCCTGGGGCTCTGGAATCGCTGCTCCGGCGCTGGGCGCGCACGCACGTGCCTTTCGGGGCCGGCGACGTTGCCTCCCGCTGGGGCCTCCACGCTGACCGCGTCGACAGCGCTCTGCGCCGCCTGGCCGCCAGGGGTGAGGTTCTCGCCGGCCAGTTCCGCCACCGCCGGGATGGGGGGCGGGATGGGAGGCGGGATGGCGAGGAGCGCGAATACTGCCATCCGGAGGTCCTGCGCCAGCTCCGGAGGCGATCGCTGGCGGCGCTCCGGCGAGAGGTGGAGGCGGTTCCGGTCGAGGTGCTGGCCAGCTTCCTGCCCGACTGGCAGGGCGTGGGTTCGGCCACCGGCGGCCTGGATCGGCTGCTGGACGCGGTCCAGCAGCTGCAAGGCCTGGCGCTGCCCGCGTCGGTGGTCGAGCGTGACGTGCTGCGCTCCCGCGTGGCTGGTTACCGGCCGGCGCTGCTGGACGAGCTGATCGCGATGGGCGAGGTGGTCTGGGCTGGGAGAGGAGCTCTCGGCCCGGGCGACGGCCGGGTCGCGCTCTACCTCCGAGCCCAGGCTCCCCTCCTCCTGCCCGAGCCGGGCGAGCCGGTGGGGGGCGAGGTCCAGCGCCGGCTGCGAGAGCACCTGGAGCATCGCGGCGCCTCCTTCTTTCGAGACCTGTACACGGCCTCCGGCGGAGGCGAGCAGGAGATCATCCTCGACGCCCTCTGGGACCTGGTCTGGGCGGGGGAGGTGACGAACGACACGTTCGCGCCCCTGCGCCTGCTCGGACCCGCGCCCCGCCACCGCGGCCCGGCCCGGCGACCGACGCTTCTGCGCCTGAACCAGCCGCGAGCCACCGGCCGCTGGTCCTTGACCCGCGATCTGGGCGGGTCTCCCGTCTCGAACACCGAGCGCCTCCACGCCCTGGCGGAGACACTGCTCCAGCGCCACGGGGTGCTGACGCGGGAGGGGGCGCTGGCCGACGGCAGCCCCGGCGGCTTCGCCGCTCTCTATCCGGTACTGCGGGCGATGGAGGAGGCGGGCCGAATCCGCCGCGGCTACTTCGTTGACGGGTTGGGGGGGTCCCAATTCGCGTTGCCCGGCGCCGTCGATCGCCTCCGGGAGGCCAGGGACTCGGACGCCCGCATCCGGGCCCTGGCGGCCACCGACCCGGCCCAAGCGTACGGGGCTGTGCTGCCCTGGCCGGGGCGCGACGGCGAGGGCCGGCTGGCGCGAGTGCCGGGCGCCTACGTGGTCTTGGACAGCGGCGAACTGCGCATGTTCCTGGAGCGCGGCGGGCGTTCGCTGCTGACTCGCGGTTCGGTCGGGGTGGAGCACGTGCAGGCGCTGGCGGCGGCGGCCACACGCGCGGGGCGCATCGAGATCCAGCGGGTCGACGGCATCCCCACACGCCAGTCCGCCCTCGCCCCGCTGCTCGGCGAGGCCGGTTTCGGCCCCAGCCCGCGCGGGATGGTCCTGTGGCCCCGCACCGCCTGAGTCGCATCGCGCCGGGGCAATGACGATGGCCGAGCGAACTCTCTACTTGCTCCGCCACGCCAAGTCGAGCTGGGACGAGCCGGCAATTGCCGACCATGATCGACCCCTCGCCCCTCGCGGTGAGCGCGCTGCCCGGCGCATGGCGGAGCGCATAGCGTCGGAGGGCGTGGCGCCGGACCTTGTGCTCTGCTCCTCAGCCCGGCGAGCCCGCGAGACCTTGACGCTCGTCTCTGTCGGCCTGCGCCCACTGCCTGAGGTGCGGGTCGAGGACGAACTCTACGCTGCTGATGCCGCTGTGCTGCTCGATCGCTTGGGGCGCGTGCGAGATGAGGTGGGGTCCGTCATGTTGGTCGGGCACAATCCCGGACTGCAGGAGCTGGGCACGCTGCTGCTCGACCGACCCGGCCGGACGCGCATGGCGCAGAAGTTTCCCACCGCCGCCCTTGCCACCCTGAGCGCTCGGGTGCCGACCTGGCGCGGGCTCCAGCCAGGATCGGCCAGGCTGCGGGGCCTCGTCC
Source organism: Candidatus Dormiibacterota bacterium (assembly GCA_030948965.1). Lineage (GTDB taxonomy): Bacteria > Chloroflexota > Dormibacteria > Dormibacterales > Dormibacteraceae > JALYZG01. The sequence continues at coordinate 6,994 of JALYZG010000326.1, read as the reverse complement.
GCCCTCGAGACGGCTGAGGATGCCTGAGGGCGACACCATCCGGCGAACGGCCGACGGGCTCCGGGCGCGGGTGGGCGGCCGGACCGTCATCGAGGCGCAGCCCCACGCTCTGGCGCGGCTCAAGGGCGCGACGCTGGAGGCCGTCGAGCCCGTCGGCAAGCACCTGCTGATGCGGTTCTCCGGCGGCTGGACGCTGCACTCGCACATGCGCCTGACGGGCTCGTGGCACATCTACCGCCAGGCCGAGCGCTGGCTCCGGCCGGCGCGGTCGGCTCGGGCCGTGCTGGACTTCGGCGAGGTCGTGGCGGTGTGCTTCTCCGCGCCGGTCGTCGAGCTGGTGCGTGATGCCCGGCCGGCGGTCGAGCGGCTGGGCCCAGACATCCTCGCCGCCGACCTCGACCTCGACCTCGTTGTCGCCCGGGCGCGGGCGGTGGGATCTGCAGGGGTCGGCGAGCTCCTCCTCGACCAGCGCGTCGCCTGCGGGATCGGCAACGTGTACCGCTGCGAGGCGCTATGGGAGGTGGGCGTTGACCCCTGGTTGGCGATTGCCGCGGTACCCGACAGCCGGCTGCGCGAGCTGTTCGAGGTGGCCCGCGCCGCCATGCTCGGCAACCTGGAGTCAGCGCCGGGCCCGCGCCGCTTCTCCGGCGGCAGGCGCGCGTCTGTCCACGGCCGCCGCGGCCGGCCCTGCCCCCGTTGCGGCGGCCCCATCGCCTCGCGTCCGCAGGGCGAGCAGGCGCGCTGGACTTACTGGTGCCCGGTCTGCCAGCGCTGACCTCACGACCGCCATTCCGCGGCCCACCGATTGCAATCTACACGAGAACCCAGAACGCGGCCAGTGCGCACTTTCCTTGCGGTCGACGTACACGGGCGTCCCATCCACGTCGGTCAGGCATTCAAGGCGTCAACCCCGAGCTCGCGCGCCTCACGGACACAATCAACGACGCCGCGAACGACGCCGGCGCCGACGTCTCGATCCAGGTCACCCAGGTCGCCCCGCCGGCCGGCACGCCGCCCAGCAGCCACGCCCGCGCGAGTGTTCAGCGATCGCGCCGCCGCCGCCGCCACCGACGCGCCCGCCAAGTTCGAGGTGTGCGCCGGCTGCCTCGACACCCGCTGGTACTCCAGCTCGACATCCCCGCCTTCGGGTTCGGCGCCGGCCGCCTCGGCGTCTCGCACGGCCCGAACGAATACCTCGAAGAAGCCGCGCTGCGACGCGTCGCCGCCGTCTACGTCCTCCACGCCACCGAGCCGCTGAGATGAGCCCGCCCCGCCGCCCGACCCCGGCGTCGGTGTAACTGATCCTCTGGCGGTCCTCAGGCCTGGACGGTTCGCCGCACCGCCTCGACAACTCGATGCACGGTGGGGAGGTACCAGCCCTCCATCGAGCTCGGCGGGTAGGGCGTGTCCCATGCCGTGACCCGCGCGATCGGCGCGTCGAGGGAGAAGAAGCATTCCTCCTGGAGGGTGGCCACGATCTCGGCCCCAAAGCCCGCCGAAAGCGGGGCCTCGTGGACGACGACCGCCCGCCCCGTGCGCGAGACCTCGCGCACCAGGCTCTCGACATCCAGCGGCACCAGTGAGCGTAGGTCCAGGACCCCGGCGGCGATCCCCTCCCGCGCCAAACGCGCCGCCGCTCGCTCTGCCAGCTCGACGGCCGCGCTCCAGGCGATGAGGGTCACGTCGCCCCCCTCGCGGGCCATGCGGGCCACGCCCAGCGGGACCGTCGTGTCGCCCTCCGCGACCTCCTCGCGACCGCGCCGGTAGAGCCGCTGCGGCTCCAGGAACAGGACCGGGTCGGGGTCGCGGATGGCCTCCAGGAGCATGCCCCGAGCGTCACCCGGCGTGGCCGGACACACGACCTTGAGGCCCGGCGCCTGCACGAACTGGGCCTCGACAGCGTCGGGATGGAACTCGGGCGTTCCCACGCCGCCGCCGAACGGGGCGCGGAGGGTGACCTGGACCGGGAATCGGCCGCGACTGCGATAGCGGAAGCGCGCCAGTTGCGGGCCCACCTGGTGGAAGGCCTGGTGGCTGAAGCCCAGGAACTGGAGTTCGGCCACCGGCACCATGCCGGCCACGGCGAGGCCGATGGCGCTGCCGACAATGGCGCCCTCCGCGAGCGGCGTGGCTACGACGCGATCGGCGCCAAAGCGCTCCTGCAGGCCCTGGGTGGTGCGGAAGACGCCGCCCAGGCGGCCAATGTCGAGGCCGAGCAGGATCACTTGCTCCGACCTCTCCAGCTCGTGCGCCAGCGCCGAGCGGATGGCCTCGACCACGTTCATCTCCGCCATCAGGCGCTACCGCCGGTAAGCCGCTCCAGCTCTCGGCGCTGTCCCCTGACGCGCTCGGGGAGCTGCTCGTACACGTTGGCGAAGACCTCCCCGGGCCGCGGCCCGGGCATGGCGCCGGCGGCGGCTAGGGCGCCGTCCAAGACCTCCGCCACCTCTGCCTCCATGGCGGCGCGTGTGGTGTCGTCCCAGAGGCCCTGGGAGTTGAGCCAGGCCTCGACGCGGGCGATGGGGTCGTCGCGCTGAGCGTTGTCCAGCCAGCCCTCGGGCAGGTAAGCGCGGGGGTTGTCGGTGGTGTTGTGGAAGCTCCAGCGGGCGGTGACGGACTCGATCAGCGACGGGCCGTCGCCGGCGCGGGCGCGGCCGACGGCCTCTGCCGCCACCTCGTAGACAGCGGCGAGGTCCTGGCCGTCGACCTGGCGCCCGGGGAAGCCGTAGCCGGCCGCCCGCCGGTAATACTCACCAGCGCTCTGCAGGTCTGTGCTGGTCGAGATCGCCCACTGGTTGTTCTGAATCACGAACACGATCGGGGCGCGAACCACTCCGGCCAGGTTGCAGGCCTCGTGGAAGTCGCCCTCGGAAGCCGCGCCCTCGCCGCAGAAGGCCATGACCACTCCGGCACGACGCTGCAGCCGGAGGCCCCAGGCGATGCCCACGGCGTGCGGCAACTGCGCCGCCAGGGCCACCTGGTTGGGCAGCATGTTCACTCCGTCCGGGATGCGAGCGGCAGCTGGCTTGCCCATCTGGCCCGCGAAGACGTTTTCCAGTGGGTAGCCCTGACGCAGGAGCGCCGGCAGCTCCCGGTAAGACGGGACCACCCAGTCGACGGCGGGGTCGAGGGCGAGGGCGCAGCCGACGACGCTCGCCTCCTGCCCGCTGACCGGGCTGAACATGCCCAGCCGGCCCTGGCGCTGCAGGGCGGTGGCGCGCACGTCGTAGGCTCTCGAGAGCTTCATCCAGCGCAGGCCCTCGACGGCGGCGCCGAGCCCCAGGCGGGGCTCGACCCCGTTCAACGGGCGCCCCTCCAGGTCGAGGACCCGGTATGGAGGCTCGACGGTCATGGGACAATTCTGGCGCGGCCGCGGGCGGCGCCGCCTCAGGCGTCGGCGGGCGCCGTCATCGCCCGGTAGCGCCCCTTCTCCCGACCGTTGGCGGACAGTTCAGGCGCGGGGCAGGGTGATCGTGAATACGCTGCCACGACCGGAGGTCGACGTGGCGGTGATGTCGCCGCCGTGCTGGCGGGCGAGCTCGCGGGAGAGGTAGAGGCCAAGCCCGGTGCCGGAGATGCCACGATTTTCGGGCGTGAGGATGCGGCCGAACCGGCTGAAGAGGCGGGGTAGGTCGTCGGCGGCGATGCCCAAGCCCTCATCGCTGACCGAGATCCGGACATAGTCCTGGTCCGCTTTCACCAGGGTCCTCACCTCCCCGCCACCCGGCGAATACTTGATCGCGTTGGTGAGCAGGTTGCCCACGACGGTGCGCAGGCGGCTTTGGTCGGCCTGAACCGGGACGGCGCCCGGCGGCTCGTCGATCACCAGCCGATGAGACGCTGCGGCCAGGGGGCTGGCCGTGCGCACGGCGTCGCGGACGAGGCCGCGCGCGTCCAGGACCTCGAGCCGCAGGGCCAGCTCGGTCTCCTCCAGGCGCGACGCATCCAGCATCTGCTGCACGAGCGACTCCATCTCCCGCAGCTTCGCGGACACGATGGGCAGCACCGAGCGCTGCTCGTCGGCCAGAGCTCCGAGGGAGCCGTCTTCGAGCATCGTGACGTAGCCGAGGGCCACGGTCAGGGGGCTGCGAAGCTCGTGCGAGACCAGGTTCAGGATCTCCGACTTGATCCGCTCCAGGCCTTCCATCCGTTCGGCGTGCAGCCGCTGTCGCTGCAGGTGATCGGCATTGACCAGGGCCAGGCCAGTCATGTGTGCCACCACCTCCAGCCGGCGTAGCTGCTGGCGATCCACGGCCCCGTGGTCGCGGGCGGTGGCGACCAGGAGGCCGTGCAGGTCGCTGCCGGCGCGCACGGGGGCCATGGCCATGACCAGGACGCCCAGCCGCTCGGCGTCCTGACGCAGGTCGCCGATCATGTGGTCGGGCCGGACCAGCGCCGCATGGCCGCTGCGAACGGCGCCGATCGCCGCCTGGTTGCGCCCGATCCCGTAGCTGAAGCCGGCATCGGAGAGGCCCGACGCGTCCTGCTCCACCTCCACGCTCGCCACATCGCCGTGGATGAGGTGGTAGGCTGCTCGGGCGCCTGCGCCGGGCCCGGGCCGGGACACGCCGCGGGCCACGGCGTCCGTTGCCGTCCGCAGGATTACCGCGGGCTCGAGCGAGCTGGAGAGCTGCTGCGCCACGTCCAGCAGAAACCCCAGCTCCACCAGCCGGCGCTCGCGCTCGGTGGCCTCGCTGGAGTCGGAGCGGATGCTGGCCGCGGTGTAGGTGGCCCAGGCCAGGACCGGGATCACCACTGCCTGGGCCAGGGCAGTGTAGACGTCGATTTCGCCGAGCCAGGCCGAGGTGAGGCGTGTGGCGGCCGCCACGATCGCGACCAGGACGACGGCGGGCCGGGACAGGAGCCAGGCTGCCGCAAACACCACCAGGAGGTCCAGCACCCCGAGTGCGCCGCGGTGCGGGGGCAGAACCTCGCCCAACAGGATCAGACCCAAGGCGCCGACGCAGATGGCGACCAGGATCGGTTCGCCCACCGTCCCGGCCACGCCCTGGGCGCGCAGGATCGCGGGCAGGCGCCTGATCCAGCTGGCTGGGCTCCCCCCTGAAGTCTCGTTCAGAGCGGTTGACTGTTGTGCCACCTTCGCCTCGACGCACTCATGGTTACGTCGCCGGAAAGGATAGCCATGCGGGGGAGTCCCCCCGCATCCCCCCAATGCCAATGCGTCTGCGGGGGAGACAACTGTCATGCGGGGGAGACCCCCCGCATCCCCCAATGCAAAATGCTTCCGCCGTTTGGGAAGAGAGGGAGATGTCGAAAGATGGGGGTTTGCGGGGTCTCCCCCGCAGGTCAGACGGGGGGAATGCGGGGTCTCCCCGCCATGTCACAACCTCGGGAGGGGACCGGCGCCAGGCCGGCCCCCTCCTCCGGCCGTTTGGGGGGGAGAGAGGGAGATGTCAAAAGACGGGGTTTGCGGGGTCTCCCCGCATGTCAGAGTTCGACCAGTCCCTTGCGCACCGCGTACAGCACCGCCTGGGAGCGGTCGTAGATCTCGAGCTTCTCGTAGATGTGGGAGATGTGGTTGCGGACCGTCTTCTCGCTGATCTGCAGCCGGTAAGCGACCTGCTTGTTGCCCATGCCGCTGGCGATCATCTTCAGGATCTCCAATTCCCGCGCCGTCAGCCCGTCGTAGTACTCGCGGCTGTCGGTCTCGCCGGTCAACATGGCCAGGACCCGGTTCGCCACCGAGCCCGACAGCACCCGCTCCTGGGCCACGACGGCGCGCAGGCTGGAAGCGATCGCCTCCGTCGGCGAGTCCTTGAGCACGTAACCCGCGGCCCCCGCGCGGAGCGCGTCGAGGACGTACACGTCGGTCGAGAACGTGGTCAGGATGAGGACTTTCACGTCGTCGCGGTCGGCCAGAATTCGGCGCGTGGCGTCGATGCCGCTGAGGCGCGGCATCTTGACGTCCATCAAGACCACGTCGGGCCGATGCTTGGCCGCCTTCTCAACAGCGTCCTCGCCGTCTACGGCCTCGGCCACGACGCTGATGTCGGGGAACTCCTGCAACAGCCGCGCCAAACCCGACCGGAACAGCGTCTGGTCGTCCGCTATCAACACCCGAATCTGCCCTGTGGCCACACTCGTCTCCATCGTTGTCGCCTTCCCTGTCTCGATCACAGCGGAAGCGTCCCCCCAAACCCGTCTCACCCGCAGTACCGGCGAGGTATCAAAAATCCGACGAGGACTGTGGAGGCGAACGCGCCCTTGAATCTCAGGCGCGCGCCAGCGCGTCCGGGGGGGTTGGGGAAGGAGCCGGCGGGCCCTCAGCTTGCGCGAGTCGCTTTGCGACGAGCCCCCAGCCCAGGTGCAAGCGGCGGTAAAACGTGGCCCGGGTGAGGTGAAGGCGGTCGGCGACGACCTCCTGGCTGCCGACGCGCTTGACGTAGTAGTCGCTGAGCAACCGGCCGGCCTCGCGATCCCGACCCTCGGGAGAGGCGGCCAGGTGCTCGACTGTCTGCCGCAGGATTCGCTCCAGGTCTGACGCACCCGCTGCGCCCAGTAGCTTGCCGAGCGGCGCCCGGACCAGGTCATGCGGCTGGTGCAGCGCCTCCAGCGCCTGCTTCACATGCTCGGTCGTGATGGACCGCTCGCCGAGTCGGGCCAGGGCTTCGCGGGCCAGGCGCGCGACCAGCGCCGCCTCCCGATCCTCGGCTGAGCGCAGGACCTCGCGCAGCTCGGACTGGGCCGCCTCGACCTCGCCCAAGCCGGCGAGGGCCTGTCCCAACTCGTAGCGGATGCGACCCTCCCAGCGGCTCGCGCCCGTGCGTCTGAGCTCGTCCGCCGCGGCGCGGAGGTCGGCCAGCGCTTCCCGGGGGCGACCGGCGGCGATGGCCACGATCGAACGCATGCGACGCATCATCGGGTGGCTGGGGTCGGCCCCGGCCCCGAGGGCACGCTCGATGATGGCCTGGGCGTCGGCGACTCTCCCGGCCTGCACGAAGGCGACGCCGGCGACGCTGCCGACATATAGGAG
>JALYZG010000152.1 GCA_030948965.1 Candidatus Dormiibacterota bacterium | reverse complement strand
ATGCCGGCCTCGTGGGCCAGGACGAAGCCGCCTGCGGCCACGGCGGCCATCGCGCCGCCGATCATCGCTGTCTTGGTCACTTTCGTAGGCATGGACCCAGGCTGAGGGCGGCGGCTCAAAAATGGCTGGGAGTGGGCCGTGAGTTCAGCTAGTGGGCGGTTGCGTCACAAAAGGCGGGGACCGCGCATTAGTACCGGTTAGGAGCCTAGTGGAAGCGACCGGGATCGTGAGCGGCGATTTGGTGGCGCAAGCGCTGGCCGGGGACCAGGCCGCCTTCGAGGCGCTCATGCGGCCGCTCTACGAACCCGGTTTCCGGCTGGCCGCGGCCCTGCTGGGCAGCCGGTCGGAGGCGGAGGACGCGGTCCAGGAGGCCCTGCTCCGGGCCTGGCGCAAGCTGCACACGTTCCGCCCGGGCTCCAACGTGCGGGCCTGGTTTCTGACCATCGTCGCCAACCAGTGCCGGCAGGCCCGGCGGCGGCGCTGGTGGGCGGTCATCCGGCTGGGTGAGCCGCCGGCCCGCCCGAGCGCCAGCGCGGAGGACCAGGTGGTGCGGGATTGGGACCTGCGGCGGGCACTCGGCGAGCTGAGCGCGGAGCAGCGTTTGGTCCTGACCCTGCGCTACTTCCTCGACCTGCCGTTCGAGGAGGTGGCCGCGGTCCTGGGCGTCAAACCGGCCGCGGCCCGGGCGCGCGCATCGAGGGCGGTGGCACGGCTGCGCGCCGACCTGGGGGAGGTGAACGACGATGGATGACGAGGGTCTGAGCCGCAGGCTGCACTCTGGCATCGAGCCCGGGCCGCCTCCGCCGGCCGGGTTCGAGCGGGCCATCGGCGCCCTGCCCCAGCGCGGGGAGGGGTCTCCCTCGCCGGCCCAGCTGGCCGCGGCGGTCGCTGTCTGTCTCCTGACGGTCGCGATCCTGGGCGTGGTCCTGGTCGGCCACCTCGGGCGGTCACCGCTCTCCCCGCGGCCGCTGCCGGCTGGGCCGGCGGCTAGCCCTTCGGCGCCCGCGTCACCCGCGCCCAGCCCCACCGAGGTGCCGAGCCCGAGCCCAGCGCCCCCGCCAATGCCCTCGCCAATGCCTTCGCCGACGCCCGTGCCGGTCGCCGCTTGCCAGGCATCTCAGCTGAGCCTGACCTTTACCGGCGCGCAGGGCGCCGCGGGCACGATCGAGGACGGCTTCCGGCTGGTCAACGGGTCCGGTCCGGCCTGCACGCTGTCCGGCCATGTGGGAATCCGAATGCTGGACGCTCAGGGCCGGCCTCTGCCCACCCGGGCGGTTCCGGGTGGCGGCATCTTCTCGGGCCGGGGGGGCGCTTCCGCATTCGTCCTGGCGCCGGGCCAGGCGGCCGCGTTCGATGTGGCCTGGAACGACGTGCCCGTGGGTTCGGAGTCGGTCTGCCCGGCTGCCGCCCGGCTGGTGGTCACGCCGCCCGGGCAGGCGGGTCAGCTGGCGATCGCGGTGCGCGGGTTCACGTTGGCGCCGTGCAACGCGGGTGAGCTGGACGTGGGTCCGTTGCGGCCGGCGTAAGGCTCAGGCGCGGAAGCGGGCGCCGGCCGCGGCGGCCAGGTCCTCTGGTCTCTGGTCGATGAGGGCTGTCCAGTGGACGCGCTCAAAGTACGTAGCGTCGGAACGGTACTGGGGCTCCAGGTTCGCGCGCGAGACGAGCCGCAGGTTGAGGGGTGAGTCGCCGGCCCCCTCCGGGGCCCCGTACAGCCCCAGGTTGAAGCTCTGGGCCCCCAGCTCGGCGTAGAGGTTCAGCGCCCGGGCCAGACCCGTGCCCAGCTCCTCGACCAGGTCATCGGTCAATCGCTCGAGCGAGCGGGCGGCGGGCACGAAGGCGCGCAGCTCGTGGAAGCCCAGCGGCGCGAACGCGGCCAGCCATTCCACGTTCCCCGTGGAGCCGAGGTGGCGCTCGCCGGCGCGGCGCTCGGTTTCCAGGAAGTCCTTGTAGTGGTCGCCGGGGACCGCGGCCAGCAGGCGCGCAAACGTGGTGGGGTGGGCGTCGGCCGCGCCCTGCATGTGAGGGTGGTAGAGCGAGCTGCCAGAG
>JALYZG010000150.1 GCA_030948965.1 Candidatus Dormiibacterota bacterium | reverse complement strand
CGCCCAGCCCGCCGGCTCGCCAGCGCTGCTCGTGTACGGCGCCGTCCAGGGCCTGCCCACCCTCGCCGACTGCTTTGCCGCCGCCCGCAGCCTGGCCGCGGCGACCGCGGCCGGACTGCGGCTGACGACCCTGTTCCCGGCTGGCCAGGCGCTGGGCGGCTACACCACCGCCTGGGGCGGGAGCGCCGAGGTTGTCGCGGCTCACGCGGTGACGATCCTGCTCTGGCCGGGCACGCCGGTATCGGCCAGCCTGGAGCTGCCTGAGCGGCGGGCGCCGGTGGCGGCCGGACAGGCCGTGGGCACGCTCCACGTCACGGCCAACGGCGCCGGGATGGACGTGGCGGCGGTCACCACGTCGGGCCTGCCGGGGCCCGACTGGGGCTGGCGCCTGGTGCGGCGAAGCCGGCTGGCCCCCTAAGGGCCGAGAGACCTTCACGCCACCTTCAGGCTGGCGCGTCTAACTTCGCATCCGGATGGCTGCGCCGAAGTCCGCAGAAGTCGCCTTGCGCCTCCCCGCCGGGGCGGACGCATCGTCGGTCGCCCAGAATCCAGCTGAGCTCGCGCGACTCGCGACGGGCGGCGATGACGAAGCCTTCGCCGAGCTGGTGCGGCGCTATCAAAGGCGGGTCTATGGCTATGCCTGGCAGCACCTTCGAGACTCCGAGGAGGCCCGGGACGCGGCCCAGGAGGTCTTCGTCAAGCTCTACCGGGGACTCCGGCGCTACGACCCCGAGCGGCCTTTCGACGCCTGGTTCTGGCGGCTCGTGGCGAACGCCGTCTCCGACCACGCCCAGCGCAGGGTGCCGGTGCCGCTGGCCCCCGAGGACCTGCCCGAGCCGCCCTCGCCGCCGGCGGCACTGGATCTGGGGTTGGACGAGGCCCTGGCCGCCCTCAGCCGCGAGCAGCGCACCCCGCTGCTCTTGCACTACTACGCGGGCTTGAACCTGGAGGAGATCGCCCAGACACTGCAGGTCACCGTGCCGGCCCTCAAGTCGAGGATGCACCGGACGCGCGCGGTCCTGCGCCAGGCCCTGACTGCGGCGGCTGGCTGAGCGCGTTGAGCGCGCGCCAGACCCGCTCCGGCGTCGCCGGCATGTCCAGGTGGCGCACGCCGAGGTGGGCCAGTGCATCCACCACCGCGTTCTGCACCGCGGGCGTGGAGCCGATGGTGCCCGACTCGCCCACACCCTTCGCGCCCAAGGGGTTGTGGGGCGACGGCGTGATGGTGTGGGCGGTGACCAGCGCTGGCATCTCGGCCGCGGACGGGATGACGTAGTCGAGCAGGCTGGCGCTGACCGGGTTCCCGGCTGGGTCGTGGACCACCTCCTCGTACAACGCCTGGCCCAGGCCCTGGGCCACGCCGCCTTGGACCTGGCCCGCCACCAGGAGCGGGTTGACGACCGTCCCGCAGTCGTCCACGGCGACGTGGCGCAGAGCGCGCGCGTCGCCGGTGTCCAGGTCCACCTCGACCATCGCCACATGGGCGCCGAAGGGGTAGCTGGGCTCGGCCATAACGTCGACCTCTTCCCGCAGCGCGCCCTCGCCCCTCTCCCGGGACGCCGCGCTGAGGGCGGCCCAGGTGGCCACGGCGCCCGGCGAGCCTCGGACCCCGATGCCCTGCGGGCCCGGCGCCAGGTCGTTCGCGTCAGCCTCCAGCAGCTCGGCCGCGAGGCGGCGGCCGCTTTCGAGTAGGGCGCGCGAGGCTTCCAGGACCGCGCTGCCGCCGAGCTGGACCGAGCGCGAGGCGCTGGTCCCGTCGCCGCGGGGCACCCGGCCGGTGTCGCCCTCCACGACCTCGATGCTGTCGGTCGACACATCCAGGGTCGCGGCTGCGATCTGGGCGAAGGCAGTGGCGTGACCCTGGCCGTGGGCGGCCGTGCCCACCAGCACCGTGAACGCGCCGTCGGCCAGGGCCTCCACCGAGGCGTACTCAGTGGGTGAGCCGGCCGCCGTGATCTCGACGTAAGTGGAGAGGCCCACGCCCAGCACCCGCCTCTCCCCCACCTCCCGCCGTCGCTTCTGCTCGCGGCGCAGCTCCGAGTAGCCGGCGACGTCCAGGGCCAGCGCCAGCGCGGCCGCGTAGTCACCCGAGTCGTAGGTCGCGCCTGCCGCCGTCTCGTGGGGGAAGGCGCCGGCCGGGATGAGGTTGCGCCGGCGGACCTCGGCCGGATCCAGGCCGACCTCGGCCGCGAGCATGTCCATCGCCCGCTCGATGAGCGCGGTAGCCTCCGGCCGGCCGGCGCCGCGGTAGGCGGAGACCGGGGTGGTGTTCGTGCAGACCGACCGGGCTCGGAAGTGGATTCGGGGAATGGTGTAGACGCCGCTCAGCAGCTGGCCGGTGTACATCGGCAGGATGGCGCCGAGGCCTGGATAAGCGCCGGCGTCGGCCAGGACGTCAGCGCGGAGCCCGAGCACCCGGCCGTCGCGCGTGGCCGCCAGCGCCACGTCCTGGACCTGGTCCCGGCCCTGGGTCATCGCCACCATGCTCTCGGCCCGCGTCTCCACCCAGCGCACGGGCCGCCCCAGCCGCCGGGCGAGGGCGGCCACGACCGCCTGCTCCGGGTAGACGGCCAGCTTGGAGCCGAATCCGCCGCCCACGTCAGGGGCGATGCAGCGGACCGCCCCCTCCTCGAAGCCCAGCGATTCGGCCACGAAGTCACGCACCTGGAAGGGGCTCTGGGTGGAGACGTACAACCGCAGCCCGGAGGTCTCCGGGTCCGGCTCGGCCAGGACGGCGCCGGCCTCCAGCGGCACCCCGGCCAGGCGCTGGTTTCGGAAGCGGGCCCGAACGACCACGTCGGCGCCTGCGAGCACATCGTGGTGCGCCCCGTACTCGTCCTCGAAGGCCACGTTCGAGCCGTGTTCTGGGAAGAGGAGGGGCGCCCCCTCTGCGACCGCCGCCTCGGCGCCGACCAGGGCCGGGCGCGGCTCGTAATTGACCATCGCCAGCTGGGCAGCGTCGGCCGCCGCTCCCCGCGACTCCGCCACGACCACCGCGACGGCCTCGCCCGCGAACCGGACCTCCTCTCCGGCCAGAGGGGGCCGGGCGAAGCTGTCGGCGATCAGGGGGAACGTCTGTCGCGCTTCGAGACCCAGGTCGGCAGCCGCGAAGACGCCGACCACTCCGGGCGTCGCGCGGGCACTGGCCAGGTCCAGATCGAGGATGCGAGCCGCGGCGTGGGGCGAGCGCACGAACACGGCGTGGAGGCAACCGGGCCGCACGAGATCGTCGACGAAGGCGCCGCGACCCGTGATCAGGCGGGGGTCCTCGCGCCGGCGCACGGCGGCGCCGAGGATGGAGCCGGACATCGGCGCAATGAGATCACACGTGGCGCCGGGCACGGGCTCCGAGAGAATGATGCGGTGCTCTCGGCCCTGGTCTTCGACTTCGACGGCCTCATCGTGGACACTGAGGGCCCTGTCTTCCAGGCCTGGTCAGAGGTGTATGCGGAGCACGGGCAGTCCCTGGATCGCGACTTCTGGACCACGATCGTCGGCCGCTCCGACCACTTCGACCCGATCGCCGAGCTGGAGCGTCGGCTCACGCGAACGGTCGATCGGGCGACGGTGCAGGCGGCCCGGCGCAGCCGTGAACTGGAGCTCGTGCACGCCCAGCCCGTGCTGCCCGGGGTGAGGGAGTGGCGGGCCGAGGCTCACCTCGCGGGTCTGCGCCAGGGCGTGGCCTCCAGCAGCTCGCGGGCCTGGGTCCTCCAAAACCTGGAACGTCTGGGCCTCGACCGCTGGGACTGCGTGCGCTGCCGCGATGACGTCGGCCGCTCCAAACCCGACCCGGCCGTGTACCTGGCGGTGCTGGACTGCCTCGGGGTACCCGCCGCCAACGCCCTGGCGATCGAGGATTCGAACCCCGGTGTCAGGGCGGCGAAGGCTGCCGGGCTGCGCTGCGTGGCCGTGCCGGGGCCGCTGACCTCAGGCCACGACTTCGCCCTCGCCGACCTGGTGCTGGCCTCGCTGGAGGCCACCGGCCTGAGCGACGCGGCCGCGCGGGTCGGCCTCTGATGGCCGGCAAGACGCCTGGCCGCGCCCGGCGCAAGAGCCTCGGCCAGCTGGCGGCCACCGGCGACGACGGCACCACCGGCCTGCTCGGAGGCGGCCGGGCGGCCAAGGACGATCCCCGGATCGAGGCTTTCGGCACCCTGGACGAGGCCTCCAGCGCTCTCGGATTGGCCCGGGCGCTGGCCCAGGACGACCGCACCCGGGACGTGCTGGAGGAGTTGCAGCGCGGCCTCTACCGGCTCGGCGCCGAGATGGCCACCAACCCCGGAGACGCGGGCCGGTTCGGCCTCACGACCGCCGAGGACGTGGCGGCGCTGGAGAGGACGATGGCGGCGCTGGAGGCACTGGCGCCGATGCCGACCGAGTTCATCCTGCCCGGGGCCAGTCCCGCGTCCGGGGCGTTGGACCTGGCGCGGGCCATCGCCCGCCGGGCGGAGCGCCGCTGCGTCGCCCTTGCCCGGGCGGGCGGCCTGGACAACCCCGAAGTGGTGCGGTATCTGAACCGCCTGAGCCTCATGCTCTTCGTCCTCGGGCGCTACGAGGAGGCCAGATCGGGGATCGCTGCCAAGCGCGCGCGGACGAAATCCAGGAGTGCCAGGGCCGAATAGACTGAAGGCCGGATGGCAACGCTGCACCGGGCCGGGAGATAGGGCGTGCCGACCTTGATGCTCGCGCTGGTCGGCCTGGCCGCCCTGCTCGCGGTCGTTTACGTCCTCCTGGTGACCATCCTCTACAGGAAGCTCTTCGTGCCCGCCCGGCCGACCTGGCTGGACGACTTCAGCTTCACCCCCTACGAGTTCCAGGCGGACTACGAGGACGTGGACCTGGTGACGGCCGACGGCGTCGCCTTCGGCGCCTGGTTCTTCCGCCAGACCGGCTCGCCGCAGGTGGTGGTCGTCAGCCCCGGCCACAAGGGCCGGCGTCAGGACTTGCTGGGCATCGCGACCGCGCTCTGGCGCAAGGGCTTCAATGTCGTCGCCTATTCCTACCGGGGCATGTCGGGCGCGGACCGAGGCCCGATCACGTTGGGCGTGCGCGAGGTCCAGGAGCTGGCCGCGGCGGTGGCCTTCGCCCGCAAGCGGGTGCGAAACGCCCGCATCGGCCTCCTCGGCTATTCGATGGGCGCCAGCATCAGCCTCCTGGGGGCGGCCGGCGACCCGGGAGTGGAGGCGCTGGTGCTCGACAGCGCATTCGCAGACCTGCCCCAACTGCTGCGAGAGAACGTGCGCTCGCGGGCGCACGTGCCGGGCGCGGCGATCGTAGGCGGCGCTCGGGCTTGCCTCTGGCTGAGGCATCGCGTGCGCCTGGCCGATGCCAGCCCGCGCCACGTGCTCAGCGGTTTGGAGCCGCGTCCGCTCTTCTTCATCCACAGCGGCGCCGACGAGGTGACGGCCGTGTCGCATTCGCGGCGGCTTTACGACTCGTACCGAGGCCCGCGCGAGATCTGGGTCGTCCAGGGCGCGCCGCACACCGGCGCCTACTTCGCCGACCGGCAGCTCTACGTGGAGCGGGTGGCTGGATTCCTGACCCGCAACCTCGGCCTCAAGCCCGCGGGCCAGCTGCGACTGGTCGAAGACGAGGACGAGGAGGTCTCGTAGCTCGATCGCCCGGGCCAAGTTCGACGCCGCGGCCGCCAAAGCCGAGTATCAGAAATGGGATCCGACGGGCTCCAAGGTGGCGGGCCTCAAGTTGAGCTACAACACCAATGCCGTCCAGGACCAGCTCTTCGGCAACGTGCAGTCGCAGCTGAAGGCCAATCTCGGCCTCAACGTCCAGCTCGACCCCTCCGACTTCCCGAGCCTGATCTCCAAGCGCAACGCGAAGCAGGCGATCATGTATCGCGACTCCTGGGGCGCGGACTACGACCACCCTCAGGACTGGTTCGACAACCTCTTCATCTGCGCTCAGGCCAAACCGGGCGGCGCCAATTCGGCCGGATACTGCAACCCCAACGTGGACAAGCTCTCGACCCAGGCCGAGCAGCTGCCCGATGTCAACAAGGCCATCCCCATGTACGAGCAGGCGCTGCATCTGATGGTCAAGGACGCGTACGGCGCGATCCTTGACTACAACACGCAGCCGTACCTGGTCCAGAGCTACGTGCAGGGCATGGGCAACAACGGCCTCTACGACTACTACTGGGCTGGCATCCGCATCCTGAAGCACTAGGAGCCTCGGTACCTAGCCCGACCGAAAGGACACCCCCTTCTTCGAGCAGAGGACCCGCTCCGGTGGCAGGCCCTCTGCGTTTTACGGTCGCCGGCTCGCTTCTTTACAACCACGGTTGGTCCCCGGCCACAGGCGCCGTAGCGTCGAGACATGCCCGGCGCGGATGACCGATCCCTGCTTCACGATCTGCTCGGCCCCACCGCCGCCGGGCGCCTCCGAAACCTGGACGTGGCTCAGGCCCTGGAGTGCGGTCCGCGCCGCCTGGGCGCACTGGGGCTTTCGGGCCCCGACCGCCGCCGCCTCCGGGCCGCGGCTGAGCTCGCCCGCCGCCACCAACCGGCGTTCCCGACCCGCGAGCCTCTGACGCGGCCCGAGGCTGCTCTGGCCCACTTCGCGGGACTGCGGCGGCGACCGCGCGAGGTCCTGGCCGTGCTGCTGCTGGACGGTTCGGGCCGGGCATTAGGACGTTCGGAGGTCGTCGCCGAAGGCTCCTCGTCCCACCTCTGCGCCTCACCCCGGGAGGTTTTCGGTTCGGCTCTGCGGCGCGGCGCGGAGGCCGTCGTGCTGGCCCACAACCATCCCTCCGGCATGGTGGACCCGAGCGCCTGGGATCTCGCGTTCACTCGGACGGTGCGCCGGGCGGGCGAGCTCCTCGGCATCGCCGTGCTGGACCACCTCATAGTGGCCGAAAGGGCCTGGACCAGCCTCCGCCGGAGCGGGCTCTGGGCCTTGACGGCGCCGCCGCATCCTGCCGACAACGAGGACGGGGCTCAGGATGCGAGTGAGTGACGACCGCCGCGCTGGCGCCCTGGAGCGCACTGCGGGCCACCGTGTCACAGCGTCGCCCTAATGGATGACGTCGGTGGTCCCGTTGCTAGGCGCCTCGGGGGGTCCGCCCCGAATAGGCGCCGACGCCGTCGGATCGACCCCGGCGCGAAAGGCATCGCGCCAGCACCCTGCTCAGTGGAGGAAGCGATCACGAGCACAGTCTTGTGCACGCGATGTGCGGTGGAGCAGCGGGTTGGCTGAGATTTCGCACTCAGGTGGCCCACTGGATCCATCGACATGGTGCACGCCACCTGGTGGAATGAACCATTGATGATCCACCCACGCGGAACGCGCCCAGGGCGCGATCAGGCTGAACCGAGCGCCAGACTGCAGTATGATCAGCCGATTCGCAGGGGGCGTCAAGACGTATTGTCGGTCCGACATGTCAGTCGCACCCAGTCCTTGCCTGTCGCTGTACGGAGGCACTGGAGTGCGTGCGGAAGCGTTCGTAGGAAGCGAAGGAGAGGTTTCATGCCAGAGATAGATGGACCGGATCCGGTGCCGGTCGAGCGAACAGGAGTCCCGGCGGCGCCCATCGCCGGACCCGTTCCCGCCTACAACTACCGGGCGGTGCAGGCGCTGTGGTTCCTCGTGGGCCTTGTCGATGTCCTCCTCGCCATCAGGTTCTTCCTGAAGCTCCTCGGGGCCTCTACAGCTTCAGCCTTCGTTACCTTCTTGTACGGCATCACGGCCCCGCTGATTGCACCGTTCCAGGGGATCTTCGGAACCCCGGCGGCGGGCGGCAGCATCGTAGAGCCGGCGACGCTTGTCGCCATCGTCGTGTACAGCCTCATTGGCTGGGGCATCGCCTACCTCATCCGGCTCATCACTGCGCCCCGCGGCACGCGACCGGTCAACTGACCCTTCGTTTCCGCACCGCTCGCCGAGGCATTCGGCGGCTGCCTAACGGCGAACACATGTGTGGGCCAAGCTGGCTTCCGGTCACGCTTGGCCACGCCAACAGCACCCAGCTCGGCCGCACGGCGAGTGATGTCGACGCGTGTCGGGCAGTCGAGCTTCCCCAGGATCCGGTGGATGTGCATTTCGACCGTCCTCGGGCCGAGGCTGAGGTGCGACGCAATCTCTCGGCTGGTGAGGCCTCCGGCGTCCCAGCCTGCGCTCGACCTTTTCGCCGAGCGCCGCGACTTCCTCTGCGATCCGGTTGAGAAGCGGGCGCGCCCCAGCCGCCGGGCGATGCGATACGCGCTCTGGTATCTCCGCACCGCCCGAGCCGTCTGCCCGGCGGCTACATCTGCGACCGCCGCCCGGTGTTCGATCTCGGCGCGCTCGAACGGGAGGTCCAGCTCGGTGAGAGCCGCCAGCGCTTGCTCGAAGCGCGTCCAGCCAGAGGATCACGTGGGCGGGCTGCCGTTGGAGGCCTGGGCCCGCAGTGTGGCCGCGTATGCGGTGAGGATGTCGCGGAAGTCGCCGATAAGCCCCAGCAGGAGTGCCAGCTGCTCGTCGGTGTGGGTGCCGGCTAGTCGGGCGA
>JALYZG010000291.1 GCA_030948965.1 Candidatus Dormiibacterota bacterium | reverse complement strand
AACAGGGCCGGAGCGGGAGACGGGACTCGAACCCGCTACCTCAACCTTGGGAAGGTCGCGCTCTGCCAGGTGAGCTACTCCCGCGCCGAGTTCCCGAGTCTAGCCCGATTCGGCCGCACCGCAAGCCCGCGCTGGGGCGGCGCTATGCTCTGGCCGCATAGACGCCGAGTGGATCGCGGTCGCCCGCGGCGACCGGCCGGCCGATGTCGTTTTCCGGGGCGGCCGGGTGTTCAGCGTGTTCACCCGCGAGTGGCTGGAGGTCGACCTGGCGGTCCGGGACGGCCACGTCGTCGGCCTCGGCGACTACGACGGAGAGACGGTCGTGGACTGCCGGGACGTCCGCCTCATCCCGGGCCTGATCGACGCCCATGTGCACATCGAGTCCTCCAAGCTGGTGCCTGCTGAGTTCGCCCGGGCGGTAGTGCCCCACGGCACCACGGCAGTCGTCGCCGACCCGCATGAGATCGCCAACGTGCTCGGTGTTCGGGGCGTGCGCTGGATGCTGGACGCGTCCGAGGGCCTGCCGCTGGCCGTCTTCATGATGGCGCCCTCCTGCGTGCCCGCCTCGCCCTTCGAGTCGCCACTCGGCGCCCTCGGCCCGGCCGACCTGGAGGAGCTGCTCCGCCACCCGCGAGTGATCGGGCTCGGGGAGATGATGAACTACCCCGGGGTCGTCGCCGGAGATCCCGCCGAGCTGGCCAAACTGGCCGCCGCGCGCGCCGGGCGCCCCCGCGGCCACGCCGACGGGCACGCGCCGGGTCTCAGTGGCCGCGCGCTGAACGCTTATGTGGCCGCCGGCATCGACTCCGACCACGAGGCTGTCACCGCCGCCGAGGCGCTGGAGAAGCGCCGGCTGGGCATGTGGGTGCTGCTGCGAGAGGCCTCGATCGCGCGCAACCTGCGCGACCTCCTGCCGCTGGTGCGTACCCACGGCCCCGAGCTCTGCGCCCTGTGTACCGACGACCGCGAACCCGATTTCCTGGTCCGCGAGGGCCACCTCGACCAGATGCTGAGGGTGGCGGTTGAGGGCGGAGTGGCGGCCGAGGACGCGATCCTCATGGCAACGCTGCACCCGGCCCGGTGCCACGGCCTGGCCCGGCGCGGAGCGCTGGCCCCCGGCTACCGGGCGGACGTGGTCCTGCTCGACGACCTCCGCAGGTTCGAGCCGCGGGCCGTCTACGTGGGCGGGGCCGAGCCGATCCACCCACGGTCCGACCTACCCGGTTGGCTGCTTCAGACCATGAACCTGGCGGCGGTCACCCCGGACACCTTCCGGGTTACGCCCACCACCGGCCCTATCCGCGTGATCGGGGTCGTCCCCGGCCAGCTGCTGACCCGAGCTCTGGAGATGGAGCCGGCCGTGCAGGGCGGCGCCTGTGTGGCCGCCCCGGACCGAGACCTCGTCAAGATCGCGGTGGTCGAGCGCCACCACGCCACCGGCCGGGTCGGCCTGGGCTTCGCCACCGGGGTTGGCCTCCGTCGCGGCGCCTACGCCGCCACGGTCGCCCATGACGCCCACAACGTGGTGGTCCTCGGCGTGGACGACAGGTCGATGGCGACGTGCGTGCGGCGCCTGGCCGAGATCGGCGGAGGGTTGGTCGTGGCGGAGGGTGAGACCGTCCTCGGCGAGCTGCCGCTGCCCGTCGCCGGCCTCATGAGCGACCGCCCGCTGGTCGAGGTCGACCGGGGCTTGGAGCGGCTGCAAGTGGTGCTGAGCGCTCTGGGAGTGGTCGCCGAGTCCCCCTTCATGACACTGAGCTTTCTCGCCCTGTCCGTCATCCCCGAGCTGAAAATCACCGACCGCGGCCTCGTCGATGTGAATAGATTCGAGCTCGTGCCGCTGGCCGTTTGAAGAGCGCGGCCATCGAGGGTCAGAGATCAGGGGCAGGCGAAGCCGGCGCCTATATTGGCCCAGTGTCACTGGAAGGCAGTACGTCCGCGGGCCTGGCACGCACGCTGCGGGATCTCGACTCTGGACAGGACGGAGCGGCCGCGTTCGGCAGGCTGCTGGACGCGATGCCACTCGCCGTAATCGTTTGCGAGTCTGAGGGCGCCAGCCTCCGCGTCGTCTACCTCAACCCCGTTGCCGAAGCCGGCTCCCGCTTCCGACAGGACGAGGCCACCGGCCGCCCGCTGGCCGAAGTCTTCGAGATGCCGGACGAGTTTTCCACCCTCTGCCAGCGAGTGCTCGAATCGGGCCTCGAGTGGCACGCCCGCGGCTACCACAACCCCCTGTCGGGCGCCGTCTACGACCTCGATCTGGTGCCTCTCACGGGCGCCGAAAGCCCGCCGTCCCGGCTGCTGGTAACGCTCCTCGACGTCACGGACCACGCCGCCGACCGCGACCGGATGCGGCGCCTGCTCGATTCCACCGAGGCGTTGTCGCGCCCGATGTCGCCGGCCGCGCTGGCCGAGGTGACGGTCGAACAGGCGGAATCCCTGTTGCCCGGGGTCAGCGCTGCCATCGTCCTCGAGGTCCCCGGCGAACCGGGGCGGCTGCGTGTGGCGGCGGGCTCGCCGGGCCTGCGGGAGCGCCTCGAGCGGGGGCTCGCCGTCGATTCCGCCCTCCTCGACTCTCCGGACCTGGCCGGCCGGCTCTTGCCTGACGTGCCCACGGCCCGCGTCGTGACCCTGGGCCCCGGGCCTACGGAGCTGGGGCCCGGCCAGAGCCTCGGTGCCATCGTCTTCAACTCCGAAGCCCCGCTGTCCCGCGGCCAGTCGAACCTCATGGAGGAGTTCGCCAAGCGGGTTGGCCTGGCCCTTCACCGCTCGCAGCTGCTCGCTGCGGCGGAGGCATTGACCGCGCGGCTGAGGGCCGCAGGCGCCGCCGCGGCCGAGCTGACCGGCTCGCTGGACCCAAGCCTGGTCATCGAGGGCGCACTCCGGCGCGCCGCCGAGGTGGCCGGCGCGGACCGCGTTCTGCTCTGCCTGTTGGAGGCGGGCGAGCTGGTGGTGGCGGCCGGCTACGACCGGGGCGGCCGGCCCATCCCGCGAGGCCGGCCGTTTCCGGCCGAGGAGGGAGGGGGCGGCACCGGCGCCCTGCACGTCGTCCGCGTGCCGCTGGTGCTCGAGGGCGAGCCGGCCGGCATGATGGTCCTCTCCCGCCGCCAAGACCATCCGTTCGGGCCGGACGAGGTGGCGACGCTGGACATGCTCGCCCGCCACGCCGCGATCGCGCTCCGCAACGCGCGCCTCTTCGCGGCTGTAAGCGGGGGCCGCCGGATCCTCCAGGCCGGTATCGACACCACGCTCGACCTCGTGGCGGAGCTTGACTTGGGCCGCCTCATGGGCCGGCTGCTGGAGCGGGCAGTGGAGGCTGTTCAGGCCGATCGCGTCATCCTCTACCGGCGCCTCGAGGGCAGCCTCGAGGTCAGCGGCGGATACGAGCGCGAGGGACCGGCCATCCGGGTCGGGCACCGGCCGTCCCCGGTGACGCGGGAGCTGCTGGCCCGGGCGGAGGCGCAGGGCGCTCCCCTGGTGGCCGGGCCCTACCGCCCGGACGAGCTCGGCCAGCTGGACCCGTCGGTGGCCGCAATCTACGGCGAGGTGCGGAGCCAGCTCGTGGTGCCGCTGCTCGACCAGGAAGTGGCGGTCGGATTCCTGGTCGTCATGCGGCGGCGGGACGCGGCGTTCGAACCTGACGAGATCGCCACGCTGCGGCTGATCGGCAACGGAGCGGTCCTGGCCATTCGCAACGCCGATCTCTTTCGCGAGCTGCACCAGGCCAACGCCGCGAAGAGCCACTTCCTCAACGTCGCCGCGCACGAGTTGCGGTCGCCGCTTTCGGTGATCAGCGGTTACGCCTCGCTGCTGGCCGACGGTGCACTCGGGCCGGTGTCAAACGAGGGCCGCGAAGGCCTCGCGGCCATCGTCGAGAAGAGCGACGAGCTGGCCTCGCTCATCGATCAGCTGCTGGTCGCGGCGCGCCTCGAGGCGGCGCCCCCCACCGAGGCCAGGCCCGTGCCGTTGCGGCGGCTGGTCGGCGACGCGGTGGGGAAGGCCCAATCGCGCGCGCACCTGCTGAGTGGGGATGTGGTTCTCACGCTGCCGCCCCGGCCGGTCACCGTGCTCGGCGATCCCGATGCGATCCAACTCATCCTCGACAACCTGATCAACAACGCTTTGAACTACAGCCCGGAGGCGCCCGCCGTCAGCGTCGCCCTCACGGTCGAGGACGGCTGGGCCGTGACCCGCGTCGAGGACCGCGGAGTGGGTATCGCCGAGCCGCTCCGGGAGCGGGTCTTCGAAGAGTTCTTCCGCATCGACACCGCGGGCGGAGCGCGGCACTCGGGCACTGGCCTGGGGCTGCACATCGCCCGCACGCTGGCCGAGCGCGGCGGCGGCCGCCTGGAGCTCGAGTGGAGCGAGCCCGGCCTCGGCAGCCGATTTGCGCTGCGACTACCCGCGGACTGAGCCCCGGCCGGTCAGCCTCGCGCAGCGGCCGCCAGCGCGGTACGCGTCTGGCCGAGGGGTAAGCCAAAGGCCAGAGCAGCCATGATGAGACCGCCGACCGCCAGCGCCAGAAACGCAGCAGCGGGCCGCCCGCTCAGGTCCCAGGCCGTTCCGCCCACCACCGGCCCGAGGAAGGAGAGGCTATACATGAGGGTGAACACGCCGGCGCTGAACCGGGGCACGTCGCTGGGGGCGGCGAGGATCGGGGGCAGCATGAGCATCAGGATCAAGGGACCCGCGGCAGCGAAGCCGATGACCCCGGCCAGGACCACGATCCAGCCGCCGGACACGAACGCGATGCCGCCGAGCGCCGCCGCCATCACCAGGCCGCAGGCCACGAACGGCCAGCGGCGGGCTATCAGATGATGCGAGATCGCCAGGACGAGGAACGAGGCGGGGAGCTGGGAGGCGTTGATAGACGCCAGGGCGACATCCTTGAGCCCGGGCTGGCCGAGCGCGTGCAGATAGTCGGGCAGGAACGTGTTGGTGCCGAAGTAGGCCGCCGAGGCCATACCCATGAGGCCGCCGAGAAACAGCATCTGGCGGTGGCCGAAGTCGGGCCACCAGGGCCGGCGGGGCAGGCCGGCCGGCCGTGGCCTCTCCGCCGGCGTGAAGGCCAAAATCGCGCCTGCCGTGGCGAGCACCGGCGCCGACCAGGCGGCGAGCGCCAGCGGCCAGGAACCGCCGAGCGCGGGTAGGACCAGCGGTCCGGTGAAGGCCGCCGGCAACGTCTCCCCGCAGAGCAGGCCGCTGGTGTAGACGGCAGTGGCGAGGCCGACCCGGCCCGCGAACCACTCTCCGGTCAGCGTCGGAAAGGACGGCTGGCTGACGGCTATGCCTATCCCCATCGCGAATGTCATGCCCAGCAGCACCGCCCAGCTGGGGCCGGCACCCCGCAGCGCGCCGGTGAGGGCGAGCATGCCCAGCCCCGCGACCAGGGCTCGGCGGGCGCCGAGGCGGGCGATCAAGAGCGCACCCGGAATCGCACCCGCCGCCAGCATCAGCGTCGGGGCGCTGCTGAGGACGCCGATCGCGGTCTCGTCCAGGCCCAGCGCGTGGTGGATCTGGGGAATGACTGGAGGCACGGCCAGGAGCGTGCAGCGAAGCGTGAAGCCGCCCAGCCAGAGCAGGACCAGGAAGCCGACCTCGCGGCCGGCAATCCGGGATGCGGCCCGAGCTTGGCCGCCGGCTTCAGCCACGCGTGGCCGCGATGGCGTCCAGCGCGGCCGGATTCTCCAGCGCCGAGAGGTCGCCGACGTCCCGGCCGAGGTGGACCGCCCGCACCACCCGTCGCAGGATCTTGGCGTTGCGCGTTCGCGGCAGGTCGGAGACGAAGTGCACGGCCTTGGGGCGCAGCGGCTTGCCCAGCGCCGCCGCCACCGCATCGCTGAGGCCGGCGGCACGTTCGGGGCCGGCGACCTCGCCCGCGCGGAGCACGACGAAGCAGACCAGTGCCTCGCCCTTCAGCTCGTCGGGCACGCCAATGGCGGCCGCCTCAGCCACGGCGGGGTCGGCCACCAGCACCGACTCGACCTCGGCCGGCCCCAGCCGCTTGCCGGCCACCTTGATGGTGTCGTCAGAGCGCCCGAGCACGTACCACAGCCCGTCCGCGGCCACATAGGCCCAGTCTCCGTGCTGCCAGATTCCCGGCCAGCGGGACCAGTAGGTCTCGAGGTAGCGCTCGCGATCGCCCCAGAAGCCCCGGGTCATGCCCGGCCAGGGCCCCCGTATCACCAGCTCGCCCACCTCCTGGCGCACCGCCCGGCCCTCGGAGTCGACGACGTCCGCGGCCATCCCCGGCAAAGGCCCACCGAAGGAGCAGGGCCGGAGCGGGCTGAGCAGGTTGCCGCAGAGGATGCCGCCCGCGATCTCCGTTCCGCCCGTGTAGTTGATGACGGGGATGCGGCCCCCGCCGACCACCTCGAAGTACCACTTGAACGGGTCCGGGTTCCAGGGCTCACCGGTGCCGCCGAGCACCCGCAAGCTGGCGAGGTCGTGGCTGCGGACGGGGCCGTCGCCGTGGCCCATCAGGCCGCGGACGAGGGTCGGCGAGACACCCAGGATGCTGACCCGGTGGTCCTCGACCATGCGCCAGAGGCGATCCGGCCCAGGCGAGTCGGGAGTGCCCTCGTAGAGGAGCGCCGTGGCGCCGTGGATCAGGCTGCCGAAGAGGAGCCAAGGGCCCATCATCCAGCCGATGTCCGTGAACCAGAAGATCGTGTCGTCCGCACCCGCGTCGAAACCATGGGCCATGTCCTGGGCGGCCTTCAGGGGGAAGCCGCCGTGGACATGTTGGGCGCCCTTGGGGCGGCCGGTCGTGCCGCTGGTGTAGATGACCATGAGCGGCGATTCCGGGTCGAGGTGGCGGTATGGCGGCGGCGCCGGAGCGGTCGCCATCAGCTCCGCCCAGTCGTGGTCTCGGCCCTCCGTCCAGGGCGCCGCGCGACCCGTTCGGCGGACGACCACGACGTGCTCCACACTGGGACAAGACGCCAGCGCTGCGTCCGCGGTCTCTTTCATCGCCACCACCGCGCCGCGGCGGTAGAAGCCGTCCGCGCAGACCAGGAGCCGGGCTTGACAGTCGTTCAGGCGGCCGGCGATGGCGGCCGGCCCGTAGCCCGAGAAGAGCGGCGTGAAGATCGCTCCCAGGTGGGCGCAGGCGAGCAGGGTGACGGCGGTTTCGGGGATCAACGGCATGAACACGCCGACGCGGTCGCCCGGGCCGACGCCGAGTGCCTCGAGGGCCGCGGCCAGGCGGCCCACCTCAGCGTGCAACTCGCGGTAGCTGATGCGCCGCAGTTGGCCCGGGGCCGGGTGGGGCTCGCCCTCCCAGATGATGGCCGTGTGCTCGCCCCGGCCGGCCTCCAGCCAGCGGTCGAGGCAGGAGGCGGCGATGTTCATCTCGGCGCCGCGGAACCAGCGCGCCCAGGGGACGCCATCCGACAGGTCGAGGACGAGGTCGTACGGCTTGTCGAAGCGGATCCCGAGGTCCCGAACCACCGCGTCCCAGAACCACTCGGGCTCGGCGGTCGAACGCCGCTGCAGCTCCTCGAGGG
>JALYZG010000256.1 GCA_030948965.1 Candidatus Dormiibacterota bacterium | reverse complement strand
TCGGCCGCGGGGTTCTGCCTGGTCGCTTCCTACGCAGCAGTCCGGCTCGCGTTCTCCTCCCACCTGACCGCCCCGCTGGCGCTTGGCTACGCCAGCCTGGCTGTGCTCGGCCTGGTGCTGCTGGTGGTCGCGGCAAACGCCATCAACGGCTTCGCCTGGATGTCGGCCCGGTTCGCCGAGATCATGCTCTCGCCCAGCCCCGAGCAGCGCCAGGTCTGGCAGGCGCGGCGGCGCGCGGAGGCCGCGGACCGGGGCCGGCGGGAGCTGATAGTCAACGTCTCGCACGAGCTGCGCACGCCGATCGCCAGCATTCAGGGTCACGCCGAGACTCTGCTTCTGCCCGAGGCGCAGCGCCCGCTCGACCTCGACCGCGACGCGTACCTGGGTGTGATCGCCGGGGAGGCCCGGCGCCTGGGCGGGCTGGTCGACGACCTGCTGCTGCTGGCCCGCGCGGAGTCCGGCGAGCTGGCCACCCGGCCGGCGGCCGTCGATCTGCGCCAGGTCGCGAGTCAGGTGGCTGCGGCCCTGGAGCCGCTGGCGCACGCCGAGCGCAGGGTGGCCCTCGTGCGCCCGGCGGAGCCTGAGGCCGCCTGGGCGTGGGCCGACTCGGATCGGGTGGCCCAGGTCCTGACCAACCTGGTCCGCAATGCGATCACCCACACCCCGGAGGGCGGGGCGGTGATGGTCGCCACGGGCGACGACGGGCGCTGGGCGTGGGTCTCCGTCACCGATACGGGGGTTGGCATCGCCGCCGACGAGCTCGCCCGCGTCTTCGAGCGCTTCTATCGCGCCGACCCCTCCCGGAGCCGCGATGCCGGCGGCTTCGGCCTCGGCCTCGCCATCGCCCGGGACCTCGTGGAGGCGATGGGTGGCGTCATCCAGGCGACCTCGGAGCCGGGTCAGGGCACCAGCTTCAGGGTCATGCTGCCGCGATTGACGATCTGATGGCCAGGGTCCTAGTGGTTGAGGACGAAGTGGGCTTGAACGGACTGATCCGCGACCACCTGCGGCAGGACGGCCATGAAGTGGCCCAGGCCTTCGATGGGCGCGATGCCCTTCGCCAGGCCGCGCAGGCTGGCCCGGACTTGGTGGTGCTGGACTGGATGCTGCCGGGCCTGGATGGGCTGGCCGTGTGCCGCGAGCTGCGCCGCACCCGTCTGATGCCGATCATCATGCTGACCGCCCGCGACGACGAGGCGGACCGCGTGGCCGGTCTCGAGGTGGGTGCCGACGACTACGTGGTCAAGCCCTTCTCGATCGCCGAGCTGGTCGCCCGGGTGCGAGCCATGCTGCGGCGCGTCGCGCTGGACGGGACGGAAGCGATTGACGGCGACGCCCCCGTCGTGTGGGAACAGCTGGTGATCGAGCCCGGCACTCATCGGGCCTCCATCGCGGGCCGGGCGCTGGAGCTGAGCGGGCGCGAGATGGAGCTCCTCACCCTCTTCGTCCGCAACCCGGGCCGGACCTTCACCCGCGACTTCTTGCTGGACAGGGTCTGGGGACCGGACTACGACGGCCTCGATCGCGCCGTCGACACACAGATCGTGCGCCTGCGGCGCAAGATCGGGGACCTCGGCGACCGAATAGAGGCGGTGTGGGGGGTGGGCTACCGCTTTCGAGCCTGACCGGCCGGCCGCGGGCATCCTTCTGACACAACCGACGCCGAAGCTCGGCGGCATGGCAAGCACGACCTGCGTCGTGGAGACGCACAGATTGTCCAAATCGTACGGCCGGCGGGCCGCCGTGCACGATCTTGACCTGGAGGTGCGCGGGGGCGAGATCTTCGGCTTCCTCGGCCCTAACGGGGCCGGCAAGACCACGACCATCCGGATGCTTCTCGGCCTTGTGCGGCCGACGAGCGGACGCGTGGAGTTGTTGGGCCGGGATGTCGAGCGGCACGGCTCCCAGGTGCTGCCCCGGGTGGGTGCATTGATCGAGGCACCGGCGCTGTACGGCTACCTGTCCGGCATCGACAACCTGCGCTGCTTCGCGGACGTGCTCGGCGGTCTCTCTCAGGCGCGCCTCGAGGCGGTGCTGGAGGTCGTCGGGCTCCGGGGCCGCGAACGCGACCGGGTCAAGACCTACTCGCTGGGCATGAAGCAGAGGCTGGGGGTGGCGGTGGCGCTCCTCCACGGTCCCGAGCTGTTGATCCTGGACGAGCCCGCCAACGGCCTCGATCCGGCCGGGATCGTGGAGATGCGGGATCTGCTGCGCCGGCTGGCGGCTTCCGGCAAGACCATCTTCCTCTCCAGCCACGTGCTGGCGGAGGTGGAGCAGACGTGCGACCGGGTCGCCATCGTCAGCCTCGGCCGTCTCGTACGGTTGGCGCCACTGGCCGAGCTGGTGGCGGCGAGCGGGGTGTTCGAGGTGTGCTCGGCCGACGCGCCGGCCGCGCTGCTGTTGATCCGGCGCCACGATTGGGGCGCGGGCGCCCGCATCGAGGGCGGCGTCCTGGTGACGGCCTCGCCCAGCGGCCGGGGCCGGGAGCTGACCGACTTCTTGGTCGGCTCGGGTTTCACCCCCGACTCGGTCACGGAGCGGCGCCACGGCCTGGAGGAGGTCTTTCTCGACCTGACCTCAGCCGGAGGTGGGAGATGAGCACGGTCGGCGCCACCTTCGCTCCCGGGCGACTGCCGGTTCCGGTTCCGGCGCCGAGCTGGCCCGGAGCGGTCCGGGCCGAGATCCGAAAGCTGGCCGGGCAGCGCTCGCTCTGGGCCATGCTGGCGGTCGCGGTGCTGCTCGTCGGCCTGCTGGCGCTCAGCCTCGTCACCAACGACCCTTCCAGGCGTTCCTATGCGCACGACCCGAGCGGCTTCATGTTCCTCGTTTCAGACGTCGTCCAGTTCGCCTTCACCACCGGGTCGGGGATCGTGCTGCTGATCGTCTCGGCGCGGACCGTGGGCATGGAGTATTCGGCTGGCACCATCCGGGTGCTGTACGCGCGCGGCGGCGGCCGTCTCCGTCTGCTGGCGGCCAAGCTCGCGGCCGTGTCGGTGCTCGGGCTGCTCCTGCTGGCCGGCTACCTGGCGCTCTGGGCCGCGGCGTTGACTGCCATCGCCGTCATCTGGGCCGGCACGCCTCACGGCCTGGCCGCCATGCCCGCCCGGGTCTGGCAGGACGCCGGCCTCTGCGTTGTCACCTGCCTGATCAGCATGGCGGCCTCCATCGTCATCGGCGCCACGGCCGCCGTCGTAGGCCGGTCCCTGGCCTTCGGCGTGGGGGCCGCGCTCGCCTTCTTCCCGGCGGACAACATGGCCGACGTGATCCTGAGCCTCCTGCACACCTTCACCGGAAGGCAGGTCTGGCTGGACCTCTCAGGCTTCCTTCTCGGCCCCAATCTCGACGCGCTGTCGAAGGCATTGATCCGCGACCACACTGTGCACAGCCCGATGCTGCAGCCGTTCGTCACGGTCGACACCCGCCACGCGCTCCTCGTGATCGGGCTCTGGCTGGCGGGGATGCTCGGGCTGGCCGTCGCCCTGGTGCGGCGGCGAGATGTTCTCGAGTAGCGATCCGGATTGGAGCTGCTCGCCCCCGGCTACAGGTCGCCCGACTGGGACGCTCGAAGCTGCGCCCACTCGGGCGATTCCCTGCCCGGCACAGGCCCTACCAGCAGCGGGTCGCCGGACTGGGCCATCCACCGCTCCATCTCGGTGCGGAGGCCCTCCACCAGGCTGGCATGGGCCGGGTCGGCGGCCAAGTTCTCAGTCTCGGCCGGATCAGCGGCCAGGTCGTAGAGCTCCTCACGCGGCGCCGAATTCGGGTCCGGGCCTCGTTGGGAGCGCACCGCCCGACCGGAGGGGCTGGCGTACACGTCGAGCGGCACGTACGCGGGACCCTCTGGGCCAAAGCGCCGTATGAGCTTGTGGCGCCCAGTCCGCACCGCCCGTTGGGGCGCGTAAGCGTCGTGCCAGGTCATCTCCGCGAAGAGACGCTCGCGGTGCCCTCTGGCCTGTCCCCGCGCCACCGGGAGGAAGCCGCGCCCGTCGATCCCGGCCGGGACCGCCGCGCCGGCCAGCTCGCACAGCGTGGGCAGGACGTCCACGTTCCCGACCAGGGCGTCCGAGGTCAGGCCGGCTCGGACCACGCCCGGGAGGCGCATGATCAGGGCGGTCTCCAGGCCCGATTCCAAGAGGGTGCCCTTCGCGCGCGGAAAAGCGATGCCGTGGTCGGTGGTGAAGACCACCAGCGTCTCCGCATCCAGGTTCCGCCGGTCCAGCTCCGCCAGCACCCGGCCGACCCCGGCGTCGAGGCGCCGCGCCGACTCGTCCAGGCCGGCCAGGTCCCTGCGCACCTCGGGCAAATCCGGGAGGTGCGCGGGCGGCGGGCGGAGGCGCGGCACGCCGCCACGCGATTCCGGAAACGGACGGTGGCACTCCTCGAAGCCGATGGACGCGAACGCGCGCCGGCCTTGCGGGTGGACCGAGTCTCGGATGAACTCCACTGCCCGCGCCGCCACCTCCTCCGCCCGGTTGGAGCCCGCTTCCACGATCTCCTGGTAGCCGTGGTCGGACATGCATCCCACGCCCTCATGCTCCAGCCCGACCAGGGCCGTGCGGTAGCCGGCCGCGGCCAGCAGCTCCGGCAGCTTGGGCACCTCGGGGCGCATCGACCAGCCCAGATGGGCCAGGCCCAACATGCCGGTGCGATGGGGCCAGAGCCCGCTGTTCAAGGCCGCGCGGCTGGGGCTGCACTGGGGCGCCGCGGCAAAGGCGCGCTCCAGTAGCGCGCCCTGGTTCGCCAGGCGATCGATGGCCGGGGTGGTCACGCCCCGGCCGTAGCAGCCGAGGTGGCGCCCGAGGTCGTGCGCTATGAGGACCAGGATGTGGGGCCGCAGCAAGCGATTCGAGGCTACCGCGGGCTGGTCGGACGATTGGCGACCGAGTCTGGTCGGGCAACCGTCAGCGCTTCCGGCTCAACCGCGGCGGCAACCGCCAGCTCACTGCCGCCCTCTACCGCATCGCTATCACCCAACTCCGTTGGAGCGCCCGCGGCAAGGCCTACTTCGAGCACCGCCTGGCCGCCGGGGCTACTAAGCGGGAGCACTCGGTGGGGCGCAATTGCCGCCGCTTGACATAGGAGCTTCAACCGGGACCGCGCCCGCGCGCCCGTACGGGCACCGCCTGGAATGAGGGCGACCAGGGCGGTCCGGCGGCGTAGGCGGCGGCGTCCGCGAAGAACGCCGGCGCCGAACCCCAAGCTGCGACCACCACGCCCGCCAGGGCGGGCCCGATCACGGCGGCGGCCTGCTGGTTGACCGTCAGAAGCGAGTTGGCGGGCTCCAGTTGGGCCGGGTCCACCAGGCTGGGCAGGATCGCGCCCCGGGCGGGCATGAAGAAGGCCGAGATCGCGCCCAGCAGAAGGGCGGCGGCGAAGAGCCACCAGAGGTGGGCGAGGCCGGCGGCGACCAAACCCGCCAGCACCCCCGCCACCACCGCTCGGGCGACCATTGAAAACACCATCACGGTGCGGTGGGAGAGGCGGTCGGCGAGGGCTCCGCCGACCAGTATCAACAGCGCCCGGGGCACGCCCTGGACCGCCAGCACGGCGCCCAGCGCCGCGCCTGACCCGTCACCTGCAGGGTCAGCCAGGCCATCGCCACGTAGTGGAACAAGTCGGCGCAGAGCGAGAGCAGCTGCGCCCCCCAGAGCAGCCTGAAGGTTGGCGAGCGCAGCACCCGCCACGGGCGGCGTCCGGGGTCGGCGGCCGGATCGCGAGCGGCGCGCCTCAGGCCAGGTCTCGCAGCGCGGCGTCGATGTCGATCTCGCCTCGGGCCAGCCTCTCCAGCAGGTCCACGCGCTCCGGCGGCGGCTGCGCCTTCTCGGTCGGGATGCCGAGCCGGCCGAGGAGCTGGTCGAACCTCGCGCGAGCCGTCGGGTAGCTGACCCCGAGGTGGCGCTCCAGGTCTTTCATGTTGCCCCGCGAGGCCAGGAAGACCCGCAGCAGGTCGCGGTCGTCGGGACCGAGAGAGCAGAAATCGCAGACCGCGAAGTCGCCTGACAGCTCGGTCCTGCAGGCGTGGCAGCTGAGCCGCGTCAGCGCCATCCGCGCGCCGCAGACGGGACAGTCGCGGGGCGCGGTGCGGGTGCCGGCGGACACGCTCACGAACGCGCCTGGACCCGGATCGAACCCATGGTGGCGTCCACGTCCAGGGTCGCCTGGCCGTCCCCGATCAGCCACCCTGTGTCCGTCATCACGGCTCCGTCGACGACCACCTTGCCCAGCGTGGCGTGGGCCGTCATGCGGACGCTGGAGTCGTTGTCCAGGTCGAGAAAGACGCTGCCCGCGTCGCAGCGCACTCGTGAAGCTCCTGTACTCATGCGCCCGGTGGCGCGGATGGTGCCGGCCTGGGCGCTGAGGTCGAGCGGGCCGCTGAAGTCGTCGATCTGGGTCATGCCGGCCTGGACCTCGGCGCGAATGGGGCCACGCACGCCCCGGATACGGACCGAGCCTGCCTGCGACCTCACTTCCAGCGGCAGGTCGGGGTTGACTCGCACCCGCACGGGCCGCCTGAAGTCCTCCTGCCAGCTCCGGCTGTTGAAAGCGAACCAGGCCTCGCCCAACTCGTGCTCGACGCCCTCGATGACCAGCGTGTCGCCCTCCCTGCGGGCTACGTGGGGACCCTCGGCGACCGCCTCGCGCACTCCATGATCACCCGAGATCTCGACCCGGCCGAGGTTGCGGGCGACGCGGATTCGGGCGGCCGGAGCGGAAGCCTCCCCGTAGCCGGGGTCGGCGGCTGCGGGGTCCGGGTCGGCCACCGCCGCCTGGGGCCGCGCGGTGTCCGGATCCAGTCGATCCAGCAGCTCCGCGGCATCCTGAGGCGAGAGCTCGCCTCGCGCAACCCGATCCAGAATCTCGCGCTTGTCGATGTTCATGTGTAGAACCGTAAGTGGAGAGATACCAGATTGTCAAGAGCAGTGTGCAATTTAGTATTCCGGGACAATGGCAGCAGTCATGCGCATAGGCGTCGTAGCCGATACCCACTGCCCCGAGTTCCTGCCGGAGTTGCCGGCCGAGGTCTTCGAGCGGCTCCGCGGGGTGGAGCTGATCCTCCACGCCGGGGACGTGGGCGACGAGCAGACGCTGCGCCGCCTGGCCGAGATAGCGCCCGTGACGGCGGTGCGGGGCGACCACGACCGAAGGTTGGGGGAGCTGCCCGCACGACGCGTGGTGGAGGTGGGCGGACGTCGCGTGGGGCTGATCCACGGCAACCGCTCGCGACTCCTCGAGGAGCCGTGGACGTTCCTCGCCACCTTCGCGCTCGGTTCGTGGTGGCCGCGGGGCGACCAGGAGGGCTGGGTTCGCCGCCGGTTTGGGAGGGTCGACGCGGTGGTCTACGGCCATACCCATGCCGCCCGGGCCGCGATCGTGGACGGCGCCCTCGTCTTCAACCCAGGGGCTGTATACCAGGTCACCCGCGCTGAGGCAGAGCGCCGCTTGGCGCAGCGTCCCGGTTGGTTCGAGTGGTCCTGGCTGCAGGTCATCCGCCATCGCCGTGACCGGCCGGTGGCGTCGGTCGGAATCCTTGAGCTCGGGCCCGACGGCGGATTCTCGGCGCGCGTACTGCCGCTCGGATGATGCTCCTTCCCCGGCCGGGGAGGGATGGGGAACGGGTTAGCCCGATTGCGAAATTGGTAAGAATCGTTTCGAGATGCCGGCCGTGACGGACTACTACGAGACGCTGGGCCTGGCTCGGGACGCGTCCGAGAAGGACATCAAGAGCGCCTTCCGCAAGCTGGCGCGCAAGCATCACCCGGACGCCAACCCGGGCGACGTCGACGCGGAGCGACGCTTCAAGGCCATCAGCGAGGCGAACGACGTTCTCTCCGACCCGGAGAAGCGCAGGCTCTACGACCGCTTCGGGTCCAACTGGGAGGCGGCGAGCCAGGGCGGCGGCTGGGCGCCCGGGGGCGCGAGCGGTGCCTACGGGCCGAACGTCCAGTACCAGACCATCGATCCGGAGGAGTTCGAGCGACTGTTCGGGGGTGCCGGCGGCGCCGGTCTCGGCGACCTCTTCGGCTCCATCTTCGAAGGTCAGGGCGGCACTTCGACACGTCGGGGTCGGGCCTCGACGCGACCGGCCGAAGCCGAAGGCGACGTGGAGATCACGCTGCGCGAGGCCTTCACGGGCACGGCGCGGCAGGTGGTCCTGCCGGACGGCCGCAGGATCGAGGTCCAGGTGCCGGCTGGGGTCGCGGACGGCACGATCCTGCGCGTGCCCGGGCTCCGCGCCCGCGTGCACGTCGCTCCCGACACTCGCTTCCGGCGCGAGGGCACAAACCTCAGCGTGACCGTCGAGGTCCCGCTGCGGGTGGCGCTGCTGGGCGGCGAGGTCGAGGTGCCGACGCTCAAGGGCGGTCGGGTGCGGCTGACGGTCCCGGCCGAGACGCAGAACGGCACGCGCCTTCGCCTCCGGGGCCTGGGCTTCCCCGGCGGGTCTGGGGGCAAGGCGGGGGACCTGTTCGCACAAGTCGACGTGCGGCTGCCCTTGCCCCTCACGGAAGCCGCCCGCAACCTCGCCGAGGGACTGGCGCCCTAGTACCGCACCTGGCCGCGATCCACGGCGGGGGTTCACAGGGTGGGCCGCTACCCTAAATCGTCTTGGCCCGCATCCACCGATGCCCGACCTCGCCGTGAATCGATGAATTCGGGCCTGGCCGCCCGCCGCGTGCTCCTGCCGCTCGTCTTCGTCTCCGGCATGTCGTCGCTGGCCGTGGAGTTCGGCGCTTCGCGCCTGCTGGCCCCCTACTTCGGTACCAGCCTGTACGTCTGGGGGGTCCTCATCGGCCTCGTACTGATCTATCTCAGCGCCGGCTACGTCATCGGAGGCCGGCTGGCCGATCGACACCCCCGGCCCGAGCTCCTCTACCAGCTCACCGCCTGGGCGGGACTCTGGATCGGTCTCATCCCGATCGTCGCCTACCCCATCCTCTTGCGGTCGCAGCAGGGCTTCGCCCAGCTTTCCGCGGGCCTGGTCGGGGGCACGCTGCTCGCCGTCGTGCTGCTCTTCGCGGTCCCGGTCGTGCTTCTCGGCTGCGTCTCGCCGTTCGCGATTCGCCTTCTCCTGCGCAACGTGGAGTCCGGCGGCAACACCGCCGGAGCCGTGTACGCACTGAGCACCGCCGGCAGCATCGTGGGCACGTTCCTACCCGTCTTCTGGCTCATACCCACCTACGGCAGCCGGGGCACGATGCTGATC
Source organism: Candidatus Dormiibacterota bacterium (assembly GCA_030948965.1). Classification (GTDB taxonomy): domain Bacteria; phylum Chloroflexota; class Dormibacteria; order Dormibacterales; family Dormibacteraceae; genus JALYZG01. Next base: position 2,262 of record JALYZG010000256.1, on the reverse strand, counting down.
TTCAGCGTCGCGCTCCTGGTGCCGTCCGCGATCGGCCTCTGGCCCCAGCCCCGCCGCCGGCTCCTGCCCCTGGCCCTGCTGCTGGCGGTGGTGGTGGCGGCCGTGCTGTTGCCCAGCGGCATCAACCCGCCTCGGTACGGGCGGCTGCTCTTCGAGAAGGATTCGCCCTATCAGTACATCCGCGTCGTCCAGGACGGGTCCCGGACCGAGCTGATCCTCAACGAGGGTCTGGCCGTGCACTCCATCTACGACCCCAAGTCCGTCCTCACCGGCGGTCCCTGGGACTACTTCATGCTCGCCCCCGCGTTCCGCCGGGCCCAGGCCAGCGAGTCGCGGCCCCGCCGCCTCGCCATCCTCGGCCTGGCCGGGGGCACGGCGGTCCGCCAGTACGACGCCGCCTACGGCACCGCCGTGGCCGTGACAGGCGTGGAGATCGACCCCGACGTCATCGGCGTCGCCCGCCGCTACTTTCACATGAACGAGCCCAACCTTGATGTCGTGCAGCAGGACGCGCGCTACTGGCTCGCGACGGCCCCCGCATCCGACAAGTACGACGTCATCGTGATGGATGCGTACCGCCAGCCTTACATCCCGTTCCAGATGACGACGGTCGAGTTCTTCCAGCAGGTTCGCGCCCACCTCGCGCCGGGCGGCGTGGCAGTGGTGAACGCAGGGCGCGCAGGCAGCGACTACCGTTTGGTCGGCGCCCTGGCCAGCACCATGGCCGCGGCCTACCCCGGCGTGTTCCTGGTGGACGTGTCTCAGTTCAGCAACACCGTGATCTACGGCACCTCCGAAACCGTGACGACCGACGATGTACGCCACAACTTGGCCCTGGCCCGGGAGCCACTCGTGCAGCAGGTGGCGGCGACCGCGTTGGCTGACGGCAACCTGCGGGCTTCGACCTACCACAGCCAGGTCTTCACGGACAACCTGGCGCCCGTCGAACAGCTGATCGACCAGATCATCTTCAGCTACGCCACTGGCGGCGGCGGCTCGCCGTGAGGCCTGCCAGCCTCCGGCACGGACGGGCGGTGTTAGGAGGTCGGCTCCAGCCCGCGGCAATGGCCCTCGTTGCGATCCTCGGGCTGGCGGCGTGCAGCTCGGGGGTGAGCTCGGCTCCCCGGCGCTCGCCGGCCGCGTCGCCCCAGCCGTCCGCGTCACCGTCGCCCTCGCCATCTGCCGCCCCCTCGCCTTCCGCCTCCGCCCTGGCCGCCCCGGGCCCGCTGAATCTCAACGTGGCGACCCTCGCCTCAGGCCTGGTCGTGCCCTGGGCGCTGGCCATCCTGCCCGACGGCCGGATGCTTGTCACCGAGAGACCAGGCAGGGTCCGCGTCATCGCCGGCGGCCGGCTGCTGCCCGACCCCGCCCTGACGCTACCGGTGGCCTCTGCCTCGGGGACGGAGAGCGGACTCTTGGGCCTGGCCGTGCACCCGGGCTACCCGACGCCGCCGTACGTGTACCTCTTCTACACAAGAAGCACCGGGGCCGGCCTCGTCAGCCGCGTTTCTCGCTTCACCGTTCTGGACCCGAGCGCTCAGGGCAGCCTCCGGCTCGGGGCCGAGAGCGTCATCCTGGACGGCCTGGCCGGCGGTAGCTGCTGCCACTTCGGCGGCCGGCTGGCGTTCGGGCCGGACGGTGACCTCTACGTCACCGTGGGTGACGGCCAGGTGCCCACCCGCGCCTGGAGCACGGCCTCGCTGAACGGCAAGGTCCTGCGCCTGAAGGACGATGGCTCAGTTCCGGCCGACAACCCGATCCCAGGCTCGCCCGTCTTCGGCTACGGCCTACGTAACCCCGAGGGCCTGGCCTGGGACGCGGCGGGCAACCTGTATGCCAGCGACAACGGTCCCACCGGTGAGGCGCCGGGCGGCACGGCCCTGTACCACCACGACCGGCTCGACCTCGTGCGTCCGGGCCAGTTCCTGGGCTGGCCGCTGATCACCGGGGCGAGCACGCCGACCGGCCTCCGGGCGCCGTCCGGGCTGCCCGCGCCGGGCGCGCCGCTGATCGAGAGCGGCTCGGAGGTCTCCTGGGCGCCGTCGGGGGCGAGTTTCTTCGCGCTGCCGGGCCAGCGCCCGACCCTGCTCATCGCCGAGCTTCGGGGGACCGCGGTGCTGCGCGTCTTCCTCGACCCGGCCGACCCCGCTCGCGTCGTGCAGACGGAGACCGTCCTGACCGGCTTCGGACGGATGCGGGACGTCGTCACGGGCCGCGACGGCTGCGTCTACGTGCTGACCAGCAACCGGGACGGCCGGGGCC
>JALYZG010000234.1 GCA_030948965.1 Candidatus Dormiibacterota bacterium | reverse complement strand
CGCGGATGCCCGCCAGACGGCGGCCGTCCGCGGCCGTGGCCTCCGAGACGGCGAGGACCAGGTCGGCGCGCCGCAGCAGGCGCCGGCCGACCCACCAGCGGGTCCGCTCACCCAACATCGCGCGGCTGGGCAGGGCCCAGGGAATCAGGTCATGGAGGGTCACCACCATCGGCACGGGCGAGCGTCCCGGCAGGGCCAAGGTCGTGGCGTGGTAGATAGCGGGTCTGAGCCCGGCCAGCCACCGGCCCATCCATGCCGCCTCCTCCAGGAGTCCTGGCCGGCCCCGGTAGCGGGGGCGCACGCTGAAGGCAAGCCAGCGGCCTCCAGGTAGCTCTGGCACCGAGTCGCGAGCGTCGAAGAGCAGCGCCGCCCGCTTGTCGAAGCCCACCTCCAGGAGCCCCGACAGCAGTCCGCGGACGTAGCTGCCGAGGCCTCGCTGCGCGTCGGACCCCTGCAGCGGGCGAGCGTCGATCAGGACCCGGCCGGCGGCGGAGCCCGGCGTCTCAGCCACCACGGGCTCCGGTCACCAAGACGATCGACGGCGACCCCATGCGCACGCTGCGAAGGTTAGCCACAACTTCTTGTGGCACACTGCCGCCCAGAGGTGCGGCCGGAAAGCCGGCGGAGAGATTCGGTGGCCAGGTCGGGGTCCCCGCGAAATCGCAGATTTCGTGGGGTGGTAGATGCATCAGCTGCAAGGAGGTGACGAGCACCGGAGTGAGCGTATTCGACATACGCGCAGCGAGGCGCGGAGGAGCCGACGCCGCAGATGGCGTGCATGGGCGCCGAAGATCCTGTCGGATCTTCCGGCCGCACCTCTGATGCCGAGGGCGGAGCCGTGGCCGCGCACGATCCTGCATGTGGATCTCGACGCCTTCTACAGCTCTGTGCACCAGCGCGACGACGAGCACCTTCGGGGCCGGCCCCTGGCCGTGGCGGGGCGCTCCAGGCGGGCGGTGGTGATGGGCGCCTCCTATGAGGCGCGCGGCTTCGGCGTCCACTCGGCGATGCCCCTGCACGAGGCCGTTGGACTATGCCCTCAGCTCCTCGTGGTACCCCCCAACCCCAGTCGCTACAGGGAAGCCAGCCGCGCGGTCCACGGCATCTTCCGCCGTTACGGTTCGCCCGAGCGGATCGAGGCCATCGCGCTGGACGAGGCCTACCTCGATGTCACCGCCCGGACCCGGCACGGAACGGCCACGCCTGAGGAGGTCGCCCGCCGCATCAAGTACTCGATCCACACGGAGGTCGGCCTCACCGCCAGTGTCGGCGCCGCCACGAGCAAGCTGCTGGCCAAGATCGCGAGCGCCAGTCGCAAGCCGGACGGGCTGGTCCTGGTCCCACCCGGAACCGAGGCCGGGTTCCTCGCGCCACTCCCGATCTCGGTGATACCCGGGCTCGGGCCGAAGACCGAGGAACGGTTGCGCCTGATGGGCGTGCGCAGCGTCGGCGACCTGGCGGCGCACGAGACCCAGCGCCTCCTGCAGGCCCTGGGCCAGGGCGGGGCGATGCTGCAACGGCTGGCCCAGGGCCGCGACCGAGCCCCGGTGGACGGCTCCCGACCGGCCAAGACGATTAGCGCCGAGACCACCTTCGAGAACGACGTGGTCGACGCGGGCCAGCTCGAGACGGCTCTGCACGATCTGGTCGACCGGGTAACGGAGCGCCTGCGGGCGGATGGAGTGCGGGCGCGGACGGTGTACGTGAAGCTGAAACTGCCCGATTTCCGGCTGGTGTCGCGGCAGGTCAGCCGGACCAGCCCGACGGACGATGCTGACACGATATTTCGAGCGGCCCGGACCGCCCTCGAAAAATCCCACCTCGAGCAGCGCCCGGTACGCCTCATCGGGGTCGGCCTCTCGGGCCTGGTCCATCCTCAGCCGGACCTGCAGATGAAACTCTTTGACTGATGCAAGGGGAGGCAGGCCTCCCCTTCCTGAACCCCTCCGAAGCGTTCCATCGCCCGCCGCGCCAGTGTGCGGAAGGGGAGGCAGGCCTCCCCTTCCTGAACCCCTCCGACAACGCTGGCGCGCGCCTGTCGTTGCGATCGGGGAGGTTTCGATTGCCCACCGCCCGGCAGAGCCGGGCTCTGCCTAGCACTAAGGCAAGGGGAGGCAGGCCTCCCCTTCCTGAACCCCTCCGACAACGCTGGCGCGCGCCTGTCGCTGCGATCGGGGAGGTTTTGATTGCCCACCGCCCGGCAGAGCCGGGCTCTGCCTAGCACTAAGGCAAGGGGAGGCAGGCCTCCCCTTCCTGAACCCC
>JALYZG010000224.1 GCA_030948965.1 Candidatus Dormiibacterota bacterium | reverse complement strand
CTGCCGGGCTGGCCGGCCGCCACCGCTCCGGGTCACGCCGGGCGGCTCCTGGTTGGACGGCTTGGTGGCAAGGCCGTTGTGCTGCTCCAGGGGCGGTTCCACCTCTACGAGGGCAACGACCCCGGGCTGGTCGTCCAGCCGGTGCTGCTGTTCCGCCGCCTCGGGGCGGCCGTGGTCGTTCTCACCAACGCGGCCGGCGGCGTCAACCCGGAGATGGGGCCCGGCACGCTGATGGTGATTGCCGACCACCTCAACCTGACCGGCAGGACCCCGCTGCTGGGCCCGAACGCGGACGCGATCGGTCCTCGCTTTCCGGATCTTGTCGACGCCTGGAGCCCACGCCTTCGAGCCGCGCTGCATGCGGCCGGGGCCGCGGAAGGTGTCGACCTGGCCGAAGGGATCTACGCCGGCCTGCTCGGACCGCAATACGAGACCCCGGCCGAGGTGCGGATGCTGCGAACCCTGGGCGCCGATTCGGTCGGCATGTCAACGGTCCTCGAATGCATCGCCGCGCGCTGGTGCGGTCTCGAGGTGTGTGGCGTGTCGCTGGTCACGAACGCCGGCGCCGGCTACACCGGCCAGCCGCTGACCCACGCGGAAGTCCTGGCCGCCGGAGCGGAGGCGGGTCCGCGCCTGGCGCGCGTCATCCGCCGCTTCGTGGCGGGCCTCTGAGCGCGCCTCAAACGGTCTCGCCGCGGCCGAACCGTCACATACCCATCGGGTGCATGTTCGTCGGGCTGAAACCGTCGCGTATGCACGCGGTGACTGGCTGACGAGATGCAACCAGAGACTCGTGCGTGGCAGAGCCCAACGAAGCGCGGGCGGCTTGACCAACACCCACACCACGAATAAGTGACGGTTTCGGCGGCGGAGGTCCGGCGATCAGGCGGCCCGCGCTTCGGCTTGGGTGCGCCCAGCGCGATCAGGTGACCGGCAGCTCCCGGCCGCCCGCCTTGGCCGCCTTCGCCCGTTCCGCCCACGCCCCCAGCACGTTGTCCTTGTGGGGCCGGATGGGGCAGTGCTCGTCGCGGTTGCCCATCTCGTCGCAGTAGCCAAGCGGCACGCACTTTGGCGCCAGGAAGCTGCCCAGGAACGGCGACACGCCGAAGACCTCGTGGCGGATCAGCTGGAACAGGCGGCGGATCTCCCACTGGGCCATGGTGCACAGCCGCAGCCCCGACATGTGGATGAGCGCCCGCAGGTTGGTCGTCATGACCAGGTTGGTGCGGGTCGCGTTGGGAAAGACGAAGCGGGCATCCTCGCCGGGAATGCCGGCGCCAACGAGCTCGCCATACAGCCCGAGCGCGCCGTCCACCTGCTCCTCGTAGCGCCGGCGCAACTCCGGGTCGGCGTCCTCGATCGTCGCCGGCAGCATCGTCGCTGCGCCCTTGAACTTGACGTAGCGCTGGCTCTGCTGGTCGAACGCCACGCCCGCCCGGTGCCGCACGAGCTGGTGGGACAGGGTGCGCGACACGCCGGTGATCCCGAACGTGAACACGACGTGCTCGATCGTCGAGCCGTGGCCCGACTCGATGACGCCCTGGATGAGCTTCTGCATCTTCTGCTGATCGATCTCACCGTCCAGCGCGCGGCGGAAGATCTCCTCCGGCGCGAGCTCCGAATAGCAGGTCCGGCAGGCGGTGTAGATCAGCGGCACGTAGAATTTCTCGACGATGTCGCGGTCGGGGAAGAGCATGGTGGCCTTCATCCCGAGCTCGCGACGGCCAGGGTTCCTGGGGATGCCCGTCCGGGCCCGGCCGGAGGCGCCTGCTGTCGTCTCGGCGGTCACCGCGCGAGTCTACCCGCTTCCCCTTCCCGGGGCGGCGGCCCAGGCCAGGCGCGCCGGGGGCCTGCGAGGCGTTCGAAGGCGGGGAGTCAGCCGGCGAGGCCCAGGCGGACTGCCATCGCTGCCGCCTCCACCCGCCCGTCGACCCCAAGCTTGCCGAGGATGTTCGACACGTGGACGCCGGCGGTGCTCTCGCTGATGTAGAGCTGCTGCGCGATCTGGCGGTTCGTTCGGCCGGCAGCGAGCAGGGCAAGGACCTCGAGCTCGCGACGAGTCAGGTCGAAGCCGGGCTTCCTGCTGGCGGAGGGCGCGGGGCTGGTCGCCGTCGCCGCTGCCTCCACTGTCAGTCGTGCTCGCGCCGCGAGCTCGTCGATCGCCTGGCGCAGCGGTTCCGCGCCCAGGCGGACCGCGACCGGCCGCGCCTCCGCGAGCAGCGCCCCCGCGGCGGCCCGGTTCGCGCGGTCCGCGGC
>JALYZG010000219.1 GCA_030948965.1 Candidatus Dormiibacterota bacterium | reverse complement strand
CGCGGAAGCCCGGCGGCGCCGCAACGAACGCCGATTGGCGCGGTGGAAGTGGGTAGAAGATCGCCATGGAGCAGAAGGCCAACTGGCGGGACCGTCTGTCGCATTGGTCCAAGCGGGGTGCCTTCCTCACGAGCGAGCAGGACGTCGCCGAGATCGTGGCCTCCCTCGAACGACGTGTGGGTTCGCTCGAACGTGAGGTCGAACGCCTCCGGGCCGAGATCGGACTCCGGCGTGAGCACTGACCTGTTGGTCCGCCGGGCTCCAAGGGCCAGCGTTGTGACGCGCACGCGTGAGCAGAGTGCCCGGCCTGCGTGGCTGTCGCACCGCGTCGGCGCCACACCGAGTAGCTGTGCAGGGGCGCCGCAGTCGCAGATGCCCGACAGCATTCTCAGGGTTGGGTTCTGTCAGCGGCACGTGAAAACTGACCCCCTATCGGCACCCGAAAACTGACCCCCCTCCTCCCGGGTCCACCACTGACCGTGATGGAACTCGAACCCTGGCCGGATGCGAGCCAGGGAGCAGGAAGGGTGATCAACGTGGAGGACTGGGCCGAGGTTCGTCGGCTCCATCGGGCCGAGGGCATGGGTGTGAAGGCGATCGCCCGCCGGCTGGGGCTGGCGCGCAACACCGTGCGGGCAGCACTTCGATCGCAAGGGCCGCCGAGCTATGAGCGCGAGCGGAAGGGCTCGATCGTCGACGCCGTCGAGCCGCGGATCCGCGAGCTGCTCGGCGAGTTCCCGGACATGCCGGCGACGGTGGTCGCCGAGCGTGTCGGCTGGGACCGCTCCATCCGGGTGCTGCGCGAGCGCGTGGGCGAACTCCGGCCGCTGTTCGTCCCGCCTGATCCGTGCCAGCGCACGTCCTATCGCCCCGGCGAGCTGGCCCAGTTCGACCTGTGGCAGCCCGACACCGAGATCCCCCTCGGCCACGTCCAGGTCGCCAAGGGATGGGTGGTCGTCGGCGTGTCCGGGTTCAGCCGCTTCATCGGGGCGTGGATGATCCCGTCGCGCCAGGCCCATGACGTCATGGGCGGACACCTGGCGGTGCTGAGCCAGTTCGGCGCCCTGCCCCGCACGGTGGTGTGGGACCAGGAGGCGGCCATCGGGCGGTGGCGAGGCCGGGAGATGGCTTTCACCGCCGAGTTCCAGGCCTTCCGAGGCACGCTGGGCATCGGGGCACTGCTGTGCCAGCGCGGCGACCCCGAGGCCAAGGGCCTCGTCGAGCGGGCCAACGGTTACCTCGAGACCAGCTTCCTGCCCGGGCGGCGCTTCGATGACGTGGCCGACTTCAACCGCCAGCTGAGCGGTTGGCTCATCAAGGCCAACAACCGCATCCACGCCACCACCAAGGTCCGGCCCCGCGAGGCCATGGCCGAGGACCGGGGCGCAATGCTGGGGTTCCCGCCGGTGCTGCCCGATACGTCACTGCGCTTTTCGACCCGCCTGCCTCGGGACCACTACGTGCGCGTCGACACCAACGACTACTCCGTGAACCCCCGCTTCGTCGGCCGCCGGATCCAGGTGCGGGTGGAGCTCGACTCCGTGGTCGCCACCTGCGAGGCCACCGAGGTGGCCCGCCACCGCCGGTGCCTGGCCGCCCACCAGAACATCCTGGCGCCGGAGCACGCCCGCACCATGCGGGCCATGCGCGCCGAGCAGGCGATCGCCGATGCCGGAGGCGACGGGGTCGAGGAGCGGGACTTGGCCGACTACGACCGCATCACCGAGGTGGCGTGATGGTGACCAAGACCAAGCCCGCTGCCGACCTGGCCTATCTGTGCCGAGCCCTCAAGGCACCCACACTGGCCCGCAGCGTCGAGCGCCTGGGCGAACGGGCCCGCGCCGACGGCTGGAGCCACGAGGAGTTCCTGGCCGCATGCCTGGAGCGGGAGGTGGCGGCCCGCCAGTCCAACGGCGGGGAGATCCGCATCCGCGCCGCCCGCTTCCCGGCTCGCAAGACCCTCGAGGACTTCGACTTCGACCACCAGCGCTCCCTCAAGCGCGACGTCATCGCCCACCTTGGCGGCCTCGACTTCGTGGAGGGCCGGGACAACGTCGTGTTCCTCGGCCCGCCGGGGACGGGCAAGACGCACCTGGCCATCGGCTTGTCGATCCGGGCCTGCCAGGCCGGCCACCGCGTCGCCTTCGCCACCGCCGCCCAGTGGGTGGACCGCCTGGCCGAGGCTCACAGCGCTGGTCGCCTGCACGAAGAGCTCACCCGCCTCGGCCGCTACCCGCTGCTGGTGATCGACGAGGTGGGCTACATCCCCTTCGAGGCCCAGGCCGCCAACTTGTTCTTCCAGTTGGTGTCCTCGCGCTACGAGCGGGCCAGTGTCATCGTCACGTCGAACAAGCAGTTCGGGCGCTGGGGCGAGGTGTTCGGCGATGCCGTGGTGGCCGCCGCCATGATCGACCGGCTCGTGCATCACGCCACCGTCGTCAGCCTCAAGGGCGACAGCTACCGGCTCAAGGACCGAGATCTGGGCCGGGTGCCCACCGACGATGGCTCCTGACGCCCGGTTCAGCCTCGGCGCCGGGAAACCGGCCTCCAGGACGGCCGAGAGCGGCCGCAACGCTCACCCGATGTATCAGGGGTGCGGACGATCACGCCGGAGGCGGGCGCCTATCGACCACTGACCGTGACGGGAACCCGGGGCAGGGGGGTCAATTTTCATCTGCCGCAGGGGGGTCACTTTTCGGCCGCCGTTGACACCCCCTGGGCATGAAGTTGCGCTCTCGCCACTCGTCCTCGATGAACGCAAGCTTCGGGTCCGTTCTGTACCGACTGAGCGTCTCACCGAAGCAGACCTCAAGGTTGGTGCCGAAGTAGAGGACGCCGAAGGCTCCGGTCAGGCTGTCGAATCGGTTCCCGGCCTTGGTGTCACCCAGGTCTGCGGCTCCGCGAGGCGGAGGCCGCAAGGGGTCATCGCCTCGGCCCACTCGCCAGACGCCTTCTCGCGGCAGGTCCGCGGT